>NZ_NFLR01000006.1:0-180185 GCF_002161005.1 Alistipes sp. An116
GTTCTGTAAACCTAACTGCAATATTGTCAATGAACCGGATGGTTCTACCGAACCTACTTTGTTTTAATTGTTAAACTTTATAATAACCAGTCCGGATTTTTCCCGGACACGAATGACTTACAAAAACTACTTTGGATAATAATTAGTCCTACTTCCCAAGTCCTTTTAACCAGTGCTTCAATTTTGAATCTTTCTCCCAAGAGCCTTCTACTTTATCCATGACAGGAATGATGTCTGCATAAGCAGCTTCAAGAGCCTCTCTTTTCTGTTTGGAATCAGCCCGAGCGTATATTTCTGTAGTTTGTATAGATACATGCCCGAGTATATCCCGAATATAAATCAAGTTCACTCCGGCTTGCAACAAGTGCATCGCCTTGCTGTGCCGTAGGCTATGAGGGCTGATTTTGGCTGGTATAAGATTCGGATCTGCGACATGTGCATTCCTCACGTATCTCATCAAAATAAAAGTCACCCCCGCATTTGTGAGTTTCCCCCCTCTGTTGTTTACAAACAAAGGACGTTGGTTCAACGATTGCTTCAACAGACCTTCGGTTTCCATATACTTTTTAAGTAATTCCACTTGCTGTTCTTGTAGCGGAACAAGCCTTCTTTTCCGTCCCTTGCCAAATAATGACACATAATATGGCTTAACCAAATGCAGGTCTGTCGGTGTCAGATCTATGAGTTCCTGAACTCTGGCTCCACTGTCATACAGTAACGCTATCAAGGCAAGATCACGAAGTCCGTTTCTCGTATTTACTGGTATTAACGACAACAATAGTCTTATTCCGTCAATAGACAGATAACTTACTGACTGCTTTTCGCAATGTTTCGATTTTATAGATAATATGGATTGCCATTGGTCCAAATGGAAGATGTCAGTATACAGCATATACTTACAAAAAGTATGGAATGCAGCGAGCTTTTGATTGCGTGTTGATGTACCGCATCCTTTGTTTTCTTCCGTCCAATGTAAAAAATCCGAAACATTGTTTCGTGTCAGATGTTCCAGCGATATCCTGTCTGCCTTAATGCATCTTGTTTTTTCCATAAAATCTATGAATGACAAGAATGTATTTCCATATGCCCTTATGGTGTTATGGCTCAGACCTCGTTCTCCGGACAGATAACTTGTAAAAAAGCGAGTCAGATACTTTGCAAAATCATCTTTCATAGGCTACAGGATTATTGGGTAAAGCGGGGTATAAAAAACTTGTAATGGAACTTTCCAGTTTCAGTACATCCGGATACATCTCTTGTGTCAGCCGCACATAGGTTTCCGTATCGGACAGCTTCTTATGTCCAAGAAAAACGGAAAGAATAGGAAGCGTACAATATATATCCGCCCCGTTTCTTACTTGGTGCATCAACGAATGTACGGCAAATGTATGCCTTAGATCATGTACTCTGGGTCCTTTTTTAGCACAATGCGGAATACTGCATTTTCTTAATATAATTCTGAACCACGCATAAACCCTGCTCTGGTTCAGAGGCAATCCGGATGGAGAAATAAAAAATGGAGACTCCATGGCATTTACATGGGGTAAAGGCAGCCTGTTCCTCGCTTCCACATATTGGCTTAACATCTGGTGCAATGACGGATAGACAGGTATCAGGCGTTGGCGCTGGTTCTTGGTTTTCCTTATCGTGATCACTCTTTTCTCGAGATTTATATCTTGGTTCAACAATGACGTGGCTTCACTCACACGCATCCCTGTACCATACAGCAGGCGAAGAATGGCAGGTATAGAAAAAAGACGGCTGTCCATATTTCCGTGATCGCTGGCCACAAGAGAATCACACACTGTAAAAATGGAAAGCACTTGTTCGTGCGTGAAGATGTATGGTACATACGTATTGGCTTTGCTCTTTGGAATTCGAGGTACATAACAAGGAAAACCTATGTTATTCATATACTTTGCAAACTGTGCCAATATAGAATATTTGCTACAAATCGTTTTATAGCTGTTATTAATCAAAGTATGTCCCCATTTGTCTATCAGTACACTTGTGATAAAAGGAGTCCGTACCTTTTCTTCGATGAAGAACCGATCGAGTAACCCTAAAACACTT
Organism: Alistipes sp. An116; assembly: GCF_002161005.1. Taxonomy (NCBI): domain Bacteria; kingdom Pseudomonadati; phylum Bacteroidota; class Bacteroidia; order Bacteroidales; family Rikenellaceae; genus Alistipes; species Alistipes sp. An116. The sequence continues at coordinate 2,074 of NZ_NFLR01000006.1, forward strand.
TCAAAATATTTCCTTGAAAAACCCAGAGCTTCTTTTGCATCCACAAACTTTTGCATATATGGAGCGAATACGCTCATAAATTTACATTTTTCCATAAAAGATACCTCCTTTCTGTTCGTAAAAAGCGGGATTGACAAGCGGTACGTCAAGGGCACATTTCATCAGGCTTGACAAATCTACCCTTAAATATTCCATTGTACTCAAGGAACTCTCGTGTCCCAATGATTCAGATATGACTGGCAGCGAAACACCGTTGGCAAGCAGTCTGCTGGCGAGAGAATGACGCATAGCATGAGGACCGAACTTACGTTTGGATATATCAACGCCTGATTCTCTCATAATTCTTGATATTACACCGTTTATTCCCCAACGGAACATTGGACGATAAGGTGGACGTGCCGATAAGAATATTTCCGAATGCCCGGAAATCGGTCTGCCATAACGCAGATAATTGACTATGGCTTCACCGACATCAGTAAGCAACGGAAGCTCTATCGATTTTTTTGTTTTGTATTGGATGAATGCAATGACATTGTGATCCCAATCCAAATGGTTAAACTCCAATCTGCAAATATCCGAAGCGCGTAAACCGAGCCGTGTGGCAAGAAGCAATATTGCATAATCACGTTTCCCTACCGGACCTGATTGTTCAACCGACGATTCTATTTGTTTGACTTCTTCGGCACTATATATGGAAGGCAGTTTTTCCCGTTTGGGATAACGGTTGCGAGAAAGAACATATTCAAAATCTGTCTGAATATATTCTTTACCTGCCAGGAATCGGAGAAACAGCCGTATAGAAGAATATCTGTCCCTGGCGTTTCTACTCGTACTCAGAAAGGTCACGATTTCATCTTCTCCAATATCGCAAAGTTTTGATTTTGACTTGGTTTCCAAAAATTCAATAAAATAACTCAAATTACGGCGATGTTTTAAAACCGTAATATCATTACGCCGACTATTTACCAGCTCTTCCAGAAAAAGATGTGCAGCTTCTCCAATCTCTCCGGGCAAAGGATGTTCTTCTATTGGTACTATCCTTTTTGGAATAATACCTGTATCCAAATAAGCGGAAAGGATATGCACACTACGGGTAAGTACCCGCTTGGAGAATGGGGTTAAATTCGAAAGAATTGATTTTAGGTAACATTCTCCGGCTTCAGTCGAGTAGAACACGATGTCTTTTTCCTGTAGATAAGGCAACAGGTATTCCGACCATTTCTTCTGGTGTAAAGTAATGCAGGCTTCCGAATACCCAAGAAACCGCAAGTGTTCTGTACATTCTTGTATCAGAACATGAATGTTTTTCTTTTTGTTGTTGGACATATTTATTGATTTTAACGGGTGGTTTGTTCCAGCCCTATGCGAAATTACCATTATATTATCCAAACAACATTATCAAAAGTAATATTGAAAATCAATTTATTGGAAACTTATAGTTGTTATTGCTTTGGATAATCTTTTACTTTGGATAATCGCGACCCGCGTCCGTCGCCACGATGATGCTGCCGCACCGGCTGAACACGCTTTCTATGATTTTCAGCTGTTTCGTGGCGGCGAGGTCCGGTACCATGCCCCTGTCCGTGCGTACCTGGCGGGAGACCATCCGGAACGGCTCCGGCAGCATCGGCAGGTCCTCCGCGACCGTTTTCGTGTAACCGTATGTGTCCGGCAGGGCCAGCGATACGAGGTGTCCCAATGCCCATGTGATCATGTACCCGTTTCCGGAACAGTAACCGTCATTCTTTGTATCAGCCCCGACTACACGGGCTATGTCCATGCCTACGCTCGGCTTTTCTGTGATGATTGCTATCATAATGTTCGGATAAGATTTAAGCCGTTTCCCGTTTTCCATGCGGAAGACAGGAAACGGCGGTTAGACATTTTCTTGTTTAATGCTGCGGCAGGCTCATCTGCCCGGAGGGGTGACACCCTGGATTTCGAGCAGGGGCGCTTCCCCCTTGCGTACCAGCTGCAGGGTGGCGTCCATCACCACGTCCACGCCGAGGAGCACGAGGCTCAACGGTATCACGCCGGTCTTTTCCCCTTTAAGGAGCGTGTCAAGCTCTCCGGCCATTTCCAGCTCGTCCTTCAGGATGCCGATGGCGGCCAGTTCGTCCCAGTTCACATCCTCTGCCTTGAAAGGCGTATTGTTGTTTTCCTTGTTCATCTTCTTGTTCTTTTTTTATAAAACATTCGTTTTTTCTTGTTAATCTTGTCAGGACACGCTTGCGCCTTTGGACTTGCGGCTGCCCTGTTCCTGCTTCTGGGCCGCAGCCACCACGTTACGCTGCGAGGCGTTCCGTTTGCGGTCCGGGTTCTCGTTGTAGTAGTCCAGACGGCCCTGGTTGAAGTTCGCCTTCACATACTGCGCGATGGTATTGCCGTCATAACCCTTGATGCCCTCGACCAGCACCGCCTTGCCGTTCTGGAGGTCGGCGCGTTGCTTCCGGGTCAGTTCCACGTTCCATACCTTGTCCGGTATCTTGAAGTCCACCTGCTGGTCGAAGCCGTCCGGCGTGCGGGAGTAGCTTAGCCGTCCCGTCTCCAGGTCCGCCTTGATGAACGAGGAGAACACCTCGCCCTTGCGGTTCACCATGTCGTTGAGGAAGATTGTCCGCCCGGCCAGAAGCTCTTTCTTCTCGTCCGGCGTGATCTTTACCCCGTTGATTTCCTCCGGGATGTAGATCTCGCGGGCGCCCTCCGGGGAATCCGGGTTGTAGCGGGTATAGGCGGGTTTTCCGGTCGCCTCGTCCAGCTTCACGAAGGAGGAGAAGATCTCGCCGTCCTTGCGCTTCATCCCCTCCACGAAGATGGCCTTGCCCGCGTTCAGGTCCTCGATTTGCTTCTGCGTCAGTTCCACGCCTCCCAACGACTGGCGGTTGAAGAGCTTGTCGTTCTCGAAGATGTACTCGATGCCCCTGCGCTCGGCGTTGACCTGTATGAAGGCGTTGAACTCGTTTCCCGACTTGGCGGTCATGCCCTCGATATAGACTTTCTTGCCTTCCCGCAGGTCGTTCTTCTCCTGCTCGGTCAGTTCCACTCCCTTTATCTCGTTCGGGATGAACACGTTGTCCACTTTGGTGGCCACCACCTCGTTGGTGAGCTTGTCGATGCTGACGAAGGAGGGGATGTATTCCCCGTTGCGTCCTTTCAACTCCACGACACGCCCCATGTTGCCCGTCTCCAGCAGGTTCTGCTTGTCCTCGTCGGAGAAGATGTGCCCGAAATACGGGCGGTCGAGGTCCGGTTTCTGGCGGATGCCGTGGATGCCCAGCACGATGTCCCCGTTTCTGGACTGCTGGAAGGACAGGCGGGCGTCTGTACGCAGCACGGCGGAGCCGAAGTTCATGGTGATGGGCACGACCTGGTTGGTCTTGTATCCCCTGAGCATCTGGTCGAGCAGCCCGCGCTCCTGGAGGTATTCGCGGGACAGCCCGAAGTTCTTCAACTGCTCCCAGTTGATCATGGACTCGTTGTAACGGTTGGTGTTCTGCTGCTGGCCACCTTCTGCGGCAACCTGCTGCTGTGTCTCGGTTTTCTTTGCCATTTCTTCTTGATTTTGATGGTTTGTACTCTGTTGTTCTTTGTCCCGTGGGACGATTTCATACTTCTTGAGGAACTCTTCCACGGCTTCCGTCTTTTTCCCTGCGGCGAGGTCTTCCACCGCCTGCCGCACTTCCGGGTCGTCAAGGCTTCCTTCCCTGACGGATAGGATGCCGAAACGGGTCGGGTCCTTGAACTGGCTCCAGAAGTTCTTGATGAAATTCTCGATGATGTCCGCATAGCGGTCGATCTTCAGGAAGGAGTTGCGGTGTTCCTTGTCTGCGGGCACCGTCTTGAACTTGCCGTCCTTCCCGATTTCGGACACCGCCTTCAGAAGCAGTTCCATCTTGTCAAGGATGAAGACGATGTCGCTCATCTGGACGTTCTCGCTGACCTGTGGCCCCGGACTTGGGGGTTCTTCCCTTGCATTTTTCTTTGCCATAACTGAAAGTTTTTTAGCGTTAATACTGATGTTGTCGGTGCAAATATATAGGACTTATTTTGATAAATAATTGAATTACAGTTTGTTAGGATATACATTACACCGTATGTCATCCTATTTCACCGCAGGCTTCCAGACAGGGAAGGAAAAAACAGGGAAACGGAAGGGAAACAGCCTCGCGACGGGAGAAGGAACTGAGAGGGGACAACAAAGGGATAAATCAGGGAAACGGCACCGCAGGGCAGGACAACGGCCGGACGGAACGGAAACAAAAACTGTACTATGCAGAGTTGGGAGCGAGCGAAGCCTTTGTCCCGTCCTGATGTGTTCCTGGAGACAGGAGGCGGATTCCGGGTGGAAATGTGCTGTGAAGGCGGCAACCAATTGGGATTTCCGGAACCGCAAAAACAGCCCCGTCAGATTGTTTTTTCTTTGACCCTGTACTTATGCGTCGTAGGTCGCTTCGCTTGCCAAGTCCCAATCCTTTCCCCAACTCGGACGGCAATACCGGAGCGTTTTTTCGGGCGGAAAATTACCATAGGGAATTTTCTGTCCCGAAAACCGGAGGCCTGAACGCGGAGGTATTCGCCCTCCGAGTTATCTTCTCCGGGGGACTTGCCAAGTGAAGCGGGGCTTATGATGCCTTTTCATAGAAGAATGGGGAAAATTCATCTTCTGCTTTGTAAATGCGCCAAAAAAGTGCAGAAATAATCATTTTTTGATTACCTTTGCACTAAAACTGCTCGATATGACAATCAGAGAATGGACTCGGCATAGAGAAATAAGTGGATTCCCGACTTTTTCTGTCGAGGATATAAGGCTGACATTTCCCAATTATTCGGAACAGGTCATCAGGAATGAACTTTTCCGATTATCGTCTCAGGGTATCCTATATTCTGCGTATAAGGGATTTTATGTTATTATCCCTCCGCAATATGCAGCTAAAAGGATTGTACCTCCAGTATATTATATTGATCAGTTGATGTCATATCTGAAAAAACCATATTATATAAGTCTGTTGAGCGCTGCGGCAATTTTAGGTGCGGCACACCAGCGTCCGCAAAAGTTTTCCGTAACGACCATATATCCTAAGTCATCCGTCTCGTCTTCAAAAAACAGTACATTTGTCTGGACATACCGTAAGGAGATTCCATCGGAGTTTTTACTGTCAAAGAACTCTGAAACAGGCGTGATCTATTATTCGAACACGGAAATGACTGCCATAGACTTGGTGCAGTATGAACAATATATCGGCGGTCTTTCAAGAGCTGCCACCGTTTTGGAGGAGTTGACCGAGAAGATGGATTTTCGGAATGCTTCGAAAAATTTGTTCTGTCATACTTCCATTGCCACCATACAACGTCTGGGATATATACTGGAGGAGGTGCTTGAACAGAAAGAAATTGCGGAAGTGCTTTATACAGAATTACTATTATATGTCAAACGTTTCAGATATGTCCCGTTAAGTACCAATCGGCCTGAAAAGAATGCGGAAAAGAGCACTCGTTGGAAAGTTAATGTAAATTCGATAATAGAAACAGACGAAATATGATAAACAGGACTGCTATTACCCAATGGAATAAAATTGTTCCATGGAATGACAATGCGCAAGTGGAACAAGACCTCATTATTTCCCGTGCGCTGGTCGCCATTTTCAGTGATGAGTACCTTGCTTCACAGTTGGCTTTCAGGGGAGGTACGGCACTTCATAAGCTGTATTTGTCGCCACAGCCCAGATATAGTGAAGATATTGACTTGGTGCAAATCACACCGGGGCCGATAAAATCAATCATGTTCAGACTGGGCGAAGTGTTGAGCTTTTTACCTGACAGGGTTACAAAGCAAAAGCGGTATAATAATACCATGTTGTTCCGTATGGAATCTGAGATACCTCCTACCGTTCCGCTTCGATTGAAAATCGAGATAAATTGTTTTGAACATTTCAATGAACTCGGATTGGTCAAAATGCCATTTGAGATGGAAAACAATTGGTTCTCGGGCAAATGTGAGATAACGACATATCGTCTGAATGAACTTTTGGGTACAAAACTCAGGGCTTTGTATCAACGGAAAAAAGGAAGGGATCTTTTTGATTTATATGTAGCTTTATCCGAAGCCTCCGTAAATATTGATGAAATACTTCGTTGTTACAGAAGTTATATGTCCTTTGTCGTACAACAGCCACCAACTTACAAACAATTCATCAACAATATGGAGGTAAAGATGTCTGATCCGGATTTCCTGGGAGACACTCAAAATCTGCTTCGCCCTGACATAGAATTCAATCCACAATTAGGTTATGAATTTGTTCGCTCACGATTGATAGATAAATTACAAAAATAACAGACTATAATGGATACAACGATTTTTTTGCCTACAATGTCAAATGAACATTACAATAGGGGAAAATGAAGAAATGTTACTTTTGGGGATTCACTTAATGTAATCTTTATCATGACATTATCTTTTGTTGGGATGTTACAAAATTGATCTTGTAGGTCTTGCACGGTTTCCCGAAAGCTGGATAACGGTCGAACTCCCTGTATGAATCCCAGTCCACGCTCATTGTGTATCCGTTCGGAAAATTCTCGGCAATGAACCGAGTTATCATCTCTTTGTCCTCATCGGAAAGTAAGAGGTCTTCTTCAATACCGTATTCCAATGAAAAAATCGCCCATTCGGGAATGTTGTCCCAAACGAGCGTTGTGTAATTGTTCTCCTTCATACAGAATGCTTATTGCGGTGATGCCGCCAGTTTTTGGATAATGTTCTCAAGTTCTGTCTCCCATGCCCTGTCACCGTTCCCGGCAAAGGGATAAGTCAGCTGATGCCAGTCGTGGTAATCGAAAAGTTTCATCCGCAATGGATAATAGTCAAAAAGTTTCCTGCCATCCCCGAAGATTCGGATATGGTTGATCCCCACATTCATTGCATTCAGACCGTACCCAGCGATAATCTCATGGAACCTTTCCATCGGAGTGAAGTTGCTTCTCTTTTTCATATTCTTTTGTTTTATTCAGTTATACATTGCCGGCTCATGAGCCGGTATTTTATTTCTTGCCTGGCCATACCGTCCCGTGCCGGATTGTGCAAGGCTTTCCGGGAAAATACCGCAAGCGGAGCGCGGAAGATTTTTGCGGAAACCCATGAGGACCAGGCCTTGCTCAATCCAGACAGGCACGGGACAACCTTTGCAGGCGGAAATAAAACAACGAGTATTAACCCTTATCTCCTTCTTCCTGCGGAATCAGATGTCTCAAGTCAGGGTCGTTCTTTATCCTCTCCATTTCATCTTCTATTATCTGCATCACATCGGCCTTTATCTGCGAGTAGTTGCGGTCAATCTGCTGCTGCATGATGTCGTTTCCGTCCGCATCCATGAATTCGTTGATGACAGGTATTTTCTTGTAGGCTTTCATTTCCTCCGACACCTTCGCGCTGTCCACGATGATGCGGGCATGGAAAATCTTCTGTTCTATCTCCTCCCCGAAATTGTCCGCCACGCTGCCCACGAACGTGCCCTGCGAGAGGTTGGCGATCTTGGAGGCGGGTATGAGGGAGTCCATCTGCGTGTTGATGGAAGTCGAGGTGTCCTGCCGGTTGATGGAGAGGGACTGCCGCTGCTGGAGTATCTTGCCAAACCGTTCCGACAGGTTCTTGGCGGTTTCTCCTACAACCTGGCCGCTGAAGATGTTGCCCACCGTGTTCTGGATGACCTTCGCCTCCTTGTCCCCGTAGTCGCGTGCAAGCTGCGAGAAGTCCTGGAATCCGAGACAGACGGCCACCTTGTTGCTTCGTGCCGTCGCGATGAGATTGTCGATTCCCCGGAAATAGATGGTGGGCAGCTCGTCGATGATGATGGAGCTCTTGAGCTGCCCTTTCTTGTTCACCAGTTTCACGATACGGGAATTGTACAGGCCGAGAGCTGCCGAATAGATATTCTGGCGGTCCGGATTGTTGCCCACGCAGAGAATTTTCGGGTGTTCGGGATTGTTCAGGTCCAATGTAAAATCATCCCCCGTCATCACCCAGTAAAGCTGTGGCGAGATCATTCGCGAAAGCGGAATTTTTGCGCTTGCTATCTGGCCCTGGAGCTGATCTTGAGCTCCGCCTTGCCATGCGTCCATAAAGGGGGAAAGGTAGTTTTCGAGGGACGGGTATGAGGTCAGTATGGTGAAGATGTCCGCATACGGCTTGTTCAGAAATTCGATTGCATGAGGGAACGTACAATACTTTCCGTCCTTGTAAATCCGTAAATACCAGATAATTGCGGCAAGAAGTATAATCGGTGATTCCACGAAAAAGTCACCCTGTTTCTGTATCCAGGTCTTGTTCAAGTTGAGCATTATCGTGTAGGCTGACTCATAGGCATCGGATATGTCCGCCATGAATCTCGGGTTGATGGGATTGCACCGGTGGCTGCGCCTCGGGTCATCGAAGTTGATGACATAAAACTCCGGCTTCACCTTATAATGTTCCTTGTGCTTGAGCAGGTGGTTGTAGGCTATCTCCGACAGGTCCGGGAACTTGTAGTCGTAGATATACATGGCAAAGGATTTCTCTATCTGCTGCTTGATGTAGTTGTTCACCACGGCGTAGCTCTTTCCCGATCCCGGCGTTCCCAACACGATGGAGGCGCGGAAAGGATTGACGATGTTGATCCAACCGTCCCATTCCCTGCCCTGATAGACAAACTTCGTGGGCAGGTTGACGGAATACTCGTTCTCCATGAGCCTTGTCTCCTGCATAAAACTCTCGTTGGCGGTGTTGAAAACATCCTCCATGAGGTTGTGTTTCAGCATCCGGCTGATCCATATTCCCGACATGAGCAGGAGAATGTAGCCTACGGTGAGCGTCAGCGTATATACGGCTGCGTTCGCTGTCGGGCTGAACGGAGGTCGAGCATCCACCAGTTCATGAAGAACAGCACCAGCCCCGAAAGGAAGGCGGCATATATCTTCCGCCAGGTCATTTTCTGGTTCTTGACCCCTTTGGTGCCCAGGCATGACAGGGCAAGGAATATGACGGCAAAGACTTTCGTTGTCAGCAGGTTGCTGAAAAGTCCCGCCGTCCGTTGGAAATTAAGGAGTATCTTATCCAATACGCCTATGGTTATGCCCATATCCACGAATGTCCGGTAGCAGAACCAATAGACGTGGATGATAATGAACACGATGGAAATGGCCCGCATGAACTCCATGACCTTGGCCAGTCCCCTCAAATCATCTTCTTGTTGCATGACTGTAAAAATTTTAATGGTTGGTAATTGAAGTCAGGATATGCCGCGTGAACGGCGTCTCTTTTTCTTTTTGCGTTGCAGCCTGCGGGCAAGCACCTCTTCCTGCGGGTCGGGGCCGTTGATGTCGGGACTGAAGATCCCGAAAGCCTGTTCGATGGCGCTCTCCATGCTGTCGGAAAGGTTCTCCACTGTGCCGGCGTATTGCACGGGGAATTCCGGTTCGGGAAACTCCTGCGGCCGGCTGAAGAGCCGTTCGAAGGCATTGGCGGAGAACTCCTTGCCCAGACGGGAACCGTTATATACTTCTCTGTTCTTGTGGTCAATGAAGGTCACGCCATAGATGCGCCCTTCCTCATTTTCCCGGAACACCACGTCGATGCCCTTTTCCCCGAGCAGCCGGATGAAGTCCTCCCGGTTGCCCCGGCAGCCGTGCATGGCCAGCGCCACGTCGTTCCGTATCTTCGGCCGCCATTTCCGGTTTCTGAAGTCGCGGACGTTGTGGGCAATCCGTTTCTCGATGCCTTCATACCCGAAGCGCCTGCCGATAAGGGATGACTTGATGGGCGTACATACCGGCCTGCCCGCATCGTCCGTCAGGGTATATACGATACCGTTGTAGGGTGAGCCTTCAAATTCTCCCCGAACCTGTTTGGCCTCGATGTTGAAGCAGGACAGCAGAGCGCTGAACTCCCCGAATGTCTGGAAGCGGTAGGCGGTGAACACGCTCTTTAGGATATTGCCGGTCTGCCGTTTCACGTCACCGTCCCGGTAGTCCGCCTTCTTGAGGTACGGTTCCAGCAGTTCGTTCCGCTTGTCCGCCACCGGCTTGAGCCCGAACCTGCTTTCCAGTTCCCGGCAGGCTTTCATCGAGCGGTTCCATTCGTAGGCGTCACTGATTTTCTCACCGTTCTCCTTCACGCAGGTGGAGACGATATGGACATGCCTGCGGCCGATGTCCTCGTGCAGATAGACGATGTAGGGCTGGTCGCCGTAACCCATCTTCTGCATGTACTCGCGTGCCAGTTCTGCGAACTGTCCGTCAGTGAGGCGGTCGTCCACCGATGGGTTCAGGGAGATATGCAGTACCGGCTTCTCCGTGTTCCTGTTGGCGGCGAGGTAGCTCTCGAAAGCCCACAGCGTCTGTTGCATGACATTGCGGGGATTTCCGGTGAGGTCGGTCATCATGCGGTGGCCCGCGATGATGCGGGCGGTGGCATCGTCCACCTTCTGCTGGTTGTAGGCGACCGCCCCGTAAAGCGATACGCCCCTGTTGATTTTAGCCACCATCCCGCTGTTCCTCCCTTTTTCTCTTTATAAGGTACTCCTCCTCGAACTCCCGGGTCAGCAGGATGATCCGCTTGCCCAGCACCACCAGGTCGATGGTGGCCTTCTCCAGGTTGCGGAGCAGGACGAACGCCCGTCTTTCCCCGAAATTGGACTTGACGGCCTTCACCGTCTGATTGTAGTTGTTGCCGACGGCCTGGAACTGGTGGTAGAAATTCGTCAGCCTGATGTAGTAGTCTATCGCCGCCTTGTCGATTCTGACGACCTTCATCTCGCGTCCGAAAATCATCGCCTTGATGAACCTTGCCCGCTGTTTCATGCCCGATTTCTCAAACAGCAGCTCGAATTTTCCGTTCTCTTCCGAGGTCAGCTTGATGCCGTAGCGGAATACTGCCGGGTCGGTCTTCGGTTTTCTGCCCGTGCTTCTTCTTGTTCTTCTTTTACTGTTTTCTTCCATACGCATTGAGTTTTTCTGTTTCTGATTTTCCGTTATGGATTTCCGACTTTGGAGGAAATCCCTCCCGAGCCTTCAGGCGAGTGGCAAGTTTGTTTTGGGATGCCCGAATCATTTCGGGCTGCCCAAAACACAACTTGCTATGTTCGTTTGAACATGAATTTGCCTTCGTCAAATTGTGTTTTGACCCTTGGCCTCATTCTTCGGCTCCGGGATAGCTCCATCCGGCATCCATTTCCGTTTCCGGTGCAAAGTTATGGCGGTTTATTTTGCTGTAAAATAGTGCGTTATATGTAACGTGATGACAGACGGTGACACAGGTCGTCACCGTCTCCGGATGATGGTGATTATTCGGGAAAATCCTCTTTTATTTGCAGTGCGGACGGTTGCAACCGGCCTTCTGATAGCGAAATAATGGTCATGTTATCCGATGATTCCGGTAACGGTTGGGATGATGGAAACAATATCGGACGGGACCGTTGACGGATTGTCATGACCAACAGACAGACCGCGGATGGAAGCTATGTCGGAAAGATGCGGTAACAGTCGCATCAAAGGTTATGACACCGGATGATACCGTTAATGGATGCGGATTCGGATGGTTGGAAAGAAACGTCTGCGGATTCACGGATTAGTGGATGGCACCGGTATTTATTCAATGACAATTAAAAAGAAAGACTTATGAGTAAAGAAACTTTGTTCGTTGCGATCAGCAACCAGAAAGGAGGGGTCGGGAAATCGGCCCTGTCCGTAGTGCTTGCCAGTTACTTCCATTTCGAGAAGGGACTGAACGTGGCTATCGTTGACTGTGACTCTCCCCAACACAGTCTCGTACGTATGAGGGAGCGTGACAAAAAGGCTGTTTCCAACAGTGCCTATTACCGGCAACTGATCAAACAGCAGTGGAACCAAGTGCAGAAAAAGGCCTATCCCATTGTAGGCTCCACCGCTGAAAAGGCAAGGGAGGCGGCTGATGCGATTGCGGCAAGCGGGGATTACGACCTTATTTTCGTGGATCTTCCCGGAACGGTCGAGTCCACCGGGGTATTCCGTACGATTGTCAATATGGATTACGTGCTTACTCCCACCGTTCCGGACCTGATTGTGATGCAGAGTACGCTGTCCTTTGCCACGACCGTGCTTGACCATATCAAGAAGATGGAAAATACCCCGTTGCTCAAGGACATCTTCTTTTTCTGGAACAAGTTGAAAAAACGTACCAATGTGGAGATTCTCAAGTCATATTCGGAAGTCATGAGGGAGCTGCATCTGACAGTCCTTGACAGCACGCTTCCTGACCTGTGCCGTTATGAAAAGGAGATTACCCATGCCAAGCGTGCCTTTTTCCGTTGCACGCTGCTGCCTCCTCCGGCCAGACAACTGGAAGGCAGCGGACTGGTGGAACTTGCGGAAGAACTTATGGTCAAACTTAAACTCGGACAGTCATGAAAAAGAAAATCGTAGAGGTGGACGAAGATGTCCTGAAGGAAATCATTGTCGGCGACATACCTGTTTTCGGCAAGGACAGCCCCGCCCCGAAAGAAAAGTCCGTGGAACATCAGGAAGCGAAAAGCCCCGCCGTAACCGTACCGGCAGATACTCCAGCGGAAAAGCCCTCCGTGGAGAAGCCCAAAAGGAAAAAGGATGAATCCTTCGGATACCGGGAAAGGTTTCTGGTCAATATACCCGCGTCAAACCGTTCCCATGTGTATATCAACCGTGAAGTGGCCGAGTGCATCAAACGGGTACTGCCTGTCATCGCTCCGGAGATGAGCATATCCGGCTTTATCAGCAATATCCTTGTGGACCATCTGCAGAAACACTGGGACGAAATCAACGAATTGTATAACAAAGAGTATTATAAACCATTAAAACCATTTTGATTATGACACAGATTATTTTTCAGGCCATTGTTGCCTGTTGCTGCATTTACACTGTTTACAGATTGTCATTGTTTATTTTCCGTAGGCTGTTCAAGGGCAGGAAAAGCGGAAAGGATGTCCGCGACGTTTCTGTAGAAACGGCAGACATCACAAGACATGACAATGGGGATGATGATGCTTCCGAAATAACATTTGAGGTACTGGAAAACACATCCGCTTTCAAGTCTTCGGAAACCGGTTCTTATAAATCCTCCTATCTGGTAAGTTATCCTGTAGGCAACCGGATACAAGTATATATCAACCGGGAGAGTTATGCCTACATCAAGCGTTTTCTGGCAGTTACCGCTCCTGAGATGCCCATTTCCGGTTTTGTAAACAGGATTATAGATGAACATTTGAAGAAGTACGAGCATGAGATGTCAAAGCTGTACACGGAATGTATCACCAAACCTTTATAATTATGACTGCGATATTTTATTTTACCGTAAAGGCAGTATGTGCTGTCTATATATTGTGCCATTTGTGGACATTTATTTTCCACAGACGTATGTACGGAATATGGGACCGCATTTTAAGGCTGATGCGGATTGCCCGTGTCAGAGTGTGGAGATACCGCAGACAACGCAAGGAAGAGGCGGAGCGTCGTGCCCGCAGAAAGGCAAGGCGCAGAAAGCCGGAAACGGATAAGTCCAAAGGAAAAATCGAAACGGCTGTTCCGTCCTCTTCTTCGGATGACGATGATGTGATAGGCAAGACAAAGGTCATCTATCTGGAAGACCCGAAAGTTGCAAGGATGACTCCAACCCGTTCCGAGCCGATGGAGAAAATTCCATTGGAGGAAGACGAGGATATCGGTTCTGATGATGTGGAGCAGGAAAACAAAGGACTGACAGAAGAAGAGCGTGAGGAACTGATGGCTCCCGTAGATGCCGAACCCGACCCGGATTTCAACACGGCATTGACAATCGAGGAAATAAACAACGTGGCGGAAGTACTTACTTCCGGGATTGTTGACGAACAGAAAGCCCTGCGTGCCGCAAGAACCATCCATTACAAACTGAGTGAAACGGAGATACTGGCTTTCCTGACCGACAAGCTGAGCAATCTGGAGAAGGTGAACGGTTTGCTTGACAAGTATCTGGGAAACCGGAGGGGTGTATCAGGAAGAAAAGGCAGTAAGGAAGATGAGCCTTTCGATATAGACAAGTATGCGTGATCAGGAAGTTCAAACGTGGCCATCCTGAAACGGTCAGATGAAGGAGATTCTGGTTGAATCTGAAAGAGTGATATGATACATACAGGATAACTTTAGTTTCATACCCCTGCTTTCCCTTTTTAATATTTAGGGGGAAGTGGGGGTATGCGATATGAGACGGTGGATATCCTATTTCCTATCCGGGTACAAAAGGTCGGGACTGACATTGATGAAACGTACGTAATCCTCCGTATGCGCGAAAGACTCGTCATTGATTCGTCCAGCCAGTTCATCGGGTGTCAGACATTCCACATCGTAGAATGTCTCGTCTTCAGGATCATCCAGACTTCTGGCGGGGGATTTCCTCCACATCTCAATGATTTTCTCATCAGAAACGTCTCTGCTGAAAAAACCGCAGTTCCATACAAAAGCGAGTAATCGTGTTTCTCTTTTCCCTGTATGGTCAGGGATTGTAATCTGTTCCTTTGATTTCATAAGTTTCTATTTTTTAATCTGTCCATTTTATATTCGGTTTATTTGGTTCATGATTGTTTTGCAATGCAGTTATGTCCGTTATCACTTCTCCAGTAAACAGATTGATGATTTCCCGTCCAGTTTCCACGGCCTTTTTCACGGTATGGTATGTACCTCCGTTGCACACGTTGTCCCAATATGCTATTACCATTGAAGCCCTGCTGACCATATAGGTGTCACGGCGCAGGTAACATCCCCTGTAATATTTTTCTGAAAGCATCACTACCCGGTCAGCCTTCTTAAGCAGTTCCCTGTAAAGCATCTGGTCTTGCGGGTTAAACCATTCGGCTTGGGCTCTGAAAGGAATCGCCGCCACCAACGCTATATCTTCATAGTGTTCTCTCAGTTTTAGGACCGCTTCCGCCGCCGTCATGTCGAACCCTTGGGCCATGCCTGTATAAAACTCGCGGTATCCCTGTCCGTACAGGTACATGACCATGTCCGAGACTTTTTCCCTGATTTGTCCGGCCAGGGCCTGGTTGTCCGCGTCGCCCCGCAGCATCCTTTTCTTCCTGTGACCTGTAAACGCCGCCACTTTCCTTTCTTTCGTATCCATACATTTCTGTTTTTAGTGTGACAATCCCCGGCTTCCGTCTGCCGGAGTTTAATTCCTTACCGGCCCCACAGCCCCGTGTCCGGTATGTGGCAAGGCCTGGCGGGAGAAAATACCGCAAGCGGAGCGCGGAAGATTTTCTCCCAGGCAGCCGGATACCGGTCCGCCTTGCCGCATCCGTCAGGACACGGGGATACCTTTGCGGTAAGGATTAAAGGACGCCTTACATACTGTTTCCTCCTGCCGGGAGTACCCTGCCGATGTAACGTGACGACACCCGGTGACACATATCGACAGGCTTGTAAATCAACAGATTATATCCTATATATTCGCAGTCGAAATCATTTTTTATCTCACCAATTAAAAGTTTCGACACATGAAAAAAGATTCTTTTTCGCAGCCATGATGCTGCTTGCAACGACAGGGGCTTTCGCCCAAGGTAACGGTATCAGCGGTATCACGGAAGCCACCAACATGGTCACTTCCTATTTCGACCCGGGAACCAAACTGATTTACGCGATAGGCGCCGTGGTCGGCCTTATCGGAGGCGTGAAGGTCTATTCCAAGTTCTCGTCCGGCGACCCGGACACTTCCAAGACGGCGGCCTCATGGTTCGGTGCATGTATATTCTTAATCGTGGCGGCTACCATCCTCCGCTCATTCTTCCTGTGATTATGTCGGAGTACACGGTCAACAAGGGGATCGGGCGCAACCCTGAGTTTAAGGGGCTGAAAAGCCAGTACCTGTTCATCTTCGCCGGCGGGCTGCTCGCCCTGTTCGTGGTGTTCGTCGTCATGTACATGGCCGGCGTAAGCCAGTGGGTGTGCATCGGTTTCGGCACCGTCTGCGCCTCTGTGCTTGTCTGGGTGACTTTCCGCCTGAACGCGAAGTACGGCGAATGGGGGCTGATGAAACTCCAGGCGCTGCGCCGCCATCCCCGCTACATCATCAACCGGAGGAGTTTCTTCCGGCTGTTTTTCCCGAACCATCAAAAAAGAAGAAACGTATGAGAAACATCATGAAAACCGCCACGCTGGAAAACCGCTTCCCGCTGATGGCCGTCGAGCACGGGTGCATCATCAGCAAGGACGCAGATATCACCGTGGCCTACAGGGTGGAGCTTCCGGAGGTGTTCACGCTGACACGAGCCGAGTATGAGACCATTCATTCCACTTGGGTAAAGGCCGTCAAGGTCCTGCCGGAGTACAGCATCGTGCACAAGCAGGACATTTTCATCGAGGAGAGCTACAAGCCGGACACCTGTGGAGAGGACCTGAGTTTCCTCAGCCGCAGTTTTGAAAGGCATTTCAATGAGCGGCCATACCTGAACCACACCTGCTACCTGTTCCTGACAAAGACCACGAAGGAGCACAGCCGCACGACAAGCAGTTTTAATGCCCTCACGCGCGGGTTCATCATCCCCAAGGAGATGCAGGACAAGGATACCGTCGCACGGTTCCTGGAATGCTGCGGGCAGTTCGAGCGTATTGTGAACGACAGCGGCCTGCTCCGCATAGTCCGGCTGACGGACGAAGAGATTACCGGCACGGAAACCTCCGCGGGTATCATAGAGAAATACTTCTCGCTTTCGCAGGAAGATACGACCAGCCTGCAGGACATCACCCTCGGAGCCGGGGAAATGAAGGTCGGCGACAACCTGCTCTGCCTGCATACCCTTTCTGAAACGGAGGATTTACCGTCATCCGTGGGTACGGACAGCCGGTATGAACGGCTCTCCACGGACCGCAGCGACTGCCGCCTCTCCTTTGCCGCGCCGATAGGCATCCTGCTCACGTGCAACCATATCGTGAACCAGTATGTCTTCATCGACAATTCCGCCGACACGCTGAAAAGGTTCGAGCAGACCGCCAGGAACATGCACTCGCTTTCCCGTTACAGCCGTTCCAACCAGATCAACAAGGAATGGATAGACGAATACCTGAACGAGGCGCACAGCAAGGGACTCACCTCCGTGCGTGCGCACTGCAACGTCTTCGCCTGGAGTGACGACCGGGAGAAGATGAAGCGTATCAAGAACGATGTGGGCAGCCAGATCGCCCTGATGGAGTGCAAACCCCGCCATAACACGGTCGATGTGCCGGCACTCTTCTGGGCGGCGATACCGGGCAATGCGGGCGATTTCCCGTCTGAGGAAAGCTTCCACACCTTCATCGAGCAGGCCTTGTGCCTGTTTGTCGGAGAGACTTCCTACCGGGACTCGCTCTCGCCCTTCGGCATCCGCATGGTGGACCGTCTGACCGGAAAGCCTGTCCATCTGGACATTTCCGATCTGCCGATGAAGAACGGTACGATTACCAACCGCAACAAGTTCATCCTCGGGCCTTCGGGCAGCGGAAAGTCGTTTTTCACCAACCACATGGTGCGCCAGTATTACGAGCAGGGAGCGCATGTGCTGCTGGTGGATACCGGAAACTCCTACCAAGGGCTCTGCGACCTTATCCATGCGCGTACACACGGCGGGGACGGCATCTATTTCACCTACGAGGAGAGCGACCCGATTGCCTTCAATCCTTTCTACGTGGAGGACGGGGTCTTCGACATCGAAAAGAAGGAGTCCATCAAGACGCTTATCCTCACCCTGTGGAAACGGGACGACGAGCCGCCGACACGCGCCGAGGAGGTGGCGCTCTCCAACGCGGTCAATCTCTTCCTGGAGAAGATACGCACGGACAGTACCGTGGTTCCGTCCTTCAACACCTTCTATGAGTTCATCCGCGACGAGTATCAGGAAATCCTGAAGACCAAGCGTACACGGGAGAAGGATTTTGACGTGTGGGGATTCCTGAACGTGCTGGAACCTTATTACAAGGGTGGCGAGTATGACTTCCTGTTGAATTCCGACAGACAGCTTGATTTGCTTGGCAAACGGTTTATTGTCTTCGAGCTGGACAATATCCGTGACAACAAGGTGCTGCTTCCGATTGTCACCATCATCATCATGGAAACCTTCATCAGCAAGATGCGAAAGTTGAAAGGTATCCGGAAGATGATACTCATTGAGGAATGTTGGAAGGCATTGGCATCCGCCAATATGAGCAACTATATCCGCTACCTTTTCAAGACGGTCCGTAAGTTCTTCGGTGAGGCGGTGGTGGTCACGCAGGAAGTGGAGGACATCATTTCGTCCCCCATCGTCAAGGGCACCATCATCAACAACAGCGACTGCAAGATTCTCCTTGACCAGCGCAAGTATATGAACAAGTTCGACGAGATCCAGTCCCTGCTCGGCCTGACCGACAAGGAACGTGCGCAGATCCTTTCCATCAACATGGCCAACAGCCCGTCTCGCAAGTACAAGGAAGTATGGATAGGTCTTGGCGGAACCCAGTCGGCGGTCTATGCCACCGAGGTATCTCCGGAAGAGTACTATACCTATACGACCGAGGAGACGGAAAAGCTGGAACTGATGCGGCTTACCCGGAAACTGAGTGGCAATATCGAGCTGGCAATCAAGCAGCTGGCCGAGAGCAAGAGGAAAAAATAAAATCATTTATCAACGAACAATTAAAATCAAATGACAATGAAAACAAAAACAAGAATCGTTACGGCATTATGCCTGTTCTGCCTGTTTTCGGCAGGCAGGGCGCACGCCCAATGGGTGGTGAGCGATCCTGGCAATCTTGCACAGGGCATCATCAATGCCGCCAAAAATATTGTGCACACGTCCTCGACGGCCAGTAACATGCTCAACAATTTTCAGGAGACGGTCAAAATCTACCAACAGGGCAAGGAGTATTATGACGGTCTTAGAAAAGTGAAAAATCTGGTACGCGATGCCCGGAAGGTGCAGCAGACCATCCTGATGGTCGGCGACATCACGGAAATCTATGTGACCAGTTATGAGCGTATGCTCAGCGACCCCTATTTCACGCCGGAGGAGCTGAGCGCCATCGCTCTCGGCTACACGAAGCTTCTGGAGGAGAGCGCCCACCTGCTGACGGACCTGAAGACGGTGGTCAACGAGAACGGCCTCTCGATGAACGACAAGGAACGCATGGACATCATCGACCGGTGCTATACGGACATGCTGCAGTACCGCAGCCTGGTGCAGTATTACACCAACAAGAACATCGGCGTGTCCTACCTGCGTGCCAAGAAACGGAACGACCTGGACCGTGTGATGGCCCTCTACGGCTCACCCAATGAACGCTATTGGTAATTTCAAATGTATGGCTTATGGTATTGTTGGCTGTGAGTTTTGACAATCTGCACCAGATTCTGCAAAGTCTTTACACGGACATGATGCCGCTCTGCTCGCAGATGACCGGCGTGGCCAAGGGCCTTGCCGGGCTGGGCGCCCTGTTCTATGTGGCGTACCGCGTCTGGCAGTCGCTGGCGAGGGCCGAACCCATAGACGTTTTCCCGCTGCTCCGTCCGTTCGCCCTGGGCATCTGCATCATGTTCTTCCCGACAATCGTGCTGGGCACGCTTAACAGCGTCCTGTCGCCCATTGTGACCGGAACGCACAGGATACTGGAAACGCAGACCTTCGACATGAACGAGTATAGGGAGCAGAAGGACAGGCTGGAGTTCGAGGCGATGCGGAGGAATCCCGAGACGGCCTACCTGGTGGACAAGGAGGCGTTCGACAACAAACTGGACGAACTGGGAGCTTTGGACGCAATTGAGGCCTGCGGAATGTATGTGGACCGCGCGATGTACAACATGAAGAAGTCCGTGCAGAATTTTTTCCGCGAGCTGCTGGAGCTGATGTTCAACGCCGCCGCGCTGGTCATCGACACACTCAGGACGTTCTTCCTGATCGTGCTTTCCATACTGGGCCCCATCTCGTTCGCCCTGTCCTGCTGGGACGGCTTCCAGGCCTCGCTCTCCCAGTGGTTCGTGCGCTACATCAGCATCTACCTGTGGCTGCCCGTCTCTGACCTGTTCAGCAGCGTCCTGGCCCGCATACAGGTGCTGATGCTCCAGAAGGACATCGAGCAGCTGTCCGACCCCAACTTCATCCCGGACGGCTCCAACGCCGTGTACATCACGTTCCTCATCATCGGCATCATCGGGTATTTCACGATTCCGACCGTGGCGAACTGGATTGTGCAGGCAGGCGGAGGAGCGGGCAACTACGGGAAGAACGTGAGCCAGACGGCGTCCAAGACGGGGTCCGTGGTGGCGGGCACCGCCGGTGCCGCCGTGGGCAACGTGGCCGGAAGGCTGTTCAAATGACAATCATCTAAAAACTGAAGAAGAATGGAATTCAAATCATTGACAAACATCGAGACCGCTTTCCGGCACCTGCGCCTGTTCGGGGTTGTCTATCTGGGGGTATGCACCCTGCTCGTGGGCTTCTCCGTATGGAAGGCGTACAGCTTCGCCGAATCACAGCGGCAGAAAATCTATGTGCTGGACGAGGGCAGGTCGCTCATGCTCGCCCTCTCGCAGGACCTGGAACAGAACCGTCCCGTCGAGGCCAGGGAGCATGTCAGGCGCTTCCACGAGCTGTTCTACACGCTGTCGCCCGACAAGGACGCCATCGAGGGCAATATCCAGCGGGCCATGTTTCTGAGCGACCGTTCCGCCTATACCCACTATGTGGACCTGGCGGAACAGGGATACTACAACCGCGTCATCTCGGGCAACATGAGCCAGCGCATCGAGGTGGACAGCGTCAGGTGCGACTTCAACGCCTACCCGTACGGCGTCACGACCTACGCCCGGCTTTTCATCATCAGGGAGAAGAGCGTCACGGAGCGGAGCCTCGTGACGCAGGGACGGCTGCTCAACTCCACCCGCAGCGACAACAACCCGCACGGGTTCATCCTGGAGGCGTTCCGCGTGTTGGAGAACCGGGATATCAGAATGTATGACAGATAAAATCAAGAATCATGGGAAAAATGTATGTAAGAATCAAGGATTTCATCGGGGGCAGGCTGCGTGGCCTTTGTGACAGGCTCAGCCCCCGGCAGAGAACGGCGACCGTTCTCGTGGCGGCCGCACTTTTCGCATTGGGCAATTTCTATATGATTTTCCGTGCGGTATATGACATCGGACGGGAGGATGCCCGAAGGGAGGTCATCGAAATAGAGCCTCTTGACATTCCTGACTTTGTGCCTGCGGATACCCTCTCTGACAGGAAAGTCCGTGAGATGGAAGAGTTTTTTAACCAATTCAACAGGTAAGGCCATGAGTACGGACGCAGATAAATTGAAACAGAAGCAGAAAGTCAGGAAATGCCTGGTTTTCACAGGCATGTTCCTGCTGTTCCTCGGATGCATGTGGCTGATTTTCGCCCCGTCGGAGAAGGACAGGCAGGAAGAGGAAAGGAAGGCCGGATTCAATGCCGAACTGCCCGACCCCAGAGGCACGGGCATCGAGGCGGACAAGCTGGCCGCCTACGAGCAGGAGGACATGAAACGCAGGCAGGAGGAGAAGATGCGCACGCTGGCTGACTTCTCCGCCCTGGCAGATGAACGCAGGCTGGAGAATGTTCCGGAATCGGATATGGTGGAGGATGCCGTCCGTGAAAGCGGAAGCCGGCAGCACCGGGGCGGCGGGAACGGCAGGTCGGAAGCTTTCGCCTCTTCCGCCTCGGCCTACAACGACATCAACGCCACGCTCGGAAGTTTTTACGAGAGTCCGGAGGAAGATCCGGAGAAGGAGGCCCTGAAAGCCGAGGTGGAACAGCTCCGCCAGGCGGCTGCGCGGCAGAACGCCGGACCGAGCTACGAGGAGCAGGTGTCCCTGCTGGAGAAGTCCTACGAGCTTGCCGCCAGGTACATGCCGGCGGGCGGCAGTACGGGAACTGCGGACAACCGTGAAGCGGAAAGTCCGTCAAAGGGCAGGAAGGCGGAAGCCATTCCCGTAGGGCTGGTCTCCGCTCCGGTGGTGTCATTCCTTCCTCAGCCTGTCACTGATTCGGTACAGCTTACAAGACTGCTTTCCGCAGCGGATGCGGGCTTTCACACGGCTGTGGGCGATGCCGGGACACAAATGGCAAGGAACACCGTCCGTGCCTGTGTGCACGGCGACCAGACCGTCATCAGCGGGCAAAGCGTGCGTCTCAGGCTGCTGGAGGCCATGCGTGTCGGTGGGCATGTCCTGCCACGGAACACCCTGCTTACGGGCGAAGGACGCATCCAGGGAGAGCGCCTTGACATCCGGATTCTCCAGGTCGAGCATGACGGCACCGTCATTCCGGTGGAACTGGCCGTGCTGGACAGCGACGGACAGGACGGGATATTCATTCCCGGCTCGATGGAGGCGAATGCGGTCAGGGAGGTGGCCGCCAACATGGGGCAGAACCTCGGCACGACCATCTCCATCACCAACCAGTCGGCGGGGGACCAGCTCCTTTCCGAGCTTGGAAGGGGAGCCATACAGGGCCTGTCGCAGTACATCTCCAGGAAGATGCGCGAAGAGAAGGTGCATCTCAAGTCGGGATATACGCTGATGCTGTATCAGGACAACAATCAATAACCAATTAAAAATTCAACGGACATGAAAAAGATTTTTGTAATGCTTGCCCTTATTTCGGGCACTACGGCCGCTTCCGCACAGGAGGCGGCGGATTCCACGCGGACCGCTGCGGACAACATCACCCTCGTGGAGGACATCTATCCCGGACAGGAGGACGGGGACATCTACCACGGCCTGTCACGGAAACTCACCTATGACCGCATGATCCCGCCTTACGGACTGGAAGTCACTTATGGAAAGACCACGCACATCATCTTCCCCTCGGCGGTGCGCTATGTGGACCTCGGTTCCCCGAACCTGATTGCGGGCAAGGCAGACGGAGCGGAGAATATCATCCGTGTCAAGGCCACGGTGAGGAATTTCCGTGAGGAAACCAACATGTCGGTGATTACAGAAAGCGGAAGTTTCTACACGTTCAATGTGAAGTATGCCGACGAGCCGTTGCTGCTGAACATCGAGATGAAGGACTTCATCCATGACGGCAGCGAGGTGAACCGTCCGAACAATGCCATGGACATCTACCTGAAGGAACTCGGCAGCGAGTCGCCGAAGCTGGTGCATCTGATAGCCAAGGCCATCCACAAGGACAACAAACGGCACATCAAGCATGTGGGCAGCCAGGCGTTCGGCATCCAGTACCTGCTGCGCGGGCTCTATACCCACAACGGGCTGCTCTATTTCCACACGCAGATCAGGAATACGTCGAATGTGCCCTATGACGTGGATTTCATCACGTTCAAGATCGTGGACAAGAAGGTGATGAAGCGCACGGCCATCCAGGAACAGGTCATTTTCCCGCTCCGTGCCTACAACTATGCCACCATCATAGCCGGGAAAAAGGAGGAACGCACCGTCTTTGTCTTCGACAAGTTCACCATCCCCGCCGACAAGATGCTGGTGGTGGAAATGCACGAGAAGAGCGGAGGACGGCACCAGACCTTCACCGTGGAAAGTGAGGATATCGTGAGAGCGAGGGTCATCAACGAACTTAAAGTGAAATGACCATGAAGAGATGCCTGTTTTTGCTTGCCGCCTGCGTATCGCTTGCCTTGTCGTCGGGGCAGGCATACGCCCAGCGGTACCTGCCCGGCATGAAGGGCGTGGAACTTAGGGGCGGCTTTGCCGAGGGGTCGAAATCCCCGATGAACTGGTACACGGGATTCGCCGTGTCGGGATATACGAAAAGGGCCAACCACTGGGTAGCCGGTGCCGAATACCTGCTTAGGAACTATGATTACCGGGGAAATGCCATTCCCCGTGCGCAGTTCACGGCGGAGGGAGGTTACTTCCTGAAATTCCTGTCCGACCCGACAAAGACTTTCTACCTTTCCCTTGGAGGTTCTGCGCTGGCCGGCTATGAGACGGTGAACTGGGGCGAGAGGAGGATGCCCGACGGCTCCACGCTCCTTGACGGGGATGCCTTCATCTATGGCGGCGCCCTGACACTGGAGCTTGAGACTTACATTACGGACCGTATCGTGCTGCTTGCGAGTGTCCGCGAGCGTGCCCTGTGGGGAAGCTCGCTCGGCGTGTTCACGACACAGTTCGGGCTGGGACTGAAATTCATCCTCAATTAGACGCCTATGGATATAGAAATGATAAGAGGCATTCCCATCGAGGAATTCCTGTCCCGCCTGGGGCACGAGCCGGTCAGACGGCACGGGGACGAGTGTTGGTACTCGTCACCCTGCCGGGAGGAAAGGACGCCGTCGTTCCATGTGAACACCCGAAAGGGGGTCTGGCATGACTTCGGCACGGGGCATGGCGGCGACATCTTCACCCTCGCCGGGGAAATTGCCGGTACGGACAGTTTCATGGCCCAGGCAAGGTTCATCGCCGGAGTGTATGGGGGCACGGTACCGGGACATGCCGGAAAGGCGCGTGTGAAGGAAGGGACGCGGACGACAAGGCGGAAAGAAGCCTCCCGGTTCGAGGAGGTGGTCCGCACACCTTTGGCCTCCGACGCCCTGCTCGGCTACCTGAAAGGGCGCGGCATCCCTGCCGGCATCGCACGGGCGAACTGTGAGGAGGTCCGGTTCCGGCTGTACGGCAAGCGGTATTTCGCCGTCGGGTTCAGGAACGTGAGCGGGGGCTACGAGCTGCGGAGCAGGTTCATGAAATGGTGCCTGCCGCCCAAGGACATTTCCGTCATTGGAGGCGGCTCACTTACCTGTAACCTGTTCGAGGGCTTCATCGACTATCTCTCGTGGATGGTGCTCGGCATCAACTGCGGAGAGGACCATGTCGTCCTCAATTCGGTGGCTCTGGCCGAACGCGCGTTCCCTTATCTGGACCGTTACGGGAGGATACGGTGCTACCTTGACAATGACGATGCCGGGAAAAGGACGCTGGCCCTCCTGCGGAAACGATACGGGGACAGGATTGACGACTGTTCCGACCTGTATGCCGGCTGCAAGGACCTGAACGAATACCTGGAAAGCAATTTCCCGCCCGGAGAGAAATATCTTTTACAAACCGTTAAAACAAGAAATGAATATGAAAACGATTATGAACAGGAAAGGGCTGTCCGCCCTTGTGTGCGCCCTGACGGGCATGACCTTTAGTATGCTGGCCTCGTGCAGCGATGACCTTGACGTGCAGCAGTCCTATCCATTCACGGTAGAAACGATGCCCGTGCCCACACGCATCGTGAAAGGCGAGACCGTGGAAATCCGCTGCGAGCTGAAACGGGAAGGGAGGTTCTCCGACGCCCGCTATACCATACGTTATTTCCAGCCGGACGGCGAAGGCACGCTGCGCATGGACGACGGCATGGTGCTGCTGCCCAACGACCGTTACCCGCTGGACAGGGAGGTGTTCCGCCTGTACTACACTTCGGAATGCGAGGACCAGCAGAGCATCGACATCTATTTCGAGGACAACAGCGAACCCGCCCAACTCTGCCTGCTGACCTTCGACTTCAACAACGAGAGCGATGACGGAGAGGATGGCGGGGATGCCGCCGGCAACGGGGACACCGGCACCCAGGTCATGGTACAGCCGGTCGATACGGCCGTTGTCCTTCATCCTGCCGGCGGCCTGATCAGAAAATCCGTGCTGCCATGAGGGGCGCAATACTGGCTGCCGTCTGCCTTTTGGGTATGCCGCTGTGGGCGGAAAATCCGGTAAAGGAGGGACAGGACAGATTCAATCTGGCCGTCGAGTGCATCAAGCGGTTCGAGGGCTGGCATGGTGAAAGGAAGCATTGGCCTTATGTAGGTTGGGGGCACAAGGTACTGCCCGGAGAAAAGTTCACCAACAACATCTCCAAAGCTCAGGGGGATTCCATTCTGAGGGCGGATTTGCGCAGGCTGTGCCGTATGTTCAGCTACCTGGGGCGCGATTCGTTGCTCGTCAGCGTACTGGCCTACAACGTGGGTTATGTAAGCGAATATATTATGTAAATAAAGAAGATATAAACTACTGATTAACAAATAGTATATTCATTTTGTATAGGATTACTTTTTACATAAAATTCTTAATTTATTAGATAGAATCATAGCATTATTTCCTAATAAGAGATATATTGAAGCTCCATTAAATCAAATAAATGGAGCTTCAATTAATATCAAACAATAAATAATGTTTTATGGAAGAAAGCAATTTTTATGAATTAAGGAAACAAGTTGTCCAGCAACTGCGTGAAAAACATTATGCACCTTTAACTATTGGTGCATTTAAGAGTAGTTATAATAAACTGGAATGTTATATGCTGGAAAATAGAATTGAAATCTATTCTGATTGTGTGGGAGAAGATTTTTTGAAAACTCGTCACAAAGGTATGGCATACGCCCAACTGTCTAATTTTGAAAAGAACATGGTTAGGCATATAAGAATAATGAATGAAGTTCTGCATACAGGAATTATCATTGGAAAACCAACTCCACGAAGTCCCATGTTTGAATACGATGGAGATTTAGGCATACAATTCAATGAATTTATTTGTCATGAAAGGAAAATTAAAAGTCCTCGAACAGTGAGCGGATATCACTTGTATTTGAGGGAGTTGTATGATTTCCTAAAAGAAAACAACAAAACGGTTAAAGAGTTTGACATTCCCTGTTGCTTGTTGTTCTTACGTGAATTGAAGCGAAAGAAACGTCCTTGGCCTCACGTTGTTTCTTCTGTAAGAGCCTTTGTCAGATACTCTTGTGAGCGTAATTTATTAGCAGATTGCAATTTTTCCCGCTGGGATAGAATTTTATGTCTTCATCGTCCAAAAAATCCTCAATTACCATCATATTATAGTAGGGAGGAAATAAAAAAAATGCTGGACGCAATAGACAGATCTTGTCCTAAAGGAAAACGCGACTATGCAATGCTTCTACTTGCAGCACGTTATGGACTCCGTGCTTCGGATATAGTAGGAATTACATATGCTAATTTTGAATGGGAGTTCAACCGTTTGTCCATTGTGCAGGCAAAGACGGGGAAGCCTGTTTCATTTCCATTATCAGAGGAAATAGGAAATGCCATTATTGATTATATCAAGTTCGGAAGACCTGATATTGACAGTCCGCATGTTTTTTTGGAACATATGGCTCCATATCAAAGGATTTCACCCCATGCATTGAGCAGAATTGTCTCAGAATGGATGTTAGCTGCCAAGATAGATATATCAGCACGCAAACATGGTCCTCACTCTTTACGTCATAGTCTTGCTGTTAATTTGTTTGAGAATGGTGAATCACCAAGCGTTATTTCTGAAATTCTCGGACATTCCAATTTATTAACTACCATGAGTTATGTAAAAGTCGATTTGAAGCATCTAAGACAATGCGCACTTGAAGTACCTCAAATTCCTGAAATATTTTACTTGGAAATTTATGAGAAAGAGAACTGGTAAATTATATAGTGTATTCTCTGGGTTAATTACCCAATATATAGAATACAAGCAAAATATAGGTTGCAAAACTACTGTGATGGAATGTTTGTTAAAGCGCTTTGACAAGTTGGCCAATGATAGAAACGAGAAGGTTCTGGGAATTTCCAAAGATTTGGCAGATGCTTGGTGCTGTAGATTCCCAGGAGAATCTGAAGATAACCGCTATTATAGGATTATCATTCTTCGAGGATTCTCTTCTTTCCTGCAAACAATCGGATATGATTCATATATTCCAGTATTGCCCAAACATCAATCAAATTTTGTACCCTACATTTACACGCCTGACGAAATGGAAAGAATCTTCAAGGAGTGCGACAGAATAAATGCCTATCACCACATAATCAATTCAGCTCGATTTTCCATACCATGCCTAATCCGCCTGCTGTACGGTACAGGAATCCGTATAGGTGAGGCTGTAAAATTGAAGCACCGTGATATTGATTTCAAAAATGAATGCCTATTACTTAGAGAATGTAAGAATGGGAAAGATAGATATGTCCCTCTTTCTCCTTCCTTAGCACTGATGTGCCGTGATTATGTGGCTAAAAAACAGAAATTTGGGCTTAGTATTAATCCGGAAAACTATTTTTTTGTAAAATGTAATGATACTTCGATTTCATCAAAAACAATTTCAAACATTTTCAATCATATTTTAGAACGTGCCGGCATCGTACGAAATGAAAATCGAAAAGGACCTCGTCTGCATGACCTTCGACATACATTCTGTGTAAATTCATTTGTGCAATTATGTGAATCTGGTAAAGATATATATAATGTGATGTTGATACTAATGACGTATATGGGACATCAATCCATTGCCGCTACAAATAAATATGTCAGAATAGTGGAGACCATGTTTCCCGAAATTGTAAAACAAGTAGATATGGCTTACAATCATATTTTTCCAAACATGGATGAAATGATAGATTAATTATGTATTAAAATTTTAGTGTATGACAGATTTCGGAAAATATCTCACAGATTATTTAAACCGTTACCTCACAATGGAATGTGGCTGTTCCTATCAAACGGTAAAACAGTATAGTGCAACATTCATGCTTTTTATACAATACATGTATAAGATTGAATTAATAGCACCGGAAAAACTATTCCTCAAAGAAATTACAAAAGAAAGAGTTTTAGGATTTCTGCATTGGCTGGAAGAAACGAGAAAATGCTCAATATCAACAAGAAACAATCGTTTAAGCGCCTTGCGGTCTTTTTTCAAATATCTTCAATATCGGGAAGTTAAGGGCATGGCTTATTGGCAAGCTATATTGAGTATCAAACAGAAAAGAACACCTTTTAAGGAAATGTCTTATCTGACTACAGAAGGAGTACAGGCATTACTTAGACAACCAGATTTATCAACTCGTAAAGGGCGTAGAGACTTTGTTCTTATGGGGTTGTTGTATGATAGCGGTGCAAGAGTTCAAGAGATTATAAACCTTACTCCGGAGAATATAAGATTAGGAGAAACTACTACTGTAAAATTACATGGGAAAGGAAATAAAATTAGAGTAGTTCCTCTTTCTACTAATCAAGTGAAAAATTTAAAGTTGTATATGGAAGAGAACAATCTTTTTGCTTCACAATATAGATGCCATCCATTATTCCCGAATCCAAAAGGAGAAAGGTTGACGAGAATGGCCGTATTGGATATTGTGAAAAGACATGCTAAAAATGCGAGGAAACAATATTTGGAATTGATACCAAGCAATATATCCTGTCACACTTTTCGGCACTCTAAAGCCATGCACATGTTGGAAGCGGGTATAAATCTCGTCTATATTCGTGACTTTCTTGGACATGCTTCTACAACAACAACTGAAATATATGCCAGAGCAAGTGAAAAATTAAAAGAGCAGGCTTTGGAAAAACTGGCACCTGGTATTATTCAGGAAAGTAAAACTGCATGGCAAAAAGATGGAGATTTAATGGAATTCTTAAAAGCTCTGCAAGTAAAATATAAATAGAGGGACAAAATAGAATGAAGAGTCTGTTTACCTACAGCTCTTCACTCTATTAAATATAATGTAAATAGTTCTACAATTATATGCCTAATAATAAATTGAATAGCATACACTTTTTACATAATATATTCGCTTACATAACCGCCATTATAGCCTGTAAGGTTGCATTGAATGCCTGCTTTCTCCAGTTTGTCAATGCGTTTCTGCGCCGTTTTTGCACTCGAATACTCTTTAGGCCAGAAATAGTGTTCGCCCTGTGAGCCGTAAAAGTCTTCCCCCAGTATCATCTCCCCGGTATGCCTCCGGCTCTCGATGAAGCCGAACCGTGCCTTGCCCAGTGCCCGGCGCACCGCCTTGTGTGCCGGTCCTTCGGGATGCGTGAACACTTCAAGGCTGTCTTTGCCCGTGAGTTTCGGCAATTCGGCCTTATAAGGCTGCTTATAGTTGCCGATACCGAGGGTAAGGTAAAAATTGGTGCAGAAATAATCCGTCATGGGGTCGCTGTCGTCGAAATTGTACGACATCACGAAATCACGGACATTCGTCATCACCTCTTTCGCGCGGTCAGTCAGTGACTTGTCGGATGCGATATGGTAATGGTTGATGTCTCCCTGCACTTTCCCGGATTCTTTGGTGAAAGCCTCAAAATCCGCCCTCATCAGCCGGACGTGGATGGAATGGTAGTTTTCGCGTCTGACCGAGAACCTGTATCTCGGATAGGCCTCCTTGAGCCAGCTCCGTACCAGTTCCGTGATTTCCGGCGCGGACTGTTCGGTATAGTTGCGTCCTTTCCAACGGTATTCATTGTACACGTATTCGGTGTATTCCTTTGCCGTGGCCCCCGAATAATCACATTCATATCCGGTAGAAGTCCCGGAAATGTCCGCTTTGTCTTTCCAGACTTCAAAGAGCTTTTCAAACTCGGTGTTCACCTGCTGCATGACGGCAATGTCACCGCCCTTGTCGGGGTGGTGAAGCATTGCCAGACGGCGGTACTCCTTCTTCAGGCCCGCCAGACTTCGTATGTTCTGAAAATAAGTCATAAGCGTAAGGTGTTATGCCCCTGCGAGGCGGTTGATAAAATATTCCTGGAAGTCAAGGTCAAGGCCGAGATTGCAGCACGCGGCCTCAATGTCACCGTCTCTCAGGTCGTTCGCGTCCTGCAATTCCTGCAGGTACCGGATTTCGGCGTCCAGGTATTCCTGTGCCTCCTGCCTGCCGCAGCCGCATGAGCCGCAGATCAGGTCAATGATGTTTCTGTTCATATAATCAGTATTTTAATGTCCGTATTCCTTGTAAATGTTCCGTTTCCGGTCAT
Organism: Alistipes sp. An116; assembly: GCF_002161005.1. Classification (NCBI taxonomy): domain Bacteria; kingdom Pseudomonadati; phylum Bacteroidota; class Bacteroidia; order Bacteroidales; family Rikenellaceae; genus Alistipes; species Alistipes sp. An116. The sequence goes on from NZ_NFLR01000006.1 coordinate 32,832, forward strand.
AGTCCATGGATTTCCACCAGGCATTCGCGGTATCGGCAAACGCCTGTGGCCCGTCATCCGGAAAATGGTCTGTCCCTTTCTGACCGGTTATCCTTCCTTTCAGCCGGAGGTCTGCGGAGACCCACCAGGATTCCATTTTTCTCTTGAAGTCTTCCAGTGTGTCGAAACCCGTATGGTTTTCGCATTCCCGGCACCACCGGCTGTCCATGCCGTCATCCACGTCGCTGTGGAACTCGTCTGTATTGGCATCAATCCAGGTCTGGATCTCTATTTTCTTTGAGCCGCAGGATGCGCACACAAGGATTTCCCTGTCCTCCGGTTGTTTCCGGAATGCTTTTCCGTCATAAAGTCCAACGGCCCGTCCCGCCAGAAGCTCCCGGTAGGTGTCAGACAGTTCCGCATAGAACCGTTCGGCAGCTCCGAATACACCCTTGTTCGTCATTTGACACCATTTCTCCCAGAAGTGACGGGACATATTCCCGTACACGAGTTTGCATTCTTCCTCATTCCAGCTGTTCCACATGTAGTAGAAGAAGCTGGATACTGCGTTTTCTGCTGTATATTTCATATGCAGGTTCATTTTCGGTTACATTTTTCATTTATTGTTCATATCTTCCAGTCGCAGCCAAGCTGCCTCATACATCTGGTTGAGCCAGTCGATGTTGCTGGCTCCGAGTTCGAACGGAGTGTGGCAAGTCACTTCGTCTCCGCTTTCTTTTTCCGACGCGAATACCGTCAGGCTGCTGTCCGTGACTTCCAGCCCCGTCACCTGGCATTCATAGGGATCTCCATTCTTACTGAACCAGATGACCCATACCGGATCATCATCTCTGCCACTGAATGTGATTCCTGTCATTCCGTGTGCATAAGCTGCCTGATGGCCTCGATGATGTCTTTCCGCAGTTCTTCAACCCTGTCGTCGAAACACATGGCGGTGTATTTGACCCTGCTTTTTTTGTCCCGTTCCCTGAAAGACAGGATCTGCATGTCGGGATGGCTGCCAAACTTCCAATCCGTCACCTCGTCATCGTCACAGGTGGTGTGGATGTTCCCGCCCAGTACCAGACCGCAGTCTTCCGTCACCATTCTTTCAGCTTCGTCGCGGTCTTCCGCCACGACCTTGTAGGTACCCTCGAAGGAGTACCTTACTCTTACATCGTACTTTGCCATAATTCTTAATGATTTTTTTAAGACATGTCGTTTATAAATGCGGAGAGCGGCTTTTCAGCCGCCCTCCGGTTATCTGTCCTCTTCATGGAACACCTGCCGGAACTTATCACGTTCCATTGCGGTCTTCCCGTTGAAGTTGAAATGGGCGGAATGCCCGTATCCGGTCCTCGGCTCGCCGCCGTACCTTTGCAGGGCCGTGTCTATGTCCCAGTCCGTGTCGCCAATGCCGAGGGATATGCCCTCGTGGTGAAACAGGTGGTATGCCAGGCGCAAGGCCGGAAATGTCTTGTGCTCACGGCGCAGGTAGTCGAACGCCCGGATTGCGATGTCCCGGTTGGGGACTTTGACTGTCGTTGCCATATCCGTTGTTATTTTCAGTTAAACATATTGCTATCGTTCCTGTTGCCCCTGGCGGCCAGGGCGCCGAAGTGTATCTCCAGTATTCCGGTGTTGAAACACTGTATGGAGTTGTAGTCCATGCGTTGCCAGAGCGTGAACCGCTCCCCGGCGAATGACCATCTGAAATAACCGGACAGCGAGCCGAACTGTGGGTTGACATTCCTGTTTATCAGGAGCCTGTTCACGTCCACGATGTGCCTGGCCGACAGGATGATGTTCAGTATCTCTACGAATGCCAGTTGTGAATACGGGTCCACCGGCATTATCTGGCTCTTGAAGTTGATTCTCATATCCATGTGTTTTTTTAATTGTAGTTGTCATCAAATATCTCATATCTGGAATGGGGAATGTCAAGGTAATAGGATGATACCCCCGTGTAGACAAGCTCGTTTTCCGCCATGTCCGCAGGGTCGTCCTCCGGCTCCGTAACTGCATACCCATACAAGTCCAGATAGTGTGCGACCATCATGTACGGGTCGTCGGAGGTGATGTCGTATCCGTAATGTCCGCTCCATGTAATAAAATGCTCCGTATCTTCACTGCCGATTGCCTCAAGAGCGTCCCTGATGGCGAAGAAGTTCGGGCAGAGCCATTCCCGGCTGATCAGCAGGTCTGGAATGTCTTCCCATCCGAGGTATCTGTACTCGGGTTCGCGTTCCTTCGGGAACAGGTCCGAACAGGCATGGAGGAACTCGCCCATGTCGCCGAAATCCGACATCTGGAGCCAGTTGTCCCTTTCCTGTCTCATGTCTATGAGGTGTTGTGTCGTCACGGACACTTCTGAACGGTTCAAGTCCATAATCTTCTGTTTTTTTGTTGTTGTCATACGAATGTTTATGACCGTGGATTTCATTCCACTGGCATCAAAGGTCCGTGTCCCGGCTGTGCAGGGTTTTTCAGGAAAATACCGGAGCCTGTAAAGGCGAGGATGATTTTCCTGAAAACCGCCTGCGGCCCGACCTTGCACGGCCGGAAAGGACACGGGCTACCTTTGCCTGTGGAATGGAATCTGCGGTCTGCTGTCGTTGGTTTCATTGCCCCTGTCTGTTTATGCGCTGGCTGCCCCAGCTGATGTGTATCTTCCCCTCGCTGTCCTCCGTGCGGACAAGCAGGCTGTCGATGACGGACATCGTGATGTCGAACTCTTCGAAGATCTCGGACTGTTCCTTGACTTCACCCGTCTTGATGAACTCATTCAGACGCTCCTTAGTAAGCACCAGCGCCATCAGGTTCTGCTCGACTGAGTCCTCGTAGGTGACATAATGCACGTTCTTCATTTCCTTTGAGTCCAGGCGGATGAAGCGGAAATAGAACTGCTCCATCTTCGGTATGTTCCACTGCAGCGATTCCAGGATCACGTCGTTGCAGGTGGGTATGTTCACCGAGCTGCTCAGGCTCTGCTGGGTGCATATCAGGATGCCGTTGATGGTGGAGTCGAATTCCGTCACGATGCTCTGGCGTTTCCGAAACGCCACGTCCCCCTTGACCGCGAACACCGGCCTGTCGGGGAAATGCTCTCGGATATAGCCCTCATAGAGGTCGAAGGCCGCCAGCGTGGTGCATCCGATGGCCACCTTGCCGGGGATTTTCCTCACAAGCCTTTCAATGTACCTTGTCTTGCAGGGATACCCGTCCCCGTAATATCCGTCTATCAGGTGCGGCACCGAGCAGGCCTTGATGAGCAGCTTGATCTGTCTTATGAGCCTCAGGCCGGCGTCTTTCTTCGTGTCGCCCGTGCTGTTGTAGTACAGCTCGCAGATGCGGTAGAACTCCTCGATGATGATACGGTACACCTCGCGTTCTCCCTCCGAGGGGCGGACGGCATGTGTGCGTATCCGGTATTTCTCGCCCGCGAAGTCACGGAACTTGCGGGTGATGACCGTCTTGCCGATGAGCTCGGAAAGCTCGTCCTTGTTGTAGACGTCCTGGTTCTGTTTCTCTATCCCGAACACGGTGGTCTTGCCGGGGCAGTGGCAGGCGCGGAACAGCACATGCCCCCTGAAGGCGGGGAACGGGGTGCCGTAATCCGGATTGTTCTCTTCCTCTATCTCGCGGTCCCTGTTCTCATGATAGACTTGCGGGCTCCAGCATATTATGTTTATCGAATTGTTGTAGAGCAGTTCGAACTGGCTGTACAGTTCCGCAATGTTATTACGGGTGGTCGTCCCGGTGTCGAGGATCTTGTACCTGAGCCTTCGGAATATGCACAGGACGTTTCTTGTACGCTGCGACGTGGGGTTGGTGATTTCGTCCGACTCGTCGAAGACGAGGCACAGCTTTCTTGACGTGCGCTTGACAAAACGTGTCAGGCCCCGTTTCAGCCTGCCGAGCATGGAAGTGGAGACGACAAGGAACATGCCTTCCGGAATGTCCTCAAGGTCTCTCTCCGTTTTTATCATCCTGAACCTTTCCCTGTTTACGGTGAGGAACGGTATCCACGTCATGTGGGTGGCGATGGCCGGCGCCAGTATGACGGCGTTCCTCACTTTCCGGAACTTGAGCAGGTATTTTGCCCGGTGATAGACGGCGGCGGTCTTGCCCGAGCCCTGCTGCCAGTTCAGAAGGGCGTAGCGTTTCTGAAGCACGAGGTTCAGGTCGTGTTTCTGCAGGGCGGTGAACTCGCAGACCTCGCCGTCCTTGTTGATGAATGTGCACCGGTCCAGGTATTCTTTCAGCCTGCCGTCTTCCTCCATCTCCGGAAATGGCCGGTTCTGCATTTCATACTGCCTCCTCTTACGCCGTACCAATTTCTCGGCGGCACGGATCTGGCCCATGTTCTTTTCTGTGACGATTTCCGGCATCGGGAGTTCGGCCCTTCCGAGTATGAGGTCGTTGATGCCGGCCGCCTTGTGCGTGACCTTGTCGAGCAGGCGGGGAGCGTACTGTTCCAGCTTGAAGCCGTAGGAGGTCTTCACCAGTGCCACTTCCTTGCGGGGCACCACATTCTGGGAGGTGATGTACCTGCGGATGATGCCGAGGACCTGGCCCGTCGTGAGCTTCCTGCGTTCCCATTCCTTCATCTGTTCCTTGGTGGCGCCCTCCGGCGGCTTCTGGTTGCGGAACTTCGTGACCAGGGCCTCCGCCTTCTTGATGTGCCTGTTCAGTGAGGGATGTGCCTTCAGCTCGTACATGTACTTGGCCCGTCTGTACTCGAATGTTTCCAGTTCCTCCCTGTCTATGTGGCTGGCCTCCCGCATCAGTTGAAGACGCAGCCGGTGTTTCATCCTCCGCGCTTCGGCAATGCGTCCCTTCAGTTCCTCCATGCTGACAAACTCCTCCGCATTGTATGGCTGCATTTCGATGTGGAGGGAACGGCGCAGGAATACCATGACTTTCGTGGCGAAGTCCTGTACGCCGACGGGGGCGAAGGCTGCCGGGCCCAGCCGGGTTTGGCCGATGAAGGAGAAATTTGAGTTGACACCTGTCACACGGGTCTTTTCCCAGAACTCGCTTTGCATGAAGGAGAGCGGGACAATGACCATCAGGAAACCGGCAGGGTTGAGCACGTCGTAGGCCTTGTCCATGTAGTATTCCTGTGACAGCCTGTAATCGAACTTCAAGTTGAAGGGAGGGTTGCCTATGACGATATCGAAACGCAGTTCGGGATTGTACTGCTGTATGTCGCATTTCTCGATATGGGCTTCCGGGTAGAGGTATCTGGCGACGGCCACCGCCTTGCCGTCTATGTCGAAGCCGTAGGCGTTGTGCATATTGGGCAGGTGGTTGAAAAAGTTCCCCATGCCGCAGCACATGTCAAGCACCATTTCCGTCGATGTCGGGGAAAGGGCCTCCACCATGTCCCTGCATACTTCATGCGGGGTGAAGAACTGTCCCATTTCCGCCTCCTTCTTGGCCTCGGCATATTCGTGGTAGCTGGCGAAGTCCGACTGCCTGAGGCCGTGCAGCCCTCCGATGCCCGTGTAGCAGTTGTAGATGCTTTCCTTCGGGACGAGGTCCTTTCCGGAGTCTATGGCGAACAGAATCTTCTCGTTGACCTCGGCACGCCTGTCCTGCGGTATCTTCTGTGGTATGATGGCATACATGTCTTTACTTTTTTAAGGGTTGGAAACGAAGACACCCCGCAAGGATGCCTTACGGGGTGTCGGAATAAGCTTTTCATGAATCAGTCTTCCTGGAGCGTGATTTCGTCAAGGCGGAGTCGCTTGAAGCAGCTCCCGGCAGCCGCGCTGTCCTTGAAGCGTATGTCGATGCGTCCGTTCTTGTAGAACTTGATCTGACCGGCGTTGGTGGTCGTGAGGTCATACCATCTGGTGATGTCCACATTACGCTCGTCAAGCCCGGAAACTATCCTGATGGAACCGTTTATCACGTCATCCGAGCCGTAGGCGATGCCTTCGCAGAAAGCATTTACCTTACCATAAGAATCATATGAGATTTCATATTCGCCGTGGTATTCCAGATGGATGCTGTCCCAATACACGATTCCGGGGAAAGTGATTTTGTCCCTCTTCAGCTCGGGTTGGGCCTTGCTCCAGCGGGCCGGCTGTACCGTCTTCAGGAAACGGGCCAGCAGTTCCACCTCGGCTGTCTCCCGGAAACTCTTGCCGCCGAGGTGTTCGATGACCGTATCCACATAGGTCTGATAGACGGGACGGAAGCCCATGCGCAGGGTCTTCTCATCAACCGCGGGAACGGGAACCGCCACGTTGTAGGTCTTGTTGAAATAGGAGATGATGCGGTCGGCGAAATTGGAGTTGGCATTGTAGTTGCTGCCCACAAGCTCATTGAGGAGGTCGAATGGCTTGAACTCATTATGCGAATAGTCATCCTTGCCGCTGTAGTTGAAATGATAGTTTCGTATGGAGACCTTGCCGTTGTCCTCATACTTGAAGTTCTTTTCTTCCCGGTACCGTTCCGCCTCTTCCTTGAAGATGGCGTACCACCGGTCTATCCGGTCGAGTGTTTCGTAGAGCAGGTCCTGTTGCCGTTGGCAGTATAGGCGGTCCTGTTCCGTAATTTTGTCCTCGTTTCTCACCTGTACGCTCAGAATGCCGGAAAGCAGGTCGGGAGCGTTGCCGACCCTGGTTGTTGCTGTCGTTTGCATGTCAGTTGGATTTTATGTGTTGGAAATTCTGTGATTGGATCCGGTAAAAGCAAGTGGTGTGCTTTTCCATGTCCTTGACAATCTTCACTTGCTCGGGATGGAAGTTGAGCCTCCGCTCTTCGGCCGGGACATCAATCCTTGCCCATTCGGCGGATGGCAGGAATACATATTCGCGGCGGAAGCACCATACCACAATCTGGTTTTCCCAGTTGCCCTTGAATACTGTCCCTTCGTAATCCTTCAGGAATTGCCGGAACTCGGTTTCGTCACGGAAAGCGATGCCGTCACCCTGATAAAGGTTTCCAGCGTCCGCATCTGTCTTTCTGTGAAGATAAAAGCGGCGGTAGGTTTCCGTCGTGAATTTGCCGTAAAGAGGTTCCGGTTCGGAATAGGACCACAATGGCACCCTTGCCGTGAATGCCACGGCCCCATTGGCGCAGGCTCCGCAATGTCCCCAGTCCTTGAAGGCGCCTTCTGTCCATCGGACAAACTTCATTTCTTGGGGATTGACGGAATGGAATGCCCCGCCGCTGACGCTCAGGCGGATGTTCCTGTCTTCTTTCCACAGGAAAGGGATGTAGGGTTCCTCGCATACGGATACGAGTCCTCCTTCCTGGGCTTTTTCAATGAGCGCATTGCCATAATGGCTTCCGTGCCTGTCTGTATAAATCAGTCTGTCCCCGACCTGCGGGGTGGTTTCGGACCGTGTTTCCTCTATCAGTTCCACATAGGCGTTGACCATATCCGTATCTTCCTGTGTCAGCCGGTGGTCATGGTCATAGGAAACATTCAGTGCCTTGAGTGTTTCCACTGTGTACTTGTTCTTTGTTTTCTGCAACATGACTATGATTTTTTGTTAGTCCGGCTTTCTGGGGCCGGAGTTCCCATAACTACAGGCTTTAAAAGGCCGTGTTCCGTACATGCAAGGCTTCGGGGAAAAATACCGCAAGCCCTCCGGGCGAGGACGATTTTTCCACGAACCCGAAGGGCTTGGCCTTGCTTGTACGAAAAGAACACGGATTACCTTTGCCTGTGGTTATGGGGACTCGGCTACGGTAGGCTTCACTTTCCGATATGTTCTTGTGAGATTACGGCTCTTTTATGAGGACTTTTCAAAAAGAAATGTTACCTTTGCAAATGAGATAAAGAGTTATTTGAAAGCATGAGAATATGGCACTTCCAAACAGTTCCGCATTTTCTTATCCGTTGCCCATTCTCGTGCGAGTTTTCTACAAAATGTTGATAGTCAAATAAAATACATCAAACTACAACAAATATACGAAAAAGCCGGGAGTGAGGAACTCCCCGGCCGGTAAATTTGTCGATCGCGACTTTCAAAAAAAGACCTCGGGCAGTACGGGATCTGCCTGAGGTTTCGCAACGTGGTTCTCAGGATTCGGTGGCTTTCCGACAGCCTCCGGAGAGGCGCTGCCGTTCCCATCCCGGGAGGGGCTCCGCCTTGCGTTTCAGCGGTAGACATCGCCGATGCGCAGCAGCGAATCGTTGTCCGCGTCGAGTCCGGCGCGAGTTGATGCTTCGGCCCGGAGCAGGGCGTAACGGGCCTGTTCGGCCCGATTGCCGAGGGGGACACCCTCCAGCACTCCGGAATCTCTTCCCGAAGCGCAGTCTTCCTGAAGCGGGGACACTCCCCTACTTTTTGTCCAGATCGACCAGTTCGTACTGCTGCGAACCGATTCCCAGCTCCTCGGCATGTTCGAGGGTGTGGATGCCGTGGCGCGACTCCATGCGCTCGATCAGATGAACCTTGCCCTCATCCTCCGAGGCATAGACCAGATCGACACACGCCTTGTCCAGCGCTACGGGATCCAGCGAGGCGAGGATGCCGATGTCGCCCATGCGGGGCGGTTCGGGATTGGAGTCGCAGTCGCAGTCGACCGAGAGGTTGTTCATCACGCTGATGTAGAGGATGCGGTCGCCGCAGTGGTCGACGATGGCCTTGGCGGCCTCGGCCATCGACTCCAGGAAGTCGTCCTGCGCGGGCAGATCGCCCCAGACCTTGTTCAGATCGGTGGTCTTGCCGGCCGAGTGGATCCAGGCCTTGCCGGCCGAGGAGGCGATGCCGATCGAGATGTTCTTGATGGCGCCGCCGAACCCGCCCATGGCGTGGCCCTTGAAGTGTGAAAGGACAACCACGAAGTCGTAGTCCATGAAGTGTGAGCCGACGATATCGTAGGCCAGGTGTCGGCCCCCTTCGACGGGCAGCCGCACCTCACCTTCGGCATCCATGATGTCGACCGGGGCGATGGCCGTGAATCCGTGGTCGGCGGCGGCCTTCAGATGGTCGGCCGTCGAGGCGCGGCCTCCGCCGTAGGCGGTGTTGCACTCGACGATCGTGGCGCCCGTCGAGCGGACGAGATCGCCGATCAGGGCGGGTTTGAGGTAGTTGTTGCCGCCGGGTTCGCCGGTCGAGAGTTTCACGGCGATCTTTTTGCCCGAGGCCTTGCGGCCGAGGGCTTCGTAGACGGCCCTGAGCCCTTCGGGCGAGATATCGCGCGTCATGTAGACCTTGGCGGGGGCTTTTGCCCCCTCCTTCTTTTCGGACGAAGCAGCGCAGCCGGAACCTGCGGCCGCAAACTGCAGGAGAAGCGTTAACATACAGATTTTCCGAATCATGGCTATTTGAGGTATTTGATGAAGAGGTATCCGCCGAGGATTTGCAACAGCATGCCGGGGATTCCGATGCGGAAATCCTGCAGTGCGGCGGCCAGATTGCCGGTGTAGGCCCATTCGGCGGCCGAGCCGACCACCTGATAGAAGAGCACCACGGCGAGCAGCATCCAGAGCGATACCCGGCCGAAGCGGCGGGCGGCAAAGCCGGCCGCGGCGGCGAGCAGCAGCGACTTGGTGAGGATGGCCGGCAACACGGCCGGTGCGGGCATGGCGAACAGGAGTGCGTTGACCAGCGGGGAAGCGACGGCGGTCAGCACGCCGACCTTCCAGCCGTACTTGTAGGCGGCCACGAGCGTAAAGAAGTAGATCGGCAGCAGCATCGGACCACCGGCCGGCAGCAGATGGCACAACTGCGGCAGGGCGATGTTGCCCACGATGAACAATGCTGCGACCCAATAGGTCCGAGCATCCTTGTACTCCAGCGAATGGAGTGTAACCGAATTAGTTGTCATATCTTATATGGATTAAAAGTTCAACTTGACGCCGCCCCAGGCCGTAGCCCGCGGCATGGGATATCCGGCCATGATCTCATACCGTTGGGCGAGGAGATTCTCTCCGCGGGCATAGAGGGTCAGCCACCGGTTGACGCGGAACGAGGCCCGGAGGTTCAAAAGTACGAAATTTTCCTGAATTTCGGGATCGGGGCTCACCGCCGTGTAAAGTCCCTCGACATATTGTACGCCGGCAGTTGCCGTCCACCGTTTTTTCGTGTAGTTCACCCCCGCATGGAGCTTGTGTTCGGGCGAGGCCAGCACGGGGTACTTCATCCACAGGTAGCTGTAGTTGGCATCGACACTCCACGCGTGAGAGATTCTCCAGGCAATCTCGGCCTCGACGCCGCGGTTCTCGACCCGGGCCTGGTTCTGCAGTTTCGGGCGGCCGTCGATCCGGACGGTCTGGATGATGTTGCGTCCCTCGATCCAGAAGAGGTTGACACCGTACGACACGCGCCCTTCACCCGGGCGGTGACTCCAGGCCACTTCGTAGTTCCAGACGCGTTCGGGCTGCAGATCGGGGTTCTTCATGCCGAACATGTAGAGCTCCTTGATCGTCGGGTTGCGGAAGCCCTTGCTTGCCGAAGCCTTCAGCACGCCGTTGCGCACGGCCTCGAACGAGACGCCGGCCTGCGGCACCCAGACCGAACCGCTGCGCGTGTGCCAGTCGTAGCGCACGCCGGCATCGAAGGTGAAGCGCCCGGCCCGCTGCCGCAATTCGGCATAGCCGGCCACCTCCTCCTCCCGCTCGTCGACGATCGACGACTCGCTGCCGTCCGCCACCGAGCGGTTCCAGGCCTCGCCGACGATGTGCTGCCAGTCGACACCGGCCGTCAGCCGGCCGCCGCGCCAGAGTGTCAGACTCTGGTAGAGTGACACCCCGAACAGCCGGTCGCGCGAGTTGAAACGCTCGGATTGCGGCTCTTCGCCGGCCTCGTATCCGTCGTTGATGCGGTGACGGCCCCAGTTGTAGTAAAATTTCAGCGCTCCGGAGGTATGTTCGTAGTCATTCTCGAGGGCCAGCGAGGTCATGCCGCGCGTGATGTGCGAATCGTTGTCGAAGAGCGGCGCCGAGACCGGACCCGGATTCGAGGCGTTGAAGTGGGTGACGTTGACGTCGGCCGCAGCGTTCCAGTGGTCCGAAATCTCGTAGCCCAGTTTGGCGAATCCGCCGTACTGTTCGAAGCCCATGTCGGCGCGGTGGCCGTCCGTGCGGTTGTACGAGGCCGTAATGACACTCGAGAAACGTCCCTTGCGGATGCGGTTGGCGGCCTCGGTCTGCAGCGTGTTCCACGATCCGTAACCGACATTCAGGTCGGTGCGGATCCCCTCTTCGGCCTGTCGCCGGGTGACGATGTTGATCACACCGCCCATGGCGTTCGAGCCGTAGAGCACCGACGCCGGGCCGCGCACGACCTCCACGCGTTCGGCCAGCATCGACTGGCAGGCATCGGCGATCGGATGGCCGAAGATGCCCATGTACTGGGGCTGGCCGTCGATCAGCACGAGCATCTGCGACGTGGCGCCGCCGCCCAGACCCCGCAGACTCATCCCGCCGGCAGCTCCGGTCGAGACCCCGTATCCCATCACGCCGCGCGACGTGACGAAGAGCCCCGGCACCTGCTCCGTGAGCAGCGGCAGCAGCGAGGATTCCTGACGCTGTTCGATCTCCGGACGGCCGACGACCGAGACGGTCATCGGCAGGTGGCGGATATCGGCGGCGTAGCGCGTCCCGGTCACCACGACCGAGTCGATCGGCACGTTGCGGGTTACGGCCTCCGCGGCCGGTGCCTCCTCCGTTTCGGGACGGGCCGTGACGACGCCTGCCAGCAATGTGCAGACGGTCAGCAGGATCATTGCCCTATTTCGTCTCATGCTCCGCGGTTTTTGTCTGTTCCTTCATGCGGCGGATAAACTCCCCGATGCGCGGCAGGCACTCCTCGGGCGTGCGGGCGTCGGCACAGAGCTGCTCGACGGGGCAGATGCCCGTTCCGGCGCGGTTGATGATGTGCTCTGCGACGGTCTCATACTCCACGGGGATGCCGGCCGCAGCGAGCAATTCCAGGGCCGGACGGCTCACCGTGCGGGCGTAGAGCCTCCGTACTCCTCCGACGGCCATCAGCGCCGCAGCCCCCTTGCCGACCACCTTGTCGGCGACAAAGGCCCCGCGCAGCAGTTCGGGCTCCTCGTGCAGCAGCCGCCACAGATCGCTTACTCCGCGCTGGTGGAACGCACGCACGATCTCCCCGTTGCGGACCACACACGAGCACCCTTCGGCATGCAACCGCTCGATGGCCCGGCGATTCTCCGGATCTTCTTCCTGTATCTGTTTCATGTTTTTCCGTTTTGATACAGCAAATATACATCGAAATCGCCCAATCCGATTAGCTGAATTACGGAACTTACTACCCGTTTTACGGATGGACTCCTGCCTGCATTCCGCTTTCCTTTCGCTCGGCCTTCCTTCCGTTCTGCCTTCTTCTTGCTTCGCTTCTTCCTGTCCGGCCCCCCCCTTGCTCACCCGCACATTAAAACCCGCCACTCCATGCGCGGAGGGCGGGTTTGTCGTGCGGACGATGTGCCGTATCGTGCTCTATCCGTAGATTTCGTTCAGCAGCCGGGCCAATCGCAATCCGGCGCGCAGCAGTTGCCGTTCGACCACCGGGGTGAAACGCGCCACGTAGTCGTAGGAGATCTCCGCCCCCTGGGGCGAGGCGTCGTAGACCTCCGTGCACAAGGCATGGGTTTCGCGGGCCCACGCTTCGGGGGTCCCGGCCTCCTCCCTGCGCTGCTCGGATTTCGGCAGTCGGTCCACCTGCTCCGCCCACTCCGAGTAGCTCCACCGGTGCCCCGCTTCGGGCAGATCCGTGTCCCAGACCGAGTGGAGGTTGGTCGGCCGGCCGAAGAAGCGTACCGCACGGCGGTTGCCGCCCAGATCGCTCAGCCGGCCCAGGTGCATCGGACAGTGCATGTCCCCCACCAGGTGGATCAGCATCCGCAGTTTGACGGCCTCCTCGGCGGGTTCCAGGCCACCGGCCTTCAGTGTGGAGGTGATCTCCTCGACGGCCCGCAGCACATCCCCCTCGGGAATACGACGGGCCTCGTCGAACGTCTGTCCATGCTCGACATTCAGATAGTGCCACGTCTTCGTTCGTGCATATTCGGGCGTATGGCTGGCATTGTCCATCCAGTTCGACCAATAGACGGGCGACAGCCCGTCGAGCAGCTGCCCGATCTTTTTGGCTGCTTTTCGCGTCAGGTGGCGTTCGGCAATGGCGGCCGTCACGTCGTGACCCTTCTGTCCCCAACCGAAAGCCGTGGTGGAGATCAGAAGTGTCAACGCGAACAGAATCAATCGTTTCATGGTGTCCGGACGCCGTTTCTAATGATTCATCGTGGCGAGGAACTCCTCGTTCGTGTCGGTGAGTCCCATCTGCTTCTGGAGGAACTCCATGGCCTCGACGGGCGTCATGTCCGAGAGGTATTTGCGCAGCACCCACGTGCGGTTCATCACGTCACGCGGCAGCAGCAGATCCTCGCGGCGCGTACCCGAAGCGATGACGTCGACGGCCGGGTAGACACGTTTGTTGGCCAGTTTGCGGTCCAGCTGCAGCTCCATGTTGCCCGTACCCTTGAACTCCTCGAAGATCACCTCGTCCATTTTCGAGCCGGTGTCGATCAGGGCCGTGGCGATGATCGTCAGCGAACCCTTCTCCTCCGTGTTGCGGGCGGCGCCGAAGAAGCGCTTGGGTTTGTGCAGGGCGTTGGCGTCGACACCTCCCGAGAGGACCTTGCCCGAGGCCGGCTGCACGGAGTTGTAGGCCCGGGCCAGACGCGTGATCGAGTCGAGGAAGATCACCACGTCGTGGCCGCACTCGACCATGCGCTTGGCCTTCTCGAGGACCATTTCGGCCACCTTCACGTGGCGCGAAGCCTGCTCGTCGAAGGTCGAGGCAACGACTTCGGCCTTCACGTTACGGGCCATCTCGGTCACCTCCTCCGGACGCTCGTCGATCAGCAGCACGATCATGTAGACCTCCGGGTGGTTGTCCGCAATGGCGTTGGCGATCGACTGCAGCAGCATCGTCTTACCCGTCTTGGGCTGGGCGACGATCAGGGCACGCTGCCCCTTGCCGATCGGCGAGAAGAGGTCGACGATACGTGTCGACATGTTGTTGTGTCCGTTGCCCGTCAGGCAGAACTTTTCGCTCGGGAACAACGGCGTCATGTATTCGAACTGCACGCGGTCGCGGATATATTCGGGTTTCAGTCCGTTGATCTCGTTCACGCGCACCAGCGGGAAGTACTTTTCGCCCTCCTTCGGTGGACGGATCGCACCGTTGACCGTATCGCCCGGCTTCAGTCCGAAGAGCTTGATCTGCGAGGGCGAGACGTAGATGTCGTCCGGTGAATTGAGGTAGTTGTAGTCGGCCGAGCGGAGGAATCCGTAGCCGTCGGGCATGATCTCCAGCACGCCCTCGCCCTCGATTTCACCGGCGAAGTCGTCCTTGGTGATGATCTCGTCATCCAGCGAGCGCGACGCGGCTTCCGCCGTGTGGGGCTGCTGCGGCAGTGAATCTGCCGTTGTCGCCTGCTGGGGCGGCTGCTGGTTTTTGGGCTTGCGGCCCCGGCGCTTGGGCTCGGCCGGAGTACTTTCCTGAGCAGATGCCGGCTGGGGTGTCTCCGGCTGCGAAGCCGCTTCCGATACGGCGGCCGTCTCCATCTGGAGTTCGGGGTCGGGCGCAGCCTGCTTCTTCTCCGTCCGGTTCCGTCGCTGTCCCTTCTGGTAACGCGGGGCCTTCGGTGCATGTTCCGGCTTCTCTTCCGGAGCCGCTTCCGAGGGGGCCTCACTCCCGGCCGCCTCCTGCGGCTCTGCGGGGCGGGCAGCCTCCGGAGCGGAAGCCGTTTCGGACGCCGCTTCAACCTTGGCCAGACGCGGACGACGTCCCCGTTTGGCCTTCGGGGCCTCGCCGGTCTGCGGGGCTGCATCCGGACGGGACGCCGCCTCCGCTGCGGGGGCCTCTTCCGGGGCGCCTTCTGCGGCCGCACCGGCTATCTTTTCCATCAATTCGCGCTTTTTCACCATCACATTCCCAATGCCGAGCGCTTTTGCGATTTCACGCAATTCGGCCAGCGTTTTTCCTTCGAGCGCTTTCAGATCCTGCATATAAATATGTCTTCTTGAATGAGATTTTTCAAAACCGAACGGCCGTCCGGTTCTTTGGAATACTGTTGCAAAGATAGTGCATTATTTTGAATTACAAAATAAAAAGCGATTTATGGACTTCGTTTGCACGACGTTCGAACCTTCCGGACAATGAAAATACCTAAAATTGGCGATTGCCGCGAATGGAAAAATCCCCGACCTTTGTCCCAGAACAATCGACCGCAGATTCCGCCATTGAATTGTTTGTATTGTTAATGTTTGTGTGTGAAAACCCTTCCGCCGTGTCGGAAGGGTTTTTTATTGGGGGCGCAGTCTTCGATCCGGGCTGCGGAGATGACGGGAACTGTGGGACCGGTGGAAACTGCGAGGTCTGTTGAAACAGCGGGAACGGCGGGAAATGCGGGGTGTCGGGGACCCTTGCACCGTGTGTCGGGGCAGCGCCGCGGATCCAAACGGAAATCCCGGCCTTCGGGTTGGAAGGTCGGGATTTCGGCGTGGCGGTCGGGCGGATGACCCGCTGCCGCAGCGTGTTATTCGGCGGCGGGTCCGGCCTGCATGTCGAAGCGGACCGTGGCGCCCTCCTTCAGCTCCGAATAGCGCAGGAAGGGTTCTGCCAGCGGCTTTCCGTCGAACGACAGCTTGCCGACATAACGGTTTTCGGGGCTGTTCCGCGGAGCGTCGATCTCGATTTTCGCTCCGTTCTCCAGATGGATCGTCGCGTGGCGGAACAACGGCGCTCCGACGGCATACTCGTCCGCACCCGGGCAGACGGGATAGAATCCCAGGGCCGAGAAGACATACCAGGCCGAGGTCTGGCCGTTGTCCTCGTCGCCGCAGTAGCCGTCGGGCTGTGCCTTGTAGAGGCGGTTCATCACCTCACGCACCCAGTACTGGGCCTTTGCGGGCTTGCCCGCATAGTCGTAGAGGTAGATCATGTGCTGTGCGGGCTGGTTGCCGTGGGCGTAGTTGCCCATGTTGGCCACCTGCATCTCGGTGATCTCGTGGATGCGCTGTCCATAGTAACTGTCGTCGTAAATGGGCGGAACGACGAAGACCGAATCCAGCATCTTCGAAAACTCCTCCTTGCCGCCCATCAGCTCGGCCAGCCCCTCGACATCGTGGAAGACCGACCACGTGTAGTGCCAGGCGTTGCCCTCGGTGTAGGCGTCGCCCCACTTGTAGGGGCTGAACGGCGTCTGGAACGTACCGTCCTCGTTGCGGCCGCGCATGAGCCGCGTCTGCGGGTCGAAGACGTTGCGGTAGTTCTGCGCCGCCTTTTCGAGCAGTTCGGCATCCTCCGTGCGGCCCAGCTTGCGGGCCACCTGGGCAATGCACCAGTCGTCGTAGGCATACTCCAGCGTGCGGGCCACGTTTTCGTTGATCCCGACGTTGTAGGGGACGTATCCCAGCGAATTGTAGTACTCGTGGCCGAGGCGGCCGGTTGACGATACGGTCGGATGAACCTGCGTGCGGCCGCTCAGCATGGCGTCATAGAGTTCCTCGACATCTTCGGCCGGGGTGATGCCCTTCAGAATGGCGTCCGAGACGACCGATGCCGAGTTGTTGCCCACCATGCAGCCGCGGTGTCCGGGCGATGCCCACTCGGGCAGAAAGCCGCTCTCGCGCCACGTGTTGGCCAGTCCGGCCTGGATCTCGGCGTTGATGGACGGATAGACCAGATTCAGCAGCGGGAACAGACAGCGGAACGTATCCCAGAAGCCCGTGTCGGTGTACATGTATCCGGGCCGCACCTCACCGTTGTAGGGGCTGTAATGGATCGGATTCCCCGCGGCATCCATCTCGTAAAACTTGCGCGGAAAGAGCGTCGAGCGGTAGAGACACGAGTAGAAGGTGCGCAACTGGTCGACACTGCCGCCCGAGACCTCGATACGTCCGAGCACCTCGTCCCAGCGGGCCTGCGCCTTCGCCTTCACCGTCTCGAAATCATCCGCTCCGAGTTCGGTTTCGAGGTTGCGAAGAGCCTGCTCCGGCGAGATGAACGACGAGGCGATGCGCAGCGTCACCCGTTCACCGCGGTGGGTCGTGAAGTGGACCTTGGCCACGGCATGGCCGCCCTCCGCAGCCTTGCCGCCCTCGGGCTTGAGCAGCCGGCTGCCGGCCTTGTAGGAGGCGGGGTTGTCCGTCAGTTCGACGGCCGAGAAGGGCTTGTCGAAGCGGATGACAAACCAGTTGCGGAAGTTTTCGGGCACGCCGCCGCTGTTGCGCGTCGTGTAGCCGGCCAGGGTGTGGTCGTTGACCATCTCCACGCGCGAACCGCAGTCGAAGGCGTCGACGACGACGCCCGACTCTCCGGATTCGGGGAAGGTGAAGCGCATCACGGCGGCCCGTTCGGTCGGGGTCACCTCGGCCACGATGTCATGGTCGGCCAGGTAGACCGAATAGTAATAGGGCTTTGCCTCTTCGGACTGGTGCGAGAACCAGCTCTGACGCGACTCCTCGTCCAGCTTGTCGTTGCCGCGCACGGGCATCACCGCAAACTGGCCGTAGTCGTTGATCCACGGCGAGGGCTGGTGGGTCTGTTTCAGTCCGCGGATGGTGTGGGCGTTGTAGGTGTAGGCCCAACCGTCGCCCATCTTGCCCGTCTGGGGCGTCCAGAAGTTCATGCCCCACGGTAGGGCTACGGCCGGATAGGTGTTGCCCGTCGAGAGGGCGAATTCCGACTGCGTGCCCATGAGCGTGGTGACGTACTCGCTCGGGCGCAGGGCCGTTTGCTGCTGCGGAGTCTCGCAGCAGGCCGCCGCACCCAGGGCGCAGGCCAGGATCCAAAATTGTTTCATCGGGTTCGGTTATCAGTTTATGGAGTTCAACAAATCGATTTTGCCCTCGTTGACCAGCTTGAGGATCAGCTCGCCGAAGAGCGTGTTCTGCCAGGCGAACCACGGTCGGGTGAAATTCGCGGCGTCGTGGCGCGAGAAGGACTCGTGCATGAAGCCCGTGCCGGCATCGGTGGTCATCAGGGCGACGATGCAGTCGCGGATCTCCCGGTCGTCGGTCGAGGTGAAGGCCCGCATCATGATGCTCATCGGCCAGATCATCTCCACGCCGATGTGCGGACCGCCGATCCCCTCGCCGGCCTCACCGCGCCAAAAGTAGGGATTCGCCTCGCTCCAGATGAAGCGCCGCGTATTCTCGTAGACGGGATCCGTGCGCTCGACGTCGCCCAGATAGGGCATCGCCAGCAGCGACGGCACGTTGGCATCGTCCATCAGCTGCACGCTGCCGAAGCCGTCGACCTCAAAGGCGTAGATCCGTCCGTATTCCGGATGTTCGACCACGGCATACTTCTGCAGGGCCTCGGCCACCTCGTCGGCCAGTGCCGTGCACTCGTCGGCCAGCTCCTTCTCGCCGTTGACCGTTGCGAGAATCTCGGCCGCCTTGCGCAGCGACGTGACGGCCATGAAGTTCGACGGCACGAGGAAGCCGAAGGTCGTGGCGTCGTCCGACGGGCGGAAGGCCGACACGATCAGCCCGACGGGCTTCACCGGATTGCCGCGTCCGACGTGGCAGCGGGTGTCCAGCTGACGGTCCGTCACGCGCAGGAAGATGTAGTCGCCGGGTCCCTTCTTCATCTGCTGCTCGCGCAGCGTGGCGAGGATGGCCCGCATCGCCCCGACCCAGGCCTCGTCGAAGACCGACGTGTCGCCCGTCGTCTTCCAGTAGTGATGGGCCAGGCGGATCGGATAGCAGTGCGAATCGATCTCCCACTTGCGCTCGAAGACCCACGGGCTCTGGGTGTTGCCCGGATAACCGACATCCTCGCCGGCACCCGTCGGGCCGTCGTTGAAGGCGTTGGCATAGGGGTCGATCGCAATGAGCCGCATCTGCTGGCGGATGACGCCGGCGATCATCTTCTGCAGCTTCGGGTCGCGCGGGCAGAGCTGCACGTAGGGCCATACCTGGGCTCCCGAGTCGCGGAGCCACATGGCCGGAATGTCGCCCGTATAGACATAGGTGGAGGGGTTGCCCTCCTCGTCCTCGCGGTAGTGAACCGTCGTGTCGAGCGTATTGGGGAAGCAGTTGGCGAACATCCAGCGCAGACGTTCGTTGGTCAGCAGACCGCACACGCGGGCGATCTCCTCTTCGACGGCTTCCGACTTAAAAAGTCGTTCCCCCTTCACAGGACGCTGGTCGGCATACGTCTCCGGCTCGTCGGCGCAGTACCAGACTTTGGGCTCCGAACCCATCTCGAAGACGAGCCTGCCGCCCTTCATCACGTCCGTATGCGAGATCCACCCTTTCGTGTAGGGCTGGTCGTTGAGCCATACGCGCTGGATGTAGCGGTTTTCGGCCGAAAGGTTGCGGGCCTCGACGGTGAAGACTCCGCCCGGCACCCGAATCTCGGCCCGGTCGAACAGCGGAGCTCCGAACCAGTAGCGGCCTCCGGCCGGCTCGACCTCGTACATGCCCAGCGACGAGAGAACGTACCAGGCCGACATCTGCCCTACGTCCTCGTTGCCCGAGAGTCCGTCGGGTTGGTCGTGGTAGAGCGTCGTCAGCACCTCGCGCACCCGGTCGGCCGTCTTCCACGGCTGGCCCAGCATCGTGTAGAGGTAGAGGATGTGGTGGCTCGGCTCGTTGCCGTGAGCATACTGACCGATCAATCCCGAAATATCGGGGGAAGTGGCATCGCCGTGGATGAGGGAGCTGACCGTAAAGAGCGAATCGAGTTTTTCGAGCATTCGAGCCCGGCTTCCGAAACACCCCTCGAGCCCCTTGACGTCGTGCGGTGCAAGCCACGTATACTGCCATGCGTTGCCTTCGCAGTAGTCGTCGGCGCGGTGGGTCGAGGCAAACGGATTGAACGGCGTGCGCCATCCGCCGCGGCTGTCGCGCCCGCGCATGAAGCCCGTCGAAGGGTCGAAGTAGTGGCGGTACGAGTGGCTGCGCTTCGTGAAGTAGGCTTCGTCCTCCTCCTTGCCCAGCGCCTTGGCTGCGCGGGCGGCGGCTCCGTCGGCCAGCGCATACTCCATGTCGTAGGCCACGGCCTCGTTGAACAGATCACACGGAATGTAGCCGAACTTCATGCGCAGACCGTTGCCGCGGTCGGGATTCATCGCCGTCTTGCGGATGGCCTCGAAGGCGTGCTCACGGTCGAAGCCCCCGATTCCCTTGACGATGGCGTCGGCCACCACGGGGATTCCCGGGTTGCCCACCATGCAGTCCGTCTCGTTGCCCCAGAGGTGCCAGACCGGAAGACGGCCCTGTTCGTCGGCAATGGCCAGCATCGTGTTGATGATGTCCGGCATGCGGTCCGGATGGAGCAGCGTCATCAGCGGCATGGCCGTGCGGTAGGTATCCCACAGCGAGAAGGTCGTGTAGGTCGTGTAGCCGGGGTTTTCGTGCACCTGGCCGTCGGCTCCGCGGTAGTCGCCGTTGGCGTCGCAGAACTCCGACGGGGCCACCATCGTGTGGTAGAGCGCCGTGTAGAAGATCCGCTTCGCGGTCTCGTCCGGGGTCGAGATCTTCACCCGCGAGAGCTCCTCGTTCCAGGCGGCATCGGCCGCCGCAGCGACGGCTTCGAAATCCCACCCCGGGAGTTCGGCCGCCAGGTTCGCCTCCGCACCCTCGATGCTTACGGGCGACAGGGCCACCTTCACAAGCAATTGTTCGCCCTCCGCCGTGTCGAAATCCACACGGGCATAACGGGCGTTGACCCGGGGCATCTTGGAATCGTCCAACTCACCCGGCTGCAGGTAGGTAATCGCTTTGGCAGGCTTCGAGAACTCGGCCACGAAATAGACCCGCTGGTCCTTGGCCCACCCTTCCGAGTAACGCCAGCCGCAGATACGCGTACTGTCGTCCGAGAAGCGGAAACCTGTCTCGGTGGCCTTGTCCCAGCAGCCGCCGTTCTCGAGGTCGAAGACCACGGCGGCATTCTCCGCTGCGGGGAAGGTGTAGCGGTGCAGACCGACACGCGACGTGGCGGTCATCTCGGCCTTGACGCCGTAACGCAGGAGCGGCACCGAGTAGTAGCCCGGACGGACCACCTCTTTCGTGCGGTCGGCATAGGACCAGAGGCCCGAGGCGGGATCCTCCTCCGTGCCGCGGGCACAGACGACCTCTCCGACGACGGGCATCAGCGTCACGTCAAAGAGGTCCCCGATTCCCGTACCGCTGAGGTGCGTGTGCGAGAAGCCGATCACCGTTGAGTCCGAAGCGTGGTAGCCCGAGACCCAGTCCCACTCCTGCGGGATGCTCGTCGGGCCCACCTGTACGAGTCCGAACGGAACGTTGGCGCCGACGAAGACGTGTCCGTGGCCGCCGGTTCCGATTTTGGGGTCGACCCAGCGGGTCAGACTCTCCGCGGGTTGTGGCTGTGAGCAGGCGGCCAGCAGGACGGCAAATGCCGCTGTGCTCAGCAAGTGTGTGATTCTCATTGATGTTTCGAGTTTTGAAGTTCAAGGGTCAGTTGACCGCCGCGCAGCAGTTCGTCGTGGTCCACGCGGTAGGTCGTCAGGGGTTTGCCTCCGAGTGTCATGCGGCGGATGTATCCTTCGCCGCGCTTCTCGATCGTCAGCACGCCCTGCGGCGTGTCGATCTCGGCCCGGTCGAACGTCGGAGTGGTGATCGTGTAGGCCGGCTCGCCCGGGCAGTCGGGATAGAAGCCCAGCATGGTGAAGACGGCCCAGGCCGACATTGTTCCCGTGTCGTCGTTGCCCGGGATGCCGTCGGGCTTGACGGTGAAGTATTTGTCGAGCAGCCGCCGAGTTTCCCGCTGCGTGCGCCACGCTTCGCCGGGGAAGCGGCTGAAGAGATAGGCATAGGCGATGTCGGGCTCGTTGGCCGGGTCGTAGTGTCCCTCGTCGAAGACCGCCTGCAGCTTCTCGACGAAGCGTTTGCGGCCGCCCATCAACTTTACGAGCCCCTCGACATCGTGCGGCACATAGAACGTATAGTTCCAGGCCGATCCTTCGTGGAAGCCGGGTGCCGTCGAGAAGTTCTCGCCGGCCTTCGGATCAAACGGCGTGAGGAACGTGCCGTCCCCGTTGATCGGACGCAGCGTGCCGTACTCCTTGTCGTAGTAGTGGCGGTACCCGAGCGAGCGCTGGCGGAACATCTGCGCATCCTCCCGGTGCCCGAGTGAATCGGCCAGCCGGGCCAGTGCCGCGTCGGCCACGTAGTACTCCAGGGCGTGCGAGACCGAGAGGTCACCCGCAAGATCCTGCGAGTAGACTCCCAGCGGAATGTAGCCCCGCTCGATGTAGGGGTCGATATCGGGCCGCAGGGGGTTCTGCGCGCCGGGCGTGGTGGCCGACTTGCGGAAAGCGGCATAGGCCGCCTCGATGTCGTAATCGCGCAGCCCCTTCATCCACGTGTCGACGATCACCGGAATGGCCGGGTCGCCCTCCATCGTGAAGGTCTCGCGGCCGTAGAGCTCCCAGCGGGGCATCCAACCCCACTCGCGCGAGATGTCGATCATCGAGCGCACCATCTCCACCTGCCGCTCGGGATAGACCAGCGTCAGCAGCTGGTGGACGTTGCGGTAGGTGTCCCACAGCGAGAAGACCGTATAGCGGTCGCCCGACGTGACGCCCACGCGTCCCGAGTGCTCCATTAAGGGGTACTCGCCGTTGACGTCGTTCAGGAGGTTCGGGTGGATCAGCACATGGTAGAGCGCCGTGTAGAAGACCTTGCGCTGGTCGTCCGTGCCGCCCTCGACGCGGATGCGCCCCAGATCGGCATTCCAGCGGGATCGGGCCGCGGTGCGGATCGCATCGAATGTCGCCCCGTCCGGTTGCTCGGCCTCCAGATTGAGCCGGGCGTTCTCCATCGAGACATACGAGATACCCATCCGCACCTCGATCTGCTCGCCCGCCGCGAGGTCGTCGTACGTGAACCAGTAGCCGATGTCGTCGCCTGCCATCTCGCAGCCGTATTCGTTATAGAACTTGTAGCGGCCGTTATCGGGCGTCCATTCGGCCTCGACGCCCGTCATCGGGCGCTGCTTTTTCCAGTAGCCCGCAGCCCGCGGCGCCTTCGAGACCCGCAGCACGAAGTAGACCGGGAAGACCTTTTGCGGGTTGTAGCAGAAGGTGCCGAGCAGCTTCATGCCCTCGATCTCCGTATCGCTCACGCGGCGCACCATGGCCCCCGATTCGTTCGTGAGCCCTTCGCCCAGATTCAGCAGCAGGTTGCCCTTGCCTTCGGGGAACGTATAGCGTTCGACCGACGTGCGGGCCGTGGCCGTGGCTTCGGCCCGAATGCCGTATTTCGAGAGGCTCACGGCGTAGTAGCCCGGCGAGGCCACCTCGTCGCTGTACTCCGAGCCGTATTCGCGGTAGTCGGGGCGCAGTTCACCCGTCGTGGCCATTGTCAGCAGCGATCCCATGTCGGGACATCCTACGCCGCTCAGCGCTCCGTGGGCGAAACCCGTGAAGAACTTGTTGTGGAATTCGTAGGGGGTCGACCACCAGCGGGCATCCTTGTCATAGACGTTCTTGTCGGAGCCCATGACGTTGAACGGCACCACGGCCATCATGCCGTTCGGAAGGACGGCACCGGGATTCGTGGCTCCGAAGTTGGTGGTTCCGATGAAGGGGTCGACCCACGCCGCCGGTTCCGCACCCTGTGCCTGGGTGCGGAAAAAGGCTGCGGCGAGCGCAGCCAGTATGAGCGTTCGTCGCAGCAACATCAGAGGATCGAGTTTTTCTTCGTGAATTCGATGATCTCGGGGATGTATCCGAAGGCAAGCCCGGTGACCGTATCGGCGCATCCGTAGTAGACGGCCACGCGTCCCGTTGCGGGGTCGTGCAGCGCCGCGCAGGGGAACGTGACGTTCGGCACGTCGCCCATGCACTCGTACGTCTCGCGCGGCGAGATCAGATACGGGCCGCTGCGGGCCAGCACCTTCCACGGCTGGTCGAGGTCGAGCAGCGCCGAGCCGAAGGCGTAGACATAGCCGTTGCATGAGCGCAGCACGCCGTGGTAGAACAGCAGCCACCCTTCGGATGTTTCGATCGGAATCGGGCCGGCGCCGATCTTCATGCACTGCCAGGCCGAAACCTCGAACGCCGCGGGCGACATCACATGACGGTGGTGCCCCCAGAACTCCAGATCGGGGCTCTCCGAATAGAAGATGTCGCCGAAGGGCGTATGACCCGTGTCGCTCGGACGCGACAGCATGGCGAAGCGGCCGTTGATCTTGCGCGGGAACATCACGCCGTTGCGGTTATAGGGCAGGAAGGCGTTTTCCAGCTGGTGGAACGTCTCGAAGTCGTCGGTCCAGGCCACGCCGATCGTCGGACCGTGGTAGCCGTTGCACCACGTTACGTAGTACTTGTCGTCGATCTTTGCCACGCGCGGGTCGTAGCCGTAGACCCACTCGCCCACTTCGGGATCGGCCCCTTCGAGATGGAAATCCTCCTCCTGGATGTCCCACTTCATGCCGTCCACGGAGAAGCCCGCGTGGATGCGCATGCGGCGGTTCGTATCGTCGCAGCGGAAGACGCCGGCGAAGTTGTACTTGCCCTTCTTGAAGGGCACGACGGCCGAGTTGAAGATCGAGTTGGAGGTCGAAAGGGCATGACGGCCGATGATCGGGTTGGCCGAATAACGCCACATGACTTCGTTCGACCCTGCGGGACGCTCCTCCCAGGGCATGTCCGGAAGTGCCGGACCCGCAATTTTCAGATGATCCATTGATTCAGATTTTTGAGTGTTTCAGTGTCTCTACGGTTTTGGGATTCCGGGCCTGTGGGCCTGGAATCGGGATTCGGGTTTACGGGCCCGAATTTCAGCCCAAAAGTAGGCAATTTCTTCAAGATATACAACCTCCGGCCCGATGAATTGTTAAAAAATTCACAATTCGACCTCCTCCCTGCCGTCGGCTCACGAAAAAGGCGTCGGCGGATCCGATGTGACCCGCCGACGCCTTTGGAAGATGCGCAGCCCGTTTTCGGGCGCCTAATCGGCCTGCCCGATGTCGGCCAGCTCGTTGGTGATGGCCTGCTGACGCTGTTTGTTGTAGAAGAGTTTCAACTCGTCGAGCAGCTCCTGGGCATTGTCCGAGGCGGTCTGCATGGCCACCGTACGGGCGGCGTGTTCGGCCGTGGCGCTGTCGAGCAGCACCTCGTACATGCGGGTGCGGACCGCGAGCGGCAGCAGTTCACGGAGCAGTTCGCGGGGCGACGGCTCGCAGATGTAGTCCGCTTCGGAAAGCGTCTGCCCCTCGCCCGGACGCGCCTCCAGCGGAAGCAGCGTCTCGCTGCGGGGCGTCTGGCGGCTCATCGAGGCGTAGTGGTTGTAGACCAGCACCACGCGGTCGACTCTCCCCGCTTCGAAGTCCTCCATCAGCCGGTCGGCCAGGCGAACCGCTCCCGCATAGTCGTGATGCCCCGAGAGGGTGTGGAACGAGTCGTTGAACGTCAAGCCGCTCTTGCGGACATGGGCCAGCATCTTCTCCCCCACGGGCCACACCTCGATCTGCTGAAATCCCTCACCGCGCAGCGCTTCGAGCGTGTGTTCCAACTGCCGGATGGCCTCGGCGTTGAATCCTCCGCAGAGCGATCCGTCCGAAGCCACGGCCACGACGACGGCCCGCTGCTGCAGTTTGTGGGGCAGCGTCAGCGGTGATTCGATCTGCTCCTCGTCGGCATAGCGGAACAACGCCTCGGTGATCGCGCCCAGCTGGCGTTCGTAGACGGCCAGCGCCTCGGCCTCCGACTGCACGTGGTGCAGTTTGGCCGATGCGACCATCTTCATCGCCGAAGTGATCTTCAGCGTGCCGCCCACCGAGGCGATCCGGGCCTTGATCTCTTTGAGCGCAGCCATGACCTTAAGCTTTAGCCTTCAGGGCCGTCGTGACACTGGCGGCCAGCGATTCGATCCGTTTGCCGAGCTCCTCGTCGAGCTGTCCCTTGTGCAGCGCTTCGGGGATATCCGTCGTGTGCAGCCGTTCGAGCAGCAGGTGTTCGAACTCGGGGACCTGTTCGATGGTGATGTCGTGCAGCAGTCCGTGCGTGCCGCAGTAGAGGACGGCGATCTGCTCCTCGACCGACAGCGGGCTGTACTGCGGCTGCACGAGCAGACGCGTGTTCTTGCGGCCGCGGTCGAGCGTGGCTGCCGTTACGGGGTCCAGATCGCTCGAGAAGCGCGAGAAGGACTCCAGTTCGCGATACTGCGCCTGGTCGATCTTCAGCGTTCCGGCCACCTGCTTCATGGCCTTGATCTGGGCGCTGCCGCCCACACGCGATACCGAGATACCGACGTCGATGGCCGGTCGGTTGCCCTGGTTGAAGAGGTTCGTATCGAGGAAGATCTGGCCGTCGGTGATCGAGATGACGTTGGTCGGGATGTAGGCCGAGACGTCGCCGGCCTGGGTTTCGATGATCGGAAGGGCCGTCAGCGAACCTCCGCCGCGCACCTTGCCGCGCAGCGATTCCGGCAGGTCGTTCATCTGCTCGGCAACCTCCTGCTGGCCGATGATCTTGGCGGCACGCTCCAGCAGACGCGAGTGCAGGTAGAAGATGTCGCCCGGATAGGCTTCGCGGCCCGACGGGCGGCGAAGCACGAGCGATACCTCCCGATAGGCCACGGCCTGCTTCGAGAGGTCGTCGTAAACCACCAGCGCGTGGCGGCCCGTATCGCGGAAAAACTCGCCGATGGCCGCACCCGCAAAGGGGGCGAAGTACTGCATGGCGGCCGGATCGGCGGCCGTGGCGGCCACGATGATCGTGTAGTCCAGTGCGCCATGGGCCCGCAGCGTCTCGACCAGCGAGGCAACCGTCGAGGCCTTCTGCCCCACGGCCACGTAGATGCAGTAGACCGGATCGCCGGCTTCGAAGTTCGAACGCTGGTTCAGAATCGTATCGACGGCGATGGCGGTCTTGCCCGTCTGACGGTCGCCGATGATCAGCTCGCGCTGTCCGCGGCCGATGGGGATCATGGCGTCGATGGCCTTGATGCCGGTCTGAAGGGGTTCGGTCACCGGCTGGCGGAAGATCACGCCCGGAGCCTTGCGTTCGAGCGGCAGTTCGAGGCGTTCGCCCGCGATCTCGCCCAGTCCGTCGATCGGCTGTCCCAGCGGATCGATCAC
Source organism: Alistipes sp. An116 (assembly GCF_002161005.1). Lineage (NCBI taxonomy): Bacteria > Pseudomonadati > Bacteroidota > Bacteroidia > Bacteroidales > Rikenellaceae > Alistipes > Alistipes sp. An116. The sequence continues at coordinate 59,873 of NZ_NFLR01000006.1, forward strand.
ACGTCCGAGCATGCCCATGCCCACCTGGATCGAGGCCGTACGACCGGTGCGGCGCACCAGATCGCCCTCCTCGACGCGGTCGGTCGAGCCCAGCAGCACGGCACCCACGTTGTCCTCCTCGAGGTTCATCACCACGGCGCGCATGCCGTTCTCGAACTCCAGCAGCTCGTTGGCCTCGGCATTCTGCAGACCGTAGATCCGCACCATGCCGTCGCTGACCTGCAGCACGGTGCCCACCTCGGCATACCGTGCCGAGAGGTCCACCCCCTGGAGCTCGGAGAGGAGCACTTCGGAGATTTCCGATGGTTTTATTCTCTCTTTGTTGTTCATGTTCAAATCTTTCTTTCGGGCAGTCTGCCCAGTTTCTGTTCTACGCGGCGAAGCTGCGTGGCGATGCTGGCATCCAGCAGCCGGTCGTCGATGCGGAAGCGGAAGCCGCCGATGAGCGACGGATCGACCTTGCGGTGGACGCGGACCTCGCGGCTGTGCGTGACTATGCCGACCTGGGCCGAGAGCCGGTTGACGAATTCACCGTCGACCTCGGCGGCCGTCGTGAGCGTCATGTCGACGATGCCGCAGCGCTGCTTGTAGATGCCGACGAAGGCCGGCAGCATGAGGCAGAGCCACTTCTCGCGGTGATGGCGGATGACCAGCCGCAGGAAGCCTTCGAACGAAGCCGAAAGTTCGTGATCGAAGGCCTTGCGCACGACATCGAGCTTTGCGTCGGCCGTCAGGACCGGCGAGGTGAGCACCTCGCGGAGTTCCAAGCTGCCGTTGTAGGCTTCGATGAACGCTTCGGCCTCTTCGGCCACCCGTTTCATCTCACCCTTCGGTTCGGCAAAGTCGGCCAGGGCCCGGGCATAGCGGAGGGCGATCAATCCGGTGTCCATGTCTTGCGGTTTTTCGGATCGAGCTCCTCCATCAGGCGCGAAGCCAGCTGCGTCTGGGCCTCCCGGTTGTCGAGATCCTGGCGCAACATGCGTTCGGTGATGGCCACGGCCAGCGCGGCGATCTCCCGTTTGGCATCGGCCAGGATGGCGGTCCGTTCGGTTTCAGCCTGCAGGCGGCTCTTTTCGAGGAGTCGGGCGCCTTCGCTTTCGGCCTTCTGACGGGCGTCGGCCAGAATCTGTTTGCGTTCGGTGTCGGCCTCCCGCAGGATTTCGTTGCGCCGGACCTCGGCCTCATTGATGATCTCACGGCTGCGGGCCTCGAGCGTGGCGCATTTCTGCTCGGCTTCCCGGGCGGCATCGAGCGACGAGTCGATATACTCCTTGCGCGACTCGATGGCCTTGACGATGACCGGGAAACCGTAGCGGGCCAGCACGACGAGGACCACCGCGAAGGCGAGCGTCATCCAGAACAGCAGTCCCGATTCGGGTTGCAGAAGTCCCATGGCACGTACCGATTTTTGGGATTAGAGTGCCAGGAAGCAGACTACCACGGCGAAGAGGGCAACACCCTCGACCAGGGCCGCAATGATGATCATGTTGGTACGGATCTTGTCGGCGGCTTCGGGCTGACGGCCGATGGCCTCCATGGCCGAACCTCCGATTTTACCGATACCTAATCCTGCGCCGATGGCGGCCAGACCTGCGCCGATTGCAGCGCCCAGAATACCTAAACTTTCCATAGCTGTTTGAGTTTTTATCAGTTTTTGTTTTGTGAGTCGTTTTCGTATGCGATCAGTGGTTGTCGGCCGTTTCGGCGGCATGCTTTTCGGGTCGCTCCTGGGCCAGTCCGATGAAGACGGCCGAGAGCATCGTGAAGACGTAGGCCTGCAGGAAGGCAACCAGCAGTTCGAGACAGTACATGAAGATTGAGAAGAGGACCGAGGCGAAGCTCATCGAACCGTTGATGACGGCCCCCATGCCGGCCGTGGCGAAGATCACGCACGTCAGGCTGAGGATGACGGCGTGTCCGGCCAACATGTTGGCGAACAGACGGATCATCAGCGCGAAGGGCTTGGTGAAGATGCCCACCAGCTCGATCAGCGGCATGAGCGGGAAGGCCTTGAGCCAGACCGGAACGTCGGGCCAGAGAATGTCCTTCCAGTAGTGCTTCGTGCCGAAGATGTTCACGGCCAGGAACGTGGCCAGGGCCAGGATGAACGTCACGGCGATATTGCCCGAGACGTTCGCGCCGCCCGGGAAGAAGGGAATCAGCCCCATGAGGTTGTTCACGAAGATGAAGAAGAAGGCCGTGAGCAGATAGGGGGCGAATTTGCGGTAGTTGGGGCCGACGCAGGGCTTGATGACGCTGTCCATAATGCCCGAGACGAGCATCTCGAACAGGGCGACGAAGCCTTTCGGAGCCCGGTCCGTGGCCTTGTGGCGGCGGTACCAGCGGGCAACACCGAGCACCAGGCAGAGCAGGATCGCGCTGTTGAGCAGCAGGGCCGCGGCAGTTTTGGTCAGCGAGAGGTCCAGCGGCCGCAGGTCCGAACCGTCCGCCTGGCGTTCGACGACCTTGCCGGCATGCTCGCCCTCCGAGGCGATGCGCAGCCCTTCGTACTCGGCGCCTTCGCGCAGCCGCGACGACGAGAAGCAGTGCCAGCCGCTTGAGGGGCTGTGGACGATCACCGGCAGCGGAATGCTCCACTCGCCGCCGGCGGTCGAGAGAACGTGCCATTCGTAACTGTCGCCGATGTGTCCCAGAACGATCGCCTTGATGTCGGGTTCCTGCTGTTGTTCTTCGGCACGGAGGGTTCCGGCCGGAATCAGCAGCGCGAGCAGCACGGCGATTCTTGCAAAAGCCTTCATCATGGTTTCACCTCCTCTTTATTGGTGACCGATTCGTCGGCCGGCTCGACGCAGGCCTCGATCCGATCTTCATGGACGCGTACGCATCCGTTCTTGATCGGAAGACGCACCTCCCCTGCTTCGCCTGCATAGACGATCTCTCCGCAGCCGAGTCCCGCGATGAGCGGAGCGTGTCCTCTGAGGACGGTGAAGCGCCCCACCGTTCCCGGGAACGAGACCCGATCGGTCGTCGTGTTGCACAACGTGCCGCCGGGAGCTACAATGGTCAGGATCATAATGCGTTGTTTTTACCGGTGAATCAGTTCTGTTTGGTTTTGGCCAGGAGCGCTTCGCCCTTGCGGATGGCGTCGTCGATCGTACCGACATTGAGGAAGGCCTGCTCGGGCAGGTAGTCGACCTCGCCGTCGAGGATCATGCGGAAGCCGCGGATCGTCTCCTCGATCGGGACGATCTGCCCCGGAACACCCGTGAACTGTTCGGCCACGGAGAAGGGCTGCGAGAGGAAACGCTGGATACGGCGGGCGCGGTTGACCGTCTGCCGGTCCTCGTCCGAGAGTTCGTCCATGCCGAGGATGGCGATGATGTCCTGCAGTTCCTTGTTGCGCTGGAGGATCTGCTTGACGCGCTGGGCCGTGGTGTAGTGCTCCTCGCCGACGATATTGGCGTCGAGAATGCGCGAGGTGGACTCCAGCGGGTCGACGGCCGGATAAATACCCAGCTCGGCGATCTTGCGGCTGAGCACCGTCGTGGCATCGAGGTGCGAGAAGGTCGTGGCCGGGGCGGGGTCCGTCAGGTCGTCGGCCGGCACGTAGACGGCCTGTACCGAGGTGATCGAACCGTGCTTGGTCGAGGTGATACGCTCCTGCATGCGGCCCATTTCGGTGGCCAGCGTCGGCTGATAGCCCACGGCCGAAGTCATACGGCCCAGCAGGGCCGATACCTCCGATCCGGCCTGCGTGAAGCGGAAGATGTTGTCGATGAAGAAGAGGATATCCTTGGGCGCATCCTCCTCCTTGCTGTCGCGGAACGACTCGGCGGCGGTCAACCCCGACAGGGCCACCGACATACGGGCTCCGGGGGGTTCGTTCATCTGGCCGAAGACGAGTGTGGCCTGCGATTTGGCCACTTCGTTGTAGTCGACCTTCGAGAGGTCCCAGTGTCCCTCGTCCATGCTCTTGCGGAAGGCGTCGCCGTAGCGGATGACGCCCGAGGTGATCATCTCGCGCAGCAGGTCGTTGCCCTCACGCGTACGCTCGCCCACGCCGGCGAAGACCGAAAAGCCGTTGTGTTTCTTGGCGATGTTGTTGATCAGCTCCATGATGAGCACCGTTTTGCCCACGCCGGCGCCGCCGAAAAGACCGATCTTGCCGCCCTTGACATAGGGTTCGAGCAGGTCGATGACCTTGATGCCGGTGGCCAGCACCTCCTGTGAGGTGGCCAGTTCGTCAAACTTCGGGGGTTCGCGGTGGATGGGCAGCGTGTGGGTCCGGTCGAGGGGCTTCATGCCGTCGATCTCGGAGCCGATGACGTTGAGCAGACGCCCCTTGATCTGGTCGCCCGTGGGGACCGAAATCGGGTGGCCCAGGGCGACGGCCTTCATGTGGCGGCGCAGTCCGTCGGTGGAGTCCATGGCAACGGCGCGCACGGTGTGCTCGCCGATGTGCTGCTGGACCTCGACGATGAGCGTGCGGCCGTCGTCGCGGTGGATCTCCATGGCGTCGTTGATGGCCGGGAGCCGGAAATCCGGTGAATCGGGCTGGAAAGTCACGTCCACCACCGGTCCGACGATCTGTGAAATGGATCCTTCTATCTGTGTCATATCTAAGGTTTGGATTCTGTTCCGTATAACGGGAAACACCGTTCGGTTCGTTTGTCAATTTTTCGTCGAAACTCTCCAAATGCGGCATTTCGCCTGGTTGTCCGGATTGGCCGCGAGGAGATTCTGTGAATCCGGAATCTGATGCGGGGCCGGATGCCATACATTATATATACCTTGCGGAAGGAGTCTTCGAACGGATTCGGGATGGCCGTCCGTAAGGACGAACACATGGCCGGTGTGGTCGCAGGCATCGATCCGATTTCACATTCCCGAGTCTTCGTCACGCTCGGTTTCGCGGGAGGGCGTAATCGCTGCAGATGAGAGTTCGGGAATGAAATTTGAGTGCAAAGATAATAATTTTGGTGAAATATGGATATACTTCGATGCAGTGAGCCGGTGCAAGACGGGCGGAAACGCTCCGGTCGGGTTTGCGGAAATCGCTTCTGCACCGTAATTCCGAATGGAATCCGGTTATTTCGCAAAACAAGTAAAATACTTTTGTTTTATTTTGAATACCTGAATTAAGGGGTCTATTGAAGAGTTGCAAAGCTATTTTCGAAATAAAATGAAATAAAATTATTTCGTTTTATTTTGTTTCCTCGAAAAAAAGTATTTATATTTGTCATGACTTAATTCTTCGACCTATGGACAATACGTACGATGTCATCATCATCGGAGGCGGTGCCACCGGCGCGGGAATTGCCCGCGACTGTTCGTTGCGTGGAATCAAGGCCCTGCTGCTGGAGCGGTCCGACATCGCAACCGGCGCAACAGGCCGCAATCATGGCCTGCTGCACAGCGGCGCCCGATATGCCGTGACGGATCACGAATCGGCCGTGGAGTGTATCCGCGAAAACATGATCCTGCGAAAAATAGCGGCGCATTGCGTCGAACAGACCGACGGACTGTTTATTTCACTCCCCGAGGACGGGTTGGAATATCAGTCCGTTTTTGTGGATGCCTGCCTCCGGGCCGGGATCCGCGCCGAGGTCATCGACCCGAAGGAGGCGCTGCGCCTCGAACCTTCGGCCAACCCGGCGCTGATCGGTGCCGTGCGGGTTCCCGACGGTGCGGTGGACCCCTTCCGGCTCACCTCGTCGAACATCCTTGATGCCAAGGCGCACGGCGCCGAGATCCGCACCTATACCGAGGTTCGTGAGCTGCTTCGCGAACAGGACCGCATCGTCGGCGTCGAGGCCTACGATCACCGGCGCCATTGTCCCGAGAAGTTCTACGCGCAGGTGGTGGTCAATGCGGGCGGCATCTGGGGCCACGGCATTGCCGCCAAGGTGGGCATTACGGTCAGCATGCTCCCGGCCAAGGGGGCGCTGCTGATCTTCGGCCACCGGGTGAACAAGCTGGTGCTGAACCGCTGCCGCAAGCCGGCCGACGCCGATATTCTGGTCCCTGGCGATACGATCTCGCTCATCGGAACCACCTCGAGCAAGGTCCCCTACGACCAGATCGACAACATGGTCATCACGCCCGACGAGGTCGACCTGCTGCTGCGCGAGGGTGAGAAGCTGGCTCCGGCATTGGCCACGACACGCATTCTGCGGGCTTATGCGGGCGTGCGGCCGTTGGTGGCCTCGGACGACGACCCGAGCGGACGCACCGTCAGCCGCGGCATCGTGCTGCTGGACCACGCCACGCGCGACGGCCTCGAGGGATTCATCACCATCACGGGCGGCAAGCTGATGACCTACCGTCTGATGGCCGAATGGGCCACGGATCTCATCTGCAAGAAGATCGGCAACGGCGAGAAGTGCCGCACGGCGGAGATTCCCCTGCCTGGCTCGACGGAGAGCCGCGAGGAGGTCGACCGCAAGATGCGCAACCGCCCCGTGGCACAGCGGCGTTCGTCGATTTCGCGCCACGGCGATCTGGCCGTGAAGATCGACAGCCGCACGTCGATCCAGAACAGCCTGGTGTGCGAATGCGAGGAGGTCTCGATCGGCGAGGTGGAGTACGCGCTGGAGAACCTTTCGGTGAACAACCTGATCGATCTGCGGCGTCGGACGCGTATCGGAATGGGAACCTGTCAGGGCGAGTTGTGCGCCTGCCGGGCGGCGGGTCTGATGGGGCGTCGCGACCCGATCTGTGCCCGCCGGGCGAAGGCCGATCTGGTTTCGTTCCTGAACGAGCGCTGGAAGGGCATGGAGCCCATTGCGTGGGGCGACACGCTGCGTGAAAGCGAATACATGACGTGGGTCTACGAGAGTGTTTGCGGATTGTCGGACGAAGAAAAAACAGCATCAAAATGAGATTCGATACGGTAATTATCGGTGGCGGACTGGCCGGCATGACGTGCGGCATCCGCCTGGCCGAAGCGGGACAGCGCTGTGCGATCGTCTCGCAGGGACAGAGTGCCATTCACTTTTCGTCGGGGTCGTTCGACCTGTTGGGACACCTGCCCGACGGCACGGCGGTCAGCGATCCCGTGGCGGGCATCGCAACGCTGGCCCGACAGTGCCCGACGCACCCCTATGCCGTGATCGGCGCCGACTCCTGCGCCCGCCATGCCGGGGAGGCTCCGGAGCTGCTGCGCCGGGCCGGCGTCCCGGTTGCGGGCGACAGCCGCCGCAACCACTTCCGGATTACGCCGCTCGGAAAGACGAAGGCCACGTGGCTGACCATCGACGGTTATCTGACCACGGAGGAGGCGGGTCGCCTCCCCTTCCGTCGCGTATGCATCGCCAACATCGAGGGTTTTCTGGATTTCTACCCGGAGTTCATCGCCGAGGAGTTCAATCGCCAGGGCGTGGAGTGCCGTTTCGGCAACTTCAATCACCCCGATCTGGAGCAGATCCGGCGCAATCCGAGCGAGATGCGTTCGGCCAACATCGCCCGGGTGTTCGACCGCGAAGCCAATCTGGAGGCGCTTTCCGAATCGCTGCGCAAGTTGTCCGAGGGATGCGACGCCCTGATCGTCCCGGCCGTAATCGGATTGAACCGCAACGATTCGCTCGCCTATCTGCGGTCGCGGGTCGACACTCCGATCCACCTGCTTCCCACCCTTCCGCCGTCGATTCCGGGCATCCGGGCCCAGCAGGCGCTGCAGCACCGGTTCAGGGCGTTGGGCGGCGAGTATTTTCTGGGCGACAGCGTGCTGCGTGCCGAGACGGAGCAGGGCCGCGTGCGGCGGATCTTCACGGCCAACCACGGCAACATTCCCTTCGAGGCCGAATGCTTCGTGCTGGCGACGGGCAGCTTCTTCAGCAAGGGGCTGGTGGCGACGCCCGACCGGATTGTCGAACCGGTCTTCGGGGCCGATACGGTCTACGCCGGCGGCCGTTCGGAGTGGTATACGCTCCGCTTCTTCGACCGTCAGGCCTACCAGGCCTTCGGCGTCCGCACGGATGCCGGTCTGCGGGTCATGAAGAGTGGCTCGGCGCTCGAAAATCTCTACTGCGCCGGAGCCGGTCTTTCGGGCTTCCATCCCGTGCAGGAGGAGTGCGGCGCGGGTGTTTCGCTCCTTTCGGCCCTCCACGTGGCGGAGCGCATTCTGAAGAATTGACCATCCGATAAAAAGCTATACGACCATGAACATACAGCAGAACAGCGTCAGTGAGAACAATTTCGAACAGTGCATCAAGTGTACGGTCTGCACGGTGTACTGCCCCGTTGCGGCGGTGAATCCCGACTATCCGGGCCCGAAGCAGGCCGGACCCGACGGTGAACGGCTGCGCCTCAAGCGCCCCGACTTCTTCGACAATGCGCTGAAATATTGCATGAACTGCAAACGTTGCGAAGTGGCCTGCCCCTCGAACGTGCGCATCGGTGACATCATCCAGGCGGCCCGCATCAAGTACGGCCCGCAGCACAACACCTCGCTTCGGAACTTCGTGCTGGCCAATACGGACCTCGTGGGCACGCTGGCCACCCCCTTTGCGCCGATCGTCAACGCCACGGTGAAGCTCAAGCCCGTGCGCGTGGTGATGGACAAGGTGATGGGCATCGACCACCGGCGCATCTTCCCGAGGTACGCCCACGGCACCTTCACGTCGTGGTACCGCAAACATGCCGCCGCCGAGCAGGAGACCTTCCCGCACCAGGTGGCCTACTTCCACGGCTGCTACGTCAACTACAACAATCCGCAACTGGGCAAGGACCTGCTGCGGATCATGAATGCGCTGGGCTACGGCGTGCAGCTGCTCGACCGCGAGCAGTGTTGCGGCGTGGCGCTGATCTCGAACGGCCTCTACAAGCAGGCGCGGCGCCAGGCCGAGACCAACCTGCGGTCGATTCGCACGTCGGTCAAGGGGCGCAACATGGACGTCATCACCACCTCGTCGACCTGTACCTTCACGCTGCGCGACGAGTATCCCCACCTGCTCGAACTGGAGAATGCCGACGTGCGCGACCACATCGAGCTGGCCACACGCTACATCTACCGTCTGCTCCAGCGGGGCGACATGCAGCTGAAGTTCAAGGATACGACGCCGCTGCGGGTGGCCTACCACACGCCGTGCCACATGGAGAAGATGGGCTGGAGCTACTATTCGATCGAACTGCTGCGGATGATTCCCGGCGTCGAGGTGACGGTGCTCGACTCGCAGTGCTGCGGCATCGGCGGCACGTACGGCTTCAAGAAGGAGAACTACGAGGCCTCGCAGGCCATCGGAGCTCCGCTGTTCCGGCAGATCGAGGCCTCGGGGGCCGACATCGTCGCCACGGACTGCGAGACCTGCAAGTGGCAGATCGAAATGTCGACCTCGAAGCCCTGCGAGCATCCGCTGCATATCCTTGCCTCGCGGCTGGTCTGACACGAGGGATCCGGCTTGCGGCCCGGGGAGCGGATTCCGCCCTGTCGGCCGGGTCTTGCTGAGGGCCGCCTGTAAAATCGACCAATTAACCAAAACCAACCACAAACTACTATGAAACAGTACATTCTTGCACTTGATCAGGGGACGAGCAGTTCCCGCGCCATTGTTTTCGACGAGCGAGGCACGACTTGCGCTGTTGCTCAGCGCGAATTCCGTCAGATCTTTCCCAAATCGGGCTGGGTTGAGCACGATCCGCACGAGATCTGGTCTTCGCAGGCGTCGGTGATCGCCGAGGCCATTACGATGATGGACATCAACGGTCTGAACCTTGCCGGTATCGGTATCACGAACCAGCGCGAGACAACCATCGTGTGGGATTCGGACACCGAAGAACCGGTCTACAATGCCATCGTGTGGCAGGACCGCCGTACGTCGGATTACTGCGACGAACTGAAGAACCAGGGCCTTACGGATATGATCCGGCAGAAGACCGGTCTGATCATCGACGCCTACTTCAGCGCCACGAAGATCAAGTGGATCCTCGATAACGTTCCGGGGGCCCGCAAACGCGCCGAGATGGGCAAACTGATGTTCGGTACGGTGGATACGTGGCTGATCTGGCGTCTGACGCGCGGCGAGGTGCACGTGACGGACGTGAGCAACGCCTCGCGTACGATGCTCTTCAACATCCACACGCTGGACTGGGACCAGGAGTTGCTGGATCTGTTCAAGATTCCGCGGTCGATGATGCCCGAAGTGAAGTCCTCGAGCGAGGTCTACGGCCACACCAAGACGACGATCTTCGCCCACAAGGTGCCCATTGCCGGTATTGCCGGCGACCAGCAGGCGGCCCTCTTCGGACAGATGTGCACCGAGCCGGGCATGGTGAAGAATACCTACGGCACGGGCTGCTTCCTGTTGATGAACAGCGGCGAGAAGCCGATTCTGTCGCAGAACAACCTGTTGACGACCGTGGCGTGGAAGATCGGCGACAAGGTAAACTACGCCCTCGAGGGAAGTATCTTCGTCGGCGGATCGGTCGTGCAGTGGCTGCGCGACGGACTGGGCGTGATCCACTCCTCGTCGGAGGTCGAGGAGCTGGCTTCGCGCGTGCCCGACACGAACGGCGTCTATTTCGTTCCGGCACTGACGGGCCTCGGCGCCCCGTGGTGGGACCAGTACGCCCGCGGAACGATCATCGGCATCAGCCGCGGCACGACGACGGCCCATATCGCCCGTGCGGCACTCGAGGGTATCGCCTTCCAGACGATGGACATCACGGCGGCCATGTCGCGCGATGCGGGCATTCCGCTCAAGGAGTTGAAGGTCGACGGCGGCGCCTCGCGCAACAACCTGCTCATGCAGTTCCAGGCCGACATTCTCGGTACGAAGGTCATCCGTCCGCAGATCGTCGAGACGACGGCCATGGGCGCCGCCTACCTGGCCGGACTGGCCGTGGGCTACTGGTCGAGCATCGACGAGATCCGCAAGCAGTGGCAGATCGACCGTGTCTTCGAGCCGGCGATGGAGGAGGAGAAGGTCACGGCGGCAAAGGCCGGCTGGGAGGATGCCGTCAAACGCACACTGAGCGACTATACCAAATGATGGCGTTGAGCTCCCGATCCGGAAGCGGTCGGGAGCCCAACCCTTTTGCCTCTTTCGGCGGCCCGATGTGGCATGGATCGGAACCGCTTGCCGATTCATCCGGATTTTCCGGGGGGCTTCTCCATCCCGAACCCCGAAATCCGGTTTCCGGGTTCTTTATTTCCAAAAATCCAAGAAAACCTAAAACCTGCTGACTTATGAACGACGTAATGTTGAAATGCCTGTTCGAGTTTATCGGTACGGCTATTCTGGTACTGTTCGGTGACGGTGTTGTCGCCTGCACGACGCTGAAGAAATCCAAGGGTGAGAATGCCGGCTGGGTGGTCATCACGCTGGCGTGGGGCCTGGCCGTCATGCTGGGTGTCTTCATTTCGGGCCCCTACTCGGGGGCGCATCTCAATCCGGCCGTGACGCTGGGTCTGGCCGCTGCCGGGACCTTCAGCTGGGCGCTGGTCGTCCCCTATATCGTGGCTCAGATGCTGGGCGGCTTCGTGGGTGCCGTGCTGGTCTACATTTTCTATAAGGACCACTACGATGCCACGTCGGACCCGGCGACCAAACTGGGTACCTTCTGCACGATTCCGGCTATCCGCAACTACGGCCGCAACCTCATCTGCGAAATCATCGGCACGTTCGTGCTGGTCTTCGTCATCCTGGCCCTTTCGATCGACGGCAACACCTCCGAAGTGGGCATGGGAGCACTGGGAGCCTTCCCCGTTGCGATGCTGATCGTGGCGCTGGGCATGTCGCTCGGCGGAACGACGGGTTACGCCATCAATCCGGCCCGCGACCTGGCGCCGCGTCTGGCGCATGCCATCCTGCCGATCAAGGGCAAGGGCACGAGCGACTGGGGCTACTCGTGGGTGCCGGTCATCGGTCCGATCATCGGCGGATTCCTTGCTGCTGCCCTCTATTGCCTGATCTATTGCTACTAAAACCCGAATTGCCATGAAGACCCTGAAACATCTTGCAGCGCTTTGTGTAGCGCTGTTCCTGACGGCTGCGGCCTTCGGACAGACCGCCCGCATGCACTTGAGCGGAACCCTTCAGAACATGCATCTTTGGCGCGGCCAGCAGGTGGCCGACGGAGGCGTTCTGGCTGCCGACCTGAACGTCGGACTGCTGGACGACAAACTGAAGGTGGGCCTGTGGGGCGGCACCGACTTTACGGGCGACTACAAGGAGTTCGACTACTATGTCTCCTATTCGGTAGCGGGCTTTACGGTGGCCGTGTGGGACATCTTCAACTACTCGCCTGCCCTGCCCTTCAGCAAGGACATCTTCAACTACAACAAACACTCGACGGGACACTTCCTCGATCTGAGTGTGGCCTACGACTTCGACACGAAGTTCGAGGTGCCGCTGCGCCTCTACTGGGCGACGATCTTCGCCGGGCGCGATCTGAACCAGGCCGGCCGGAACCGCTATTCGACCTACGTCAATGCGGAGTACAGCCTCTTCCGCGACGAGCACTGGATCGTGGATGTCGGGCTGGGCGGCACGTTTGCCTTCAACCGGGACGGAGCCGACGGCGGCGCGAATTTCTACGGCTACGACGGCATCGACCAGATTTCGCTGCGGGCGACCTACAAGCTGAAGCTGGGACGCTTCGACATGCCGGTCTTCGCTCATGCGATGTGGAATCCCGATCAGCGGGCCGGATATCTGCAGGTGGGAGTCAATCTCTTCGCATTTTGATTATCTTTGCAGACGCATAACCCATCCAACTACGGAAAATGACACTTCGGGAGAGACATAAAACCATTCTGGACCTGCTTCGTGACTCGGGCAGTGTGGATGTCGGGTCGTTGAGCCAGCGGCTGAAGGTATCGGCCGTGACGATCCGCAAGGATCTGGATCAGCTCGAGGAGAAGAAGCTCCTCTACCGCACCCACGGCGGGGCCATTCTGGCCGATCCGTACATTGCCACGCGCAAGGTCTCGGAGAAGGAGAAACTCCACCCCGAGGTCAAGCGCCGCATCGGCCAGCGGGCCGTCGAACTGCTCGCCGCGCAGGATGCGCTGATCATCGCCTCGGGGACGACCGTGCAGGCCTTTGCGCGCTGCATCCCGAACATGAAGATGACGGTGATCACCTCGGCGATGAACGTGGCCATGGAGTTGTTGGACAAACCCGATATCGAGATCATCCAGCTCGGGGGCATCATTCGCCATTCATCGGCTTCGGTCGTCAGCGAATATGCCGTGCGGATGCTTGAAAACTTCACGTGCAGCAAGCTGTTTCTGGGCGTCGACGGCATTGATCCGACCTACGGTCTGAGCACGACCCATCTGCAGGAGGCGTGTCTGAACCGGGCGATGATCCAGGCTGCGACGAAGACCGTCGTACTGGCCGATTCGTCGAAATTCGGTCGTCGGGGTTTCAGCAAGATCTGCGACATGAGTGACATCGATCTGGTGATTACCGATTCGCGGGTCTCGCCGAAGATGCTCGAGGCGATGAACGAGCAGGGGGTCAAGGTGGCGGTGGTCCCCTACCCCGAGGAGTAGCCTTACGCTGCGCCGGGCAAGAGCCATGCGGGCCAGCCGGTAATAACGACCCTGCTCGTCCTTCTGCAATTCGATCCGGCCCCGTCAGAATGACCGGCCGTTCCGGGGCCGTGGCGGCGGTTGCGGTATCCGGATTCCGCACGGCCCGTGCCGCCGACACTGCGGCTGTCGACAAGACGGCCGCAAGAAGCAGAAATCTTTGCATAAAGATCATGGCATTACGCTTTGTACAAAGCGAACGGTTTTGGGTGAAAGGTTGTTCACTTCGGCGTAAAACGTCCGGAATGGGAGTTCCGGAGGTCCGAATGATCGACAAATACTTGTCTTTTCGGTAGAATTTGATTAACTTTACCAACAACCGAACAACCATAAAACCTCAAAAAGATGAAAAAGTACATTGCGGAAATGATCGGAACGATGGTTCTCGTTCTGATGGGTTGCGGCAGCGCGGCGTTTGCCGGGAGCGTGGCCGGGACCGTAGGTGCCGGAGTGGGCACGATCGGAGTGGCGCTGGCCTTTGGCCTCTCGGTGGTAGCCATGGCCTATACGATCGGCAACCTGTCGGGCTGCCATATCAATCCGGCCATTACGCTGGGTGTCTTTCTTTCGGGACGCATGAGCGGCAAGGATGCTGCATGGTACATGATCTTCCAGGTCCTCGGGGCTATCCTCGGCTCGGCGGTACTCTATGTGCTTGTTTCGAGCGGAGCGAACGGCGGTCCGACCACAACCGGCGCGAACAGCTACGGCGAAGGAATGATGCTGCAGGCCTTCCTGGCGGAGATGATCTTCACGTTTATCTTCGTGCTGGTGGTTCTCGGCGCCACGGATGCCAAACACGGAGCGGGCAACTTTGCCGGACTGGCCATCGGTCTGACGCTGGTGCTGGTCCATATCGTCTGCATTCCGATCACCGGGACATCGGTCAACCCGGCACGTTCGATCGGCCCGGCTCTCTTCGAGGGAGGAGCGGCGCTTTCGCAGTTGTGGCTCTTCATCGTGGCGCCGTTTGTCGGTGCGGCTCTGAGTGCCGGGGTGTGGAAACTTGTCTCGAACGGCAGGACGGTCTGACAGCAGCCGTTTTGCAAAACACACAACCCCGCTTTCGGTTTCGGAAGCGGGGTTGTTTTCGGATTCGGAGTTCTTGCGCCTCTCCGGGACGGTGATAGACGGAGTCTCTGTCTTTTCTGTCGCTGCATGCAGAGCAACAGCAACAGGAGTTTCAGAGTCTGATCATCCGGGTTTCCCTTCAACCGGCGGTACAGTGCAATTCGATCCGGACTCAAAATGATTGATTAAATCATGAAGCGACATGCCATTTTTCTTTTCGGAGAACAGTCCCGGCGGCCTGTGCCGGGAGTCCGAAGCCCCTTCTATTCACCCGCACCGCGCCGATAATCCTCAAGGAAGGCCGAGCAGGTACGTCCGGTCTGCTGCTTGAAGAAACGCATCAGGTGGCTCGGGTCCGAGAAACCGTACGCATCGGCCAGCTGGCTGACGCTGCGCCCCTCGAACAGCAGGTCGTTCTTCACGGCCTCCAGCAGCCGCTGTTTCAGCAGGTGCACGGCCGTGACGCCGAACTGATCCATGACAGCCCGGTTCAAGGTCACGCGGCTCACGCGCAGCATCGAGGCATACTCTTCGACGCGCTGTACCTCACGGATATGCTCTTCGAGCAGCGCCTTGAAGCGGAACGCACAGTTGTTGCGCGGCAACGTCACGGGCAGTCCGTAGGCGGCGGCATAGTCGCGGTTGAGCGTCACCAGCAGGTAGTAGAGCACCGAAACGATCAGGTTGTAGCTGTCCGAAGTCGGGGCGCGCAGCTCCGCCTTGATCTTTCCGAGCAGCCGGAGATACTCCGCAAAGGCCTCCGGCCCGGCATCGAACCACGGCGGCGTGTCGGTCTGGTAGCAATAGAGCAGGCGGTAGACGAAGAACTTGTCCGCGAGGAACGTGCGCATGAAATCCTCGCGGAAGATCAGAAACGTGTAGTCGAGCTCCGCCTCGTCCGCCAGCCAGCGCTGCTGCTGGTGGGGCGAGAGGAGCAGCACCATGTCGTCGTGCAGCTCGACGCGGCGTCCGCCGAGCAGCAGCACGCCCCGGGCCCGTCTGAGGAAGAAGAACTCGAAGAAGTCGGTCCGGAAGAGCGGATGCTCGGTCAGTACGCCGCGGATCTCTTCGCTGCGACCCGTATTGATGTAGAAGTCGACGCCGCACTGCGTCTTGCTGAACGGCACGGTGACCAGCCGTCGGGGATTTGTCGTTGTCTTCATCGCTCGCATCCGGTTTGTCCGAAGGCAAAGATACGACATCATTTATCAAAATGGCATACATTACCCCCTTTCTGGCATGGTTTTGCACAAAAAATCTTCGGATCTTTGCCTCACAAAACATCCGGAATATGAACCAGCAAGAGGAGATCATCCGCGACATCGACGTGCAGAGCGTCATGACCCGTTCGTCGCTGCCCGTGGGCGGCTATTCGGTCAACCCCTACGTGGGGTGTCCCCACGCCTGCAAGTATTGCTACGCCTCGTTCATGAAGCGTTTCACGGGCCACACCGAGCCCTGGGGATCGTTTCTCGACGTCAAGCACTGGAAACCCGTCGGCAATCCGCACCGTTTCGACGGCCAGCGCATCGTCATCGGCTCGGTGACCGACGGCTACAACCCCTTCGAAGAGCATTTCCAGCGCACGCGCCATCTGCTCGAGGAGCTGCGCGGTACGACGGCCGAGATCCTGATCTGCACGAAGTCGGATCTTGTGCTGCGCGATCTGGACCTGCTGCGGGAGTTCCCGCGCGTGACGGTTTCGTGGTCGGTCAATACGCTCGACGAAGCGTTCCGCGCCGACATGGACCGCGCCGTGAGCATCGGGCGGCGTCTCGAGGCCATGCGGCAGGTCTACGAGGCGGGCATCCGCACCGTCTGCTTCGTCTCGCCGATCTTTCCGGGCATCACCGATCCGAAGGCCATCATCGAGCGGGTCCGGGAGTTCACCGACCTTGTCTGGCTCGAAAATCTCAACCTGCGCGGGTCGTTCAAGGCGGCGATCCTGGCCTACATCCGCGAAAAACATCCCGAACTGGTGCCTTTATACGAGGAGATCTACAACCGCCGCCGGACGGATTACTGGCAGGCGCTCGAGCGGGAGATGGCCGCCTATGCCGCCGCAAACGGCCTGCCGTATCGCGTGAACGACCTGCCGTACGGCCGCTCCGAAAAGGGGCATCCGGTTGTGGTCAACTACTTCTACCACGAAAAGATCCGGCTCGGCAACCGTTGACGGGGCCTTTTCGCACCGGAGCCGCAGTCCGGAACCGTGTGACGGACGGGGCGCCTGCCGACCGCCTATCGGAGTCGGATAAAGTTGCGGAGGCAGTTGGCCGGGTTGAGCGGCGTCTGGTCGGTCAGTTCGAGCGATCGGACCATGTGGAGCGTTCCCTGCTTGTACTTCTGAAAATGCGCCGAGGCGATATGCTTCTCGTAAGCTGCGCGGCTCGCGTAGGTTTCGAGGATGGTGATCCGGCACGGATTCTCCCGCTCGGCCACGGCATACATCGTCAGCACGCCCGGCTCGGTACGCAGCGAGACCTCGCCCACTTCGGCGGCAAACGCCATATATTCGTCGAGATACTCCGGCCGGACCTCGATCTTCGAAAGGCGCACGATGCCGTCCTCCGCCATTGGCTCCTTGGCGCACATCGACGGCTCGCTGTCGAGCCGCAGACAGCGGCCGATCACCTCGCCCGTGGAGAGGTAGGAGTAGGTCGGGAACTCGAACAGCACGGGCTTCAGCCGCGCGTAGTCGATCCGGCCGCGGTCGTCTAACACCTCCGGCGAGGCGTAGGTCGCCGCAATCGAACAGATGAAGTTGTCGAAGCCCTCCGTCTCGTAAATATCCACGACGTCGCACGCCATCGCCAGCGGCGAGCGGTCGATCACCGGCACGCCGTTCGCGCCCCGATGCCAGGCGAAGACCTGTGACTTGTCCTCGCGGGCTCCGCTCACACGCCCCACATAGTCGGCTTCGGGAAGCATTTCGCGGCTGACGAGATTGACCGAGAGTTTGCGCGAGGCGCGGATTCCCCGGTTGGTGTAGTGGCTCTGGCTCATGCTGACCAGAATCCGGTCGTGCCCGATAATCCCGACGTGCGCCACGACGAGCCAGTTGACGCGGCCCTCCACCTCGGCCCCGACGACCGTCAGCGGCATGGGATAGAGTGCCAGCGTATTTCCAATGAGTTTCTTTTCCATGGTGATTGTATTTGAAGGATTCGACGGTTGAGTCTGCGCCATGCTGCCGCCCGAGAGCGTCAGGCCCAGCAGCAGGCACGCGAAAGAGATCATGCGGTTTGTCATGGATAGCCGTTTTTTGACGTTTGTACATTGCAAAAGTAGCGGTTCACCCGTTCACGCAGATACCGATACTCCGGAAGTTCATACCCGTTTTACCGCATCGCCCGCCGCCCGATTGGGATTTTGACCGGGATTTGTTAATTTTGTGGAGACAACCCCTCAAGCCTTTTCCCGATGAGCCGGATTCTGAAGATAAACAGCGTGAGCGATTACAGCCGCTGGGTCGGACACACCGACCGTCATCCGCTGGTGAGCGTTATCGACTATGCCGAGGTTTCGCCCATCCGCCACAGTCTGAACAACTACGGCGTCTACGCACTCTTTCTGCGCGACGACGCCAGCGTGGAGCTCGACTACGGCTGCGGCCGCTACGACTACAACCAGGGAACGCTGCTGTGCGTGGCCCCGGGCCAGGTAGGCGGCAAGGAGGACAACGGCGAGCGGGTTTCGATTACGGGCTGGGCGCTGCTCTTCCATCCCGATCTGCTGCGCGGCACGCCGCTCGAAAAACGGATCCGCGACTACTCCTTTTTCGACTATCGCGTCAACGAGGCGCTGCACATGACCGACCGGGAGCATGACATCCTGGTTTCGCTGATGCGCCGGATGCGCGAAGAGCTCGACAACGACCGCGACGCGCAGCAGGATGCCATTCTGGTCGGCTACATCGGGCTGGTGCTCAACTTCTGCCAGCGCTTCTACAACCGCCAGTTCCAGACCCGCAGGATCGAAAATTCCGACATTCTGGTCCGCTTCAACCAGCTGCTCGCCGACTATTATGAGCAGCGGCTCCAGCTGACCCTCGGGCTGCCCACCGTGCAGTACTGCGCCGACCGGCTGTGCCTCTCGCCCAACTATTTCGGCGACGTCATCCGGAAGACGACCGGCGAGACGGCCAGCAAACACATCCGCCGGTTCGTGATCCAGCTTGCCAAGGACGGCCTCTCCGCCGGCGAGAGTGTCGCGCAGGTGGCCGACCGCCTCGGATTCGAGTATTCGCAGCACTTCAGCCGCATGTTCCGGCGACAGGAGGGAATCACTCCCTCGGAGTACAGCCGCAGGCGGCGCTCCTGACAAACAGCTGTTCGGCATTCCGCCCCAGAATCCGGTCGGCATACCCGGCCAGCTCCCCGTCGGCAGCGAGCGTCTGTTTCAATCGTTCCAGATTGGCCTGCAACACGGCATCGGGCAGATAGGGATAGTCCGAACCGTAGAGGATATGGTCGGGCGTGGTGATGGTGAGCAGTGCATGCAGAACCTCTGCCGTGGGATTCCCCGCCAGGTCGAAATAGAGGCGCGACAGGTTTGCTTCCCACTCAATCGGTTGCATGCAGCCCTGCGACACCATCGCCGGGAGGATGGATTTCATTCTCGGCAATGCCAGCGGAAGGAACGAACCGCAATGGGGCACAACCACCTTCAGATTCGGGTAACGGACCAGCACGTTCCGCGCCAACATGTTGACCACGGCCCGGGTTGATTCGGCCGGATATTCGTACATGGCCAGCGGTGTGGTGGCGATAATCTCTTCGGGACAGGGCGTCGGGCGGTGCGGATGGAGGATGACGACGGCATGTCGCTCGTTGAGCACCTCCATCAGCGGATCCAGCGCCTCGTCACCCACATACTGTCCCCGGCTGTTGGTCGCCAGTTTCACCCCGTCGGCCCCCAGCGTATCGAGCGCATGGATTGCTTCGCGGATGGCGGCCTCCACGTCGGGCAGCGGCAGCGCGGCACAAAACCGGAACCGGCCGGGGTATCGCTGTTTCAGTTCGGCCGAGGCCTCATTCACACGGCGGATGCAGCGGACCGACTCCTCCGTGTCGCCATAGTAGGGCTGCGGAGCCGGCATCGTCAGCACGGCCGTTCGGATGCCCGCCCGGTCCATGAAGTCGATGTGCCGCGCGGCATCCCACGCAGGCAGCGGGAAACTCTCTTCGAGCTCCGCGCCGTGCGCCTTCAGCACCTCGAGATACTCCGGAAGGATGATGTGGGCGTGGAGATCGACCGTCTGCCCGTAAAGGGGCGCCGTCCCGAAAGGCATGCCCGCAAGCAGCAAAGTGAACATTCGCTTTCTCATGTCGCGTGTTTTTTAATGCTCCTCCCGGTCTGCTCCGAGCTCCTCCAGCCAGGCCGGGATGCGGGTTGCCATGCTGCCCAACGAACCGGAGGTGAGCAGCAGCGACTCTTCGAACGTGGCATCGGGAACCAGTGCAGCGGCATCCCGTTCGGAGGTTCCGATGCCGCTGCTCCCGCTGCTGGCAAAGAGAGCGATCCGCTTCCCGGCCAGCAACGCGGCATGATCGTGCAGGAAGGTCTGCATCGGCGAGGCCATGTGCCCGAACCAGATCGGATAGCCGACAAAGATAATATCATATTCGTCAAGACTCTCGACTGAGGTGGTAATGGCCGGGAAATTGCCTTGTGCAATGGCCTCCAGCTCCGTCTGTGCGCGGTCGAGCATTGCGTTGTAGTCCGTATCGTAGGGCACAGCCGGCTCCACCTCCGCCATCTCGCAATCCAATGTGGACTGAATGGTCCGGGCCATCCGCTCCGTATTGCCCGTGCGCGAGCAGTAGAGGACAAGGTAACGCCCGTCGGCTCCGTTCACGTTGCCGCCTTCCTCGTCGTTCCCGTCGTCCTCGGGCCGGGTCTGTTCCGGCTCGTTCGATGACGGATGGGTTTCGCCGCAGGCCGTTGTCACGGCAAGCGTCGCCAGCAGCATCCAGGGGATCAAAAACAACTTTTTCATACGCTTCTCTTTGAATGGCTTGACGCTTTTCCAAAGTCCGGATCGGGAATCGACTATCTGTACGACTCCCGGTAGATGCGCACGATCTCCTCGTCGCTCATCTGCACCCGGTCGCTGGTGAACATGATGCCCATCACCTCGCGCGTATTGCGCATCAAGGTCTCGAATTCGTCGGGCGTGATGCCGTAGTCGGACATCTTCAGGTCGGCCACGCCGCAGGCCTCCTGCAGCCGGGTGAGAGCCGTGAGAAAGTCTTCGGGCTTCGAGGCTTCGGTCATTCCCATGGCCTGCGCCATGCGAACGAAGCGCTCGTCGCAGGCGTGGCGTTCGATGAAGTATTTGTAGTAGGCCCGGCTGATCATAATCAGCCCTGCACCGTGAGGCAGTGCCGGATGATAGGCCGAAAGGGCATGCTCCAACGCGTGTTCGCTCGTAATCAGCGTGAGGCACATCACCACACCCGACAACGTGTTTCCGAAAGCCACGTGGGTGCGAGCCTCCATGTCCTTGCCATCTTTCACGGCACGGGGCAGGTACGTCGCCAGATTCTCGATGGCCGTCAGGGCATACATGTCGCTCATCAGGTTCGCACCCCGGGCAATGTAGCCTTCGGTGCTGTGGAACAGGGCATCGAAGCCCTGGTAGGCCGTGAAGGTCGGCGGCACGCTGGCCATCAGCTCCGGATCGACGATCGAGAGGACGGGAAAGAGTGAAGCATCGCCCACGAAGGCCTTCTCGAAGGTATCCTCCCTAGTGATGACGCCCGAATTGTCCGTCTCCGAACCCGTTCCGGCCGTGGTGGTAATGGCAATGATGGACAGCGGACGGACGGCAATCTGTTTGCCTTTGCCCGAACCGATGGGCACATAGTCCCAAAGCTCCCCGTCGTTGGTCGCCATCACGGCAATGGCCTTGGTGCAGTCCATCACGCTGCCGCCGCCCAGCGCCACGAGGAAATCGCAGCCGTGCTCGCGGGCGACCTTTGCCCCGGCGTCGACGTTGCTGACCGTCGGGTTCGGCATCACGCCGTCGAAGAGCACCGTCTCCACACCGGCCTTGTGCAGTTGCTCCTCCGTGCGCGAGAGGTAGCCGTTGGCCCGGGTCGATTTTCCGCTGGAGATCACGATCAGGGCGCGGCGTCCCGGCATCGGCTGTTCACTCAGTTTGTCCAGCATCCCGGCCCCGAACATCACCCGGGTCGGAACATACATGTCGTACATAAGATTGGTTTCCATCTTTTAGAATTGTTTTATGTGAGAGTATCTTGTTTGTCTGTCTTTATTTACCCATCGTCTCCCGGACCCGGGCCAGCAGGTTCGGGATATCGAGGTGTTGCGGGCACTTGGCCAGGCATTCGCCACACGCGACACACGAGGAGGCCGGGTCGCCGCGCTGAACGGGCGACATCGACACGGTATAGTCGGCCAGCGCCCGCTGCAGGTTGCCGTGCAGCAGGTAGTTGTTGTACACATAGGCGAAGATGTAGCCGATGGCCACGTTGTGCGGACAGGGAATACACTGGTAGCAGCCCGTGCAGTCGATATGACCCGGCGCTTGGCGGTAGGCCTGGATGGCAGCTCCCAACGCCTCGCGCTCGGCCGGCGAGAGCATGTTCGGCCGGGCCTTGGCGGCATACCTCAGATTCTCCTCCACATCTGCCATGGAACCCATGCCGCTGACCGCCACGCTCACCTCGGGGATATCCCACAGATAGTCCAACGCCCACTCCGCATCGGGCTTGCGGATCCCCGTCGAGGCCAGTGCATCGTGCATCGTCTGCGGCAGACGGGCCAGAAATCCCGTGCGGACGGGCTTCATCACCGCCAGCCCCATTCCGTTGGCTGCGGCATACTTCGGGCCGAGCACCCCTGCCTCGTATTCGTAATCCAGGTAGTTGTGCTGAATCAGGCAGAAATCCCAGGCCGGGGTGTATTCCACCACCTTTTTGAACAGCTGCAGGCTGTCGTGGAACGAGAAGCCCATGAAGCGGATCTTGCCCTGGGCCTTCAGCCGCTCCATCTTTTCGATGAGCCGGTAGGGCAGCACATAATCCTTCCACGCGCGGTGCATGATCATGTGGATATGGTAGAAATCGATCACGTCCGTGCCGATGGTGCGGCGCGACTGGTCGAAGAACTTTTCGAAATCGTCCGCCGACCGCATCTCCCACCATGGCATCTTGGAGGTGACATACACCCGGTCGCGCCAGCCTCCGGCCAAAGCACGACCCACCGCCTGTTCGCTCTCTCCGCCCAGGTAGACACGCCCCGTGTCGATGTAGTTCACACCGCCTTCGATGGCACGGCGTACCATGGGCGTGGTCTGGTCGAAATCCACGTGACCGTTCTTCATCGGCAACCGCAACATGCCGAAACCCAGCGCCGAGACCTTCACGCCGATCCGCCCCATCGGGCGGTACTGCATCTGCGGATTGTAATTGAGAATCTCTCTCGACAACCGCTCCCGTACGGTTTGTTTTTCAACCTCCTGCGCCAGGGCTTTCGGACCGATTATCGCACTGGCAGCTGCGGCAAAAAGTCCGCTTTTAAGAAAATCGCGTCTATCCATATCGCTTTCCGTTTATCTGCTCCGACCCCGGTCAGACAGAATTGTGGCCGTTGTGTCTGCTGCAAAGGTAATCCGACGGGGTGCAAACCGACGTAACGATTTCATGGAAGAATGTGCGGCTTTTACGGATTTTGGTTGAATATGGATCCAATTAAGGTGTGAGACAATTGCTGCCTTTTGTTTTAACAGGAGAGGAAGAATACAGGGCGGTCGGATTTCTGCTCACCTTTTTCCGTCCGCGGACAACTTGCACAACAAAAAGGGAGAACCTTACGGCTCTCCCTTTTTCTGGCCCCTTCTGGCCCTTTCTGGCCCTTTCTGGCCCCTTCTGGCCCCTCTGGCCCCTCTGGCCCCTCTGGCCCCTTCTGGAGCGGAAAACGGGATTCGAACCCGCGACCCTCAGCTTGGGAAGCTGATGCTCTACCGACTGAGCTATTTCCGCGTTACGGAGTACAAAGATACTCCGAATTTTTGAAAAGTCAAGTTTTCGGACGATGAAAATCCCCTATCGGAGTAAATTTTTCAACGCCTTGCAGTTTTCTGCATTCGCCACACTCTTGCCTTCGGGCGAGTAGAGATAGTCGAGCCGGTTGTGGAAATGCTCTTCGACTTTCGACCGAATAATCTTCATCGTGCTGTTCACCAGCCCGTTCTGCTCGGTGAACGGTTCGTCGACAATGGCCAGACCTGCCGGGAGCCAGCGTTCCGGGAACTCGCCGGCATGAGCACCTCCTGCGCGATATTTGTCGATTTCGGCAGCCAGTATCTTTGCCGCTTCGGCCGGACGAGCCTCTTCAGCCACCTTGCGTTGATCCAATTCGTGCCGCAACGCTTCGGCATTCGGTACGACGATGGCCCCCGTGAAGGGACTCTGATTGTTGTAGATGATGATCTGATCGATGTAGGGTGAATTGTCGACAATGGCCTCTTCCATCCCTTCGGGGCTGTACTTTTCGCCGTCCGAGGCGATCAGCAGGCTCTTGAAACGGCCCAGAACGTATAGGAACTCGTCCTGCGAGACATACCCCATGTCGCCCGTATGGAGCCACCCGTCGCGAATGGCCTCGGCCGTAGCCTCGGGGTTTTTCCAGTAACCGGCCATGACGTTTTCGCCGCGAATGATGATCTCCCCTTTCTCGCCGCGCGGGAGTTCACGCCCCTGCTCGTCGACGATCTTCAGCTCGAGCGGAATGAGGATCTTGCCCGACGACCCGAAGCGGTGCCAGTGATACTTGGGCGAGTTGGTCGAGATGACGGGCGTAGCCTCCGAGAGGCCGTAGCCCTGGAACATCGGGATGCCGATGGCGTAGAAGAAACGCTGCAGCTCGGCATCGAGCAGTGCGCCGCCGCCGATGAAGAACTTCATGCAGCCGCCGAAGGCCTCGCGGACCTTGCGGAACAGCACGACGTCGAAGAGAGCGACCAGCGGTTTGAGCAGGAAACGCCAGCCGTGCCCCTTGCTGTACCCGTCGCAGTTGTAGGCGTAGTCGACCTTCAGGGCCATTCGGAAGAGCCGCTCGACAAAGGGACCCTTCGCGCGGATCGAGCTTTCGATGTTTTTGCGGAAATTCTTGGCCAGGGCCGGCACCGTGAGCAGGAAATGGGGCTGTACCTCGCGGATGTTGAGCGGGATGTTCTTGAGGGTTTCCATCGGGGTTTTGCCGATCTGGACCGTAGCGACCGAGGCACCGCAGGCGATCATGATGTAGAACCCCACGACGTGGGCGAAACAGTGGTCGAGCGGCAGGATGATGAGCGTGCGGTAGTGCGACGGGATGTCGATTCGCGAGAGCGACTGCTCGACATTGGCCGTGTAGTTGCGGTGTGTGAGGACAACGCCCTTGGGATCGGCCGTCGTACCGGAGGTATAGGTGATCGTGGCGTAGTCGTCGTTCTCGATGGCCTGCCCGATTTTCAGGAACTCCTCCTTGTGCTTCGAGAGGTAGTCGCGGCCCAGCCGGCGGAGGGTTCCGTAGGCGGTTTCGCCCGCTTCGAGCGGGATGTGTCCGAAGACGATGATGTGCTCGACCTGGGGCAGTTCGGCGCGGATACGGCGGATTTTGGGCAGCTGATACTTCGAGACGAAGAGGGCCTTGACCTCGGCATGGCGCAGGCGGAAGAGCAGATCGTTCGACTCTTCGAGCTTGACCGAGAGCGGCACGCTGATCGCCCCGGCGTAGAAGAGTCCCAGTTCGGAGATGATCCAGGCATTGCAACCTTCGGACAGAATGGCGACCTTGTCCTTGGGGCGGATCCCGATGGATGCGAGGCCGGCTCCGACCTCCAGAGCGAGCTCTTTGGTTTCGGCATAGGTTGTAGGCTCGAACTTGTGGTGACGTTTTTCGAGCAGGAAGGTCTTCCCGCCATACTTTTCGACGGAGGCCTCGAAGAGGTCGATGATGGTTTTCTTCATGGTTTTCAATCCATTTTCAACACGGCGAGGAATGCCGACTGGGGGACTTCGACGTTGCCGATCTGCCGCATGCGTTTTTTGCCCTTCTTTTGTTTTTCGAGGAGTTTGCGTTTTCGGGAGATATCGCCGCCGTAACACTTGGCGGTGACATCCTTGCGGACGGCCTTGACGGTTTCGCGGGCAATGATCTTGGCACCGATGGCGGCCTGGATGGCGATATCGAACTGCTGGCGCGGGATGAGCTCCTTGAGTTTCTCGCACATCTTGCGGCCGAAGTCGTAGGCATGGTCGGTGTATGTGAGCGATGAGAGGGCGTCGACGGGTTCTCCGTTCAGGAGGATGTCCAGCTTGACGAGTTTCGAGAGCTGGAACCCCGTCCGGTGATAGTCGAACGAGGCGTACCCCTTTGAGATGCTCTTGAGCTTGTCGTAGAAGTCGAAGACGATCTCCGAGAGGGGCATGTCGAAGTTGACCTCGACGCGGTCCTGGGTGATGAAGGTCTGGTTTTTCATCACGCCGCGCTTGTCGATGCACAGTTTGATGACGTTTCCGAGGAACTCCGACTTCGTAATGATCTGGGCCAGAATATAGGGTTCCTCGATTTTGGCGATTTTCGTGATTTCGGGCAGACCGGAGGGGTTGTGTACCTCGACGACCTCGCCCTGGGTGGTGGTCACGCGGTAGGAGACGTTCGGGACGGTGGTGATGACGTCCATGTCGAATTCGCGGTAGAGGCGTTCCTGAATGATCTCCATGTGGAGCAGTCCGAGGAAACCGCAGCGGAATCCGAATCCGAGGGCGAGTGAGCTTTCGGGGTCGAACGTCAGCGAGGCGTCGTTGAGCTGGAGTTTTTCGAGCGAAGCGCGCAGATCCTCGTACTGGTCGGCCTCGACGGGATAGACGCCGGCAAAGACCATCGGCTTGACATCCTCGAAACCGGCAATAGCCTCGTGTGCGGGATTGGCCACCGAGGTGATCGTATCGCCGACCTTGACGTCGGCCGAGGTTTTGATTCCCGAGCAGATGTAGCCGACGTCTCCGGCGCGGATTTCGTCGCGGGGCTGCATCTTGAGCTTCAGGACGCCGACCTCGTCGGCATCGTACTCGCTGCCCGTGTTGAAGAACTTGACGTGCTCGCCCTTCCGGATCGTGCCGTTGAAGACGCGGAAATAGGCGATGATACCGCGGAAGGGGTTGAACACCGAGTCGAAGATCAGGGCCTGCAACGGAGCGTTGTCGTCACCCTTCGGCGCGGGGATGCGCTGGACGATGGCCTCGAGAATCTCCTCGACGCCCAGCCCCGTTTTGCCCGAGGCGAGCAGAATATCCTCCTCCTTGCAGCCGATCAGGTCGATGACCTGATCCTTCACCTCGTCGATCATGGCCGACTCCATGTCGATCTTGTTCAGCACGGGGACGATCTCCAGATCGTGGGCAACGGCCAGATAGAGGTTCGAGATGGTCTGGGCCTGAATTCCCTGCGTGGCATCGACGACGAGCAGGGCGCCTTCACACGAGGCGATTGCGCGCGAGACTTCGTACGAAAAGTCGACGTGTCCCGGCGTGTCGATCAGATTGAGCGTATAGTGCTCTCCGTCGCGGGCCGTGTACTCCATTTGAATGGCGTGGCTCTTGATGGTGATCCCCTTTTCGCGTTCGAGGTCCATGTCGTCAAGCACCTGGGCCTGCATTTCGCGCTGGTTCAGGGTGTTGGTTTTCTCCAGCAGGCGGTCGGCGAGCGTGGATTTGCCGTGGTCGATATGGGCTATGATGCAAAAGTTGCGGATATTTTTCATAAAAGCGTGTGAAATCTCACGCAAAGATACTAAATATTTTGAATTATAAAGGAATTGAGAGCGAAATGGATTTGTAAAAATAATTAAAAACGTTTATATTTGCGAACTGCAAACAGGTTAAGTTCAGGTTCATATGTTAAGCAGACAGATCGCGACCAAGCTCCGGGGTTACGAAACCCCGTTTTACCTTTACGATACGGCCCTGCTTCGCCAGACGCTGGAGAGCGTCGTATCGGAGTCGAACAAGTACGGCTACAAGGTGCATTACGCCATCAAGGCGAACTACGACGATCGCCTGCTCTCGATCATCCGCGAATACGGGCTCGGCATCGACTGCGCGAGCGGCAACGAGCTTCGCAAGGCGATCGAGGCGGGCTTCGCCCCGAAAGGGATCGTCTATGCGGGCGTTGGCAAACGCGACAAGGAGCTGCGCTATGCGATCGAACAGGGCATCCTGGCGATCAACTGCGAGTCGATCCAGGAGCTGGAGCTTGTGGACCGTTTTTCGGCCGAGGCCGGAAAGGTGACTGAGGTGGCCCTGCGCATCAATCCGGATATCGACCCGAAGACCAATCACTGCATTGATACGGGCCAGGCCGACAGCAAGTTCGGCATTTCCTATGAAGAGGTGCTTGAACATGCCGAAGAGATCCGTTCGTTCACCCACCTGCGCGTCGTGGGTCTCCACCTGCACATCGGTTCGCAGATCCGCGAACTGCACGTCTTCGAGCACATGTGCAACAAGGTGAACGTCATCGTCGAGAACCTCGAGCGATTGGGTTTCGAGCTGCGCTTCGTCGACGTGGGCGGCGGTCTGGGCGTGAACTACGACGTGCCGGAGAACGAGCCGATCCCGAACTTCGCCTCGCTCTTCTCGATTGTCCACAACCACCTGCGTGTGGGCGACCGGGAGGTCCACTTCGAATTCGGCCGTTCGATCGTGGCCGAGTGCGGCGAGCTGATCACGACGGTCCTATTCAACAAGACGACGGCCACGGGACGCAAGCTGCTGATCGTCGACGCCTCGATGACCGAACTGATCCGCCCGGCGCTGTACGGCGCCTACCACAACATCGAGAACATCACGGCACCGGACGACGCCCCGACCGATAAATATACGGTCGTCGGTACGGCGTGCGAGTCGACCGACGTCTTTGACGAGAACGTGACGCTGCGCCGCTCGCAGCGGGGCGACCTGCTGGCGATCAAGTCGGCCGGGGCCTACGGCATGTCGATGGCCTCGCGCTACAACCTGCATGACCTCCCGGGCGCAGTTTACAGCGACGAGATCGAATAACGGAGTGTTCTATCCTCCCCGACCGAAGGCGGCCCGACGGCCGCCTTCCTGCTGTTTTGAAACGACGAACGCAATACGCATACCATGTGGTTGACCCTTGCCTTTACCTCGGCCGCGCTGCTCGGCCTCTACGATGCCGCCAAGAAGCAGGCATTGACCAATAACGCCGTACTTCCGGTACTGCTGCTCAATACGCTGTTTTCCACGCTGTTTTTCGTTCCGGCCATTCTCTCCGCGGAGTTCGGCCTGGGGTGGTTCGACGGCACGCTGCTCGAGGCCTCCCGGGGAACGGCCACGGCCCACGGACTGGTGATCCTCAAGTCGGTGATCGTCCTCACGTCGTGGATCTTCGGCTATTTCGGCATGAAACACCTGCCGATCACGATCGTGGGGCCGATCAACGCCACGCGGCCCGTGATGGTGCTCGTTGGGGCCTTTCTGATCTTCGGCGAACGGCTGAACGCCTACCAGTGGATCGGCGTGGCGCTGGCCCTGGTATCGTTGTTCCTGCTGAGCCGCTCGAGCCGCCGCGAGGGGGTCGACTTCACCCATAACCTCTGGATTCTCTTCATCGCCCTGTCGGCCGTCACGGGTGCCGTGAGCGGCCTTTACGACAAATATATCATGTCGCGCCTCGATCCGGTCTTCGTGCAGAGCTGGTACAACCTCTACCAGTTTGTGATGATGGCCGTCGTGGTCTGTATCCTGTGGCTGCCGCGACGGGGCCACACGACACCTTTCCGATGGAGCTGGGCCATTCCGCTGATCTCGGTTTTTCTGACGCTGGCCGACTTTGCCTACCTTTACGCGCTGCAGGACCCCGACGCGATGATCTCGATCGTCTCGATGATCCGCCGGGGCTCGGTGGTGGTCTCGTTCCTGTGCGGTGCGGTGTTGTTCCACGAACGCAACCTGCGTTCGAAGGCCGTTGACCTGGCCTTCATTCTGGTGGGTATGATCTTCCTGTGGCTGGGCTCGCGGTAGATCCGATCGGGGTGGATGAAAAAGAGCGGGCTGCAAACCGGGCAGTCCGCTCTTTTCATCTTCGAGAGCCGCTTCAGATGAGCTTCTCCAACTGATTGACCGTCTTGGCGATTTCGGCATCCGACGGCGTGTAGTCTTTCAGTGCTCCGGCCAGATACTGCTCATAGGCATAGAGGTCGATGACGCCGTTGCCTGATAGGTTGAAGAGGATCGTCTTCTCGCGCCCCTCCTCTTTGGCCTTCAGGGCCTCGCGGATCGTTGCGGCGATGGCGTGGGTCGACTCGGGCGCGGGGATGATCCCCTCGGTGCGGGCGAAGAGGACTCCGGCTGCCAGCGTCTCGTTCTGTGGAATGGACTGCGCCTCGATCAGTCCGTCCTTGAGCAGCTGACTGACGATCGACCCGGCGCCGTGGTAGCGCAACCCGCCGGCGTGGATGTCCGAGGGCTGGAAGTTGTGGCCCAGCGTATACATCGGCAGCAGGGGCGTGTAGCCGGCCACATCGCCGAAGTCGTACTGGAACTGCCCGCGGGTGAGTTTCGGACAGCTTTCGGGTTCGACGGCAATCATGCGGATCTTTTTGCCTTCGGCGAAGTTCTTGCGCAGGAACGGGAAGCTGATTCCGGCGAAGTTGCTGCCGCCGCCGAAGCAACCGATCACCATGTCGGGTTCGGCGTCGGCCATCTCCATCTGCGTGACGGCCTCCTGCCCGATGACGGTCTGGTGCAGCAGCACGTGGTTCAGGACGCTGCCCAGACAGTAGCGCGTATCCTCGGGGCTGCGCAGTGCCATCTCGACGGCCTCGGAGATTGCCAGCCCGAGGCTTCCCGAACAGTCGGGATCCCGTTTGAGGGCGGCTCGGCCCGACTCGGTGATGGTCGACGGGGAGGCCAGGCACTCGGCGCCCCAGGTGTTCATCATCAGCCGCCGGTAGGGTTTCTGGTTGTAGCTGACCTTGACCATGAAGACCTTCAGATCGATGCCGAAGTGCTTGGCGGCGAAGGCGATCGAGGCACCCCACTGCCCGGCGCCCGTCTCGGTGGTCAGATGTTTGATTCCCTGTTTGCAGTTGTAGTAGGCCTGCGGCACGGCGGTGTTGGGTTTGTGCGAACCGGCGGGCGAGACGCTTTCGTTCTTGAAGAAGATTTTTGCCGGGGTGTCGAGGGCCTTTTCGAGGGCGTAGGCCCGCACGAGGGGCGTCGGTCTCCAGATGCGGTAGATCTCCTGCACCTCTTCGGGGATGTCGATGAAGCGTTCGGTGGACATCTCCTGGTCGATGAGCTCTTCGGCGAAGATAGCCGACATCTGCTCCTTGGTGACGGGTTGTTTGGTGGCGGGGTTGAGTGGCGGCAGGGGTTTCGTCGGCATATCGGCCACGATGTTGTACCATTGCGTGGGCATTTGGCTCTCGGAGAGACAGAATTTCTTGGTTTTCATAACAAAAGTGATTTAAAGGGTTTGTCGGAAGGAGTGAATGAAAAAAGCCCGTTGCTTACCTTCGTAAACAACGGGCTTCGGTCTCTGCTATCGGGTGATCACCATACACGCGACGAGGCGCACTCATTGTTCACGAGCGTCAACGGGTGCCACCACCAAGCCTGTATGTTGAAGTTAAGAAGCATCTTTTTTATCGAACTTGCTTTCCGCAAATATAAGGGATCGGAAAGAGAAAAGCAAATTTTTTACGAATTATTTTTGATACCTCGAATATATAAGGGGCTTCAAAATGAAATCGCGTCGTAAAAGCGGCGTACTTTCGGGAAAAATTACTATTTTTGCATGATAATCTGCAAAATCAAAACACGACGATATGAATATTTCGTACAACTGGCTCAAACGCTACCTCGCGACGGACCTTTCGGCCGAGAAGATTGCCGAGGTGCTTACGGAGATCGGCCTGGAGGTCGAGGGCTTCGAGAAGATCGAAACCGTCAAGGGCGGCCTTGCGGGAGTTGTTGTCGGCCAGGTGCTGACGTGCGAGATGCACCCCGATTCGGACCACCTGCACGTAACGACGGTCGACGTCGGCGAGGGCGAACCGCTGCGGATCGTCTGCGGCGCCGCCAACTGCCGCACCGGGCTTAAGACGCTCTGCGCCAAGATCGGCGCGGTGCTTTACCCCAACGGCGGCGACGAGGAGTTCAAGATCAAACGCTCGAAGATCCGCGGCGTGGAGTCGCTCGGCATGTTGTGTGCCGAGGACGAGCTGGGCATCGGCTCTTCGCACGAGGGCATCATCGAACTTCCGGCCGACGCCCCCGTGGGCATGAGCGCCAGGGAGTTCTTGCACATCGAGGACGACTATCTGATCCAGATCGGCCTGACCCCCAACCGGGTGGATGCCGCCTCGCACATCGGCGTGGCGCGCGACCTGGCGGCGTGGCTTCGCAGCCGCGGCGAGCAGGCCGAGGTGAAGTGGCCCGACGTCTCGGCCTTTGCCGTGGACAATCACGATCTGGAGGTGAAGATCCGCGTCGAGAACGAGGAGGCCGCCCCGCGCTATACGGGCGTGACGGTTACGGGCTGCAAGATCGGCCCCTCGCCCGAGTGGATGCAGAACTGCCTGCGGGCCGCCGGCATCAACCCGAAGAACAATCTGGTCGACATCACGAACTTCGTCCTCTTCGAACTGGGGCAGCCGCTGCACGCCTTCGACGCCGACAAGATCGAGGGACACGAGGTAGTGGTCCGCACGTGCGAGGCCGGAACGCCGTTCGTGACGCTGGACGGCGTTGAGCGCAAACTGACGGACAAGGATCTGATGATCTGCTCGGCAGAGCGGCCGATGTGCCTGGCGGGCGTCTTCGGCGGACTGGATTCGGGCATCAGCGACACGACGACCAACGTCTTCATCGAGAGCGCCTACTTCAATCCGGTGTGGGTGCGCAAGACGGCCAAGCGTTTCGGACTCAATACCGACTCGTCGTTCCGCTTCGAGCGGGGCGTCGACCCCAATCTGCAGATCTACGCCGCCAAGCGGGCCGCGCTGCTGATGAAGGAGTTGGCCGGCGGCCGGATTTCGAGCGACATTACGGATATCTACCCGCATCCGATCCGGGATTTCGTCTTCGACTTCTCGATTTCGCGGGCCCGGGCGCTGATTGGCAAGGAGATCCCCGAGGAGACGATCCGCACGATTCTGGGGGCCCTCGAGGTGAAGATTCTCGCCGAGAAGGGCGACGTGCTGACGGTGGCCGTACCACCCTACCGCGTCGACGTTCAACGCGAAGCCGATCTGGTGGAGGATATCCTGCGCATCTACGGCTACAACAACGTCGAGATCCCCTCGCGGGTCCGCTCGACGCTCTCCTATGCGCCGAAACCCGACCGCATGAAGCTGATGAACCTGGCGGGTGATTTCCTGACCGACAACGGCTTCACGGAGATCATGTCCAACTCGCTGACTCGGGCGGCCTATTACGAGGGGCTGACTGCGTGCCCGGCCACCCGTTGCGTGCGGATCATGAATCCGCTGAGCGCCGATCTGAACGTGCTGCGTCAGACGCTGCTCTTCAACATGATGGAGGCCATTGCGCTGAACATCAACCACAAGAACGGTGATCTGGAACTCTACGAGTTCGGCAACTGCTACTTCTACGACGCCGCCAAACGCACGGAGGAGAACCACCTGGCCGCCTACTCCGAGGAGTACCGGCTGGCGGTGGCCGTCACCGGGACGACCGAGCCCCAGTCGTGGAACACGAAACCCGTGAAGGCCTCGTTCTTCACGCTGCGGGCCGTGGCCGAGAAACTGCTGCGCCGCTTCGGACTGGACATCTACGCACTGAAGACCTCCCCGATCGAGAGCGACCTCTTCAGCGAGGGGCTCGTGATGGAGCTCAACGGCAAACGGCTGCTCGAGATCGGCACCGTGGCGTCGAAGATCCGCCGAATGACCGATGTCAAGCAGGAGGTCTACTACCTGGAGTTGAACTTCGATCTGCTCTGCAAGTCGACCAAAAAACTGAAGATCACGGCCGAGGAGCTGTCGAAATATCCCGAGGTAAAACGCGATCTGGCCCTGCTGGTCGACCGTCAGATGACCTTCGCCGCCCTGCGCGAGGTGGCCTTCTCCACGGAGCGCAAACTGCTCAAGAGTGTCTCGCTCTTCGACGTCTACGAAGGCGACAAACTTCCGGAGGGGAAGAAATCCTACGCCCTGAGCTTCGTGCTCGAAGACAAGAGCCGCACGCTGGACGACAAGACCATCGAGCGGGTGATGGCAAATCTGGTCCGCCAGTTCGAACAGCGCTGCGGCGCTACGGTTCGCGCCTGACCCGGGGCCGAGAGAGGGGGCAAAAGAGGCGAGGAGGCTGGAGAAGCGAAGGACTGGAGAAGCGAAGGACTGGAGAAGCGAAGGACCGGAGAAGCAAGGGTCAGTGTAGTGAGAGGCGGTGAAGAAAGAAAACCGGTGATACGAATCGGATTCCAGATCTTCGAACCTGCCCTAATAACAGTATGGAGGAACTGCCGACGTGGCGGTTCCTCATTTTTTTGTCCGAAAAGGTGAAAAAAGAGCGCCGAAGCACTTCCTGAAACCGGAATTTATGCGTAATTTTAGGCGATCCAAAAACGCAAAACAATGAAATCACGAAATCTGACCTGGCTGTGTGCCGGTCTGTTTGCCCTGAGCAGCTGCGCTCCACAGGGCGCTACGCAATCCGAAACGACGGCTCCGACGTCGGAGAATGCGGTGATCGAGACGATCCTTGCGCGCCGCAGCATCCGCCGCTACACAACACAGCCCGTCGAA
Organism: Alistipes sp. An116; assembly: GCF_002161005.1. Lineage (NCBI taxonomy): Bacteria > Pseudomonadati > Bacteroidota > Bacteroidia > Bacteroidales > Rikenellaceae > Alistipes > Alistipes sp. An116. The sequence continues at coordinate 94,252 of NZ_NFLR01000006.1, forward strand.
CGCGAGAAACTCGAACTGATCGTCAAATGCGGCATCAACGCCCCGAGCGGTCTGAACAAACAGCCGTGGGAGGTCCGCGTGGTGGACAATGCGGCCTATATCGACTCTTTGACGGCCCTCTACGTGAAGGCCAACCCGAAGGTGGCCGAGGATACGACCTTCCACAACATGTTCCGCAATGCTCCGGCCGTGATCTTCATTGCCTCGCCGTCGAACGGCAGCGGACAGTTGGATTGCGGACTGCTGGGAGAGAACATGGTCCTTGCGGCGCAATCGCTCGGCTTGGGCACCTGCTGCCTGGGCGGTCCGATCCGCTTCATGAAGGAGGCTTCCGAGGCGGCGCCCTACCTTGAGAAACTGGGTTTCTCGGAGGATTATACGCTGCTCTACGCCATTGGAGTGGGTTATCCGGACGAATCTCCGGCCGCCAAACCACGTGACGAGTCAAAGGTCCGCTTCATTGACTGATGCTTCGCGGGACACGACATAACCGCTCGACGCGGCCGGATCCGACCCGCGAACCCGAGCTCTTCCCCGCAGACGAAATCCCGGCGACGAACTTCTCGTCGCCGCTTTCGTCTTCGGCCGGGCCCGATGGACCGCCAAACGCCGAGGCGCCGCTGACTCCCGACCGGAATGCAATCCCCGACGGGCCGATCTCTTCGGACGATGGCCTGGAGACCGCGCAGACGGAGAGCAACACGCCGCCGACTGATCCGGTGCCGACGGACGAGTCGTTGCCGGCCGACGATTTTGCGCCGCTCTTTGCCCGGCTGGCCCGATCGGCATTCCGAAGCCGCTTCCGCCTGCGCACGACGGAACGTACCTATATTGAACGCATCGGCTTCCCAACACTCCGCCGCCACGCCGAAGAGTTCGTCCGCATGCGGCTGGCTCCGGCCCTGCCGCCCAACGACGGCCGTCAGACCCCGATGCGCGGCCATCCGGTCTTCATCGCCCAGCACGCCACGGGCTGCTGCTGCCGGGGCTGCCTGTCCAAATGGCACGGCATTCCGGCGGGGCGACCGCTGACCGAAGCCGAACAACACTATATCGTCCGCGTGCTGCTGACGTGGATCTTGCGCCAACTCGGCTGCTGATCCCCGCTTCGGGCCCCGATCCGCATACGGACCGTCGACACCATTCGCCCGACTTCCCCCGCTTCTCCCCCCCCCGTCCGATTGAACCAATCTCTACCCATCACGAAATGCCCGTCCGCAAGATCATACACGTCGACATGGATGCCTTCTTCGCCTCGGTCGAACAGCGCGACAACCCCGCCCTGCGGGGGCGTCCGATCGCCGTGGGCTACGACGGACCGCGTGGTGTGGTGGCTACGGCCAGCTACGAGGCGCGCCCCTACGGTGTGCATTCGGCCCTCTCGTCGACCGTGGCCCGTCGCCTTTGCCCCGAGCTGATCTTCATTCCGGCCCGCTTCGAGGTCTACAAGGCCGTCTCGCAGCAGATCCGGGCCATCTTCCGCGACTATACCGACCTGGTCGAACCGCTCTCGCTGGACGAGGCCTTCCTCGACGTTACGCATCTCCGCTCGGCCACCCTTGTTGCGCGCGAAATCAAGTCGCGGATCCTCGCCGAGACGCACCTCACGGCTTCGGCCGGGGTTTCGGTGAACAAGATGCTGGCCAAGATCGCCTCCGACTACCGCAAACCCGACGGATTGTTCACCATCGCTCCGGCGCAGATCGACGACTTTGTGGCGGGCCTTCCGGTCGAACGCTTTTTCGGAATCGGGGCCGTCACGGCCGAGAAGATGCACAACCTGGGGATCCGCACGGGAGCCGACCTGCGCCGGTGGGAGGAGTCGGCGCTGGTCCACCACTTCGGCAAGGCAGGCCACCTGTACTACGGCTATGCGCGGGGAATCGACGACCGGCCCGTGACGCCGAACCGCATTCGCAAGTCGCTGGGAGCCGAGACCACCTTTGCCGAGGATACCGACGACCGGCTGCGCCTGCAGGATGAGCTCGCCGGGGTCCGCGAGGAGGTCTGGACCCGTCTGGAGCGCCACGAATTCCGGGGTAAGACCGTGGTGCTGAAACTCAAATACGATAATTTTCAGCAGATCACCCGTTCGCGGACGCTCCTTTCGGCCGTTGAATCCGAACCGCAGTTGGCCCGGATTGCGGAGGAGCTGCTGGCCGGTGTCGATTTTCACGGCCGCAAGGTCCGGCTTATCGGTCTGACGGTGGGCAATACGCCCGACGCCGACGCCGACTGCATCCAGCTGCGCTTCGACTTCTGACCCATGCCGGTCGCATCCCGGATTTTCCGAACTATCCGACGGCTTCGTCCGGGGCCACAGCCTCGCAGCGGCCTCCACCCATGACCCCGACACAAAAAAGGCGAATAACGACAGCCTGCCGTTATTCGCCTTTTGCCTGATGCTCCGAATGTTTACAGCTTTGGATATACCTGCGGCGACAGGATGACCACATAGGGGGCGCTGTTGCCGTTGCATGTCGAGACGATCCTGACGGCCTTGACCGCCCGCTTCGGCTGGAAGGTGATCCGGCCCATCACCAGCTCTCCGAGCCGTTCGAAATGTTCCCCGTCGTACGACACTTCAGCATAACCGGTCAGAATAATGGCCCTGGGCAGTTGCCGATAGCCGGTCTGCAGCATCATCTGGCGGCAAACGACCGGTTTTTCGAACGTGTAGCGGATCCAATCCTGCTGACCGCAGGTACGAGCCGTGCAGGACATTCCGCGGTAGGTCGAGGCGTTCGTATAGGGGAAGCGGCTGTTTTCCTCCATCGAGGATTCGATCCGCAGGGCCGGCCGGATGGTCTTCCAGCGCGAATCGTCGGCCACATAGGGGCTTCGGGCCGTGCCGTAACGGCTGAAGAAGCGGTAGCGCCAGGGCTCCGACGTGCGGATCGGCTCCTCGTAGCGGAGCTCCTCGTCCGAGCCGTCCACCACATAGAAGATCTCCGAATCGTCGTCGACCGTGACTTTAAGCAGCCCCTCGCCGCCCTTTGCCCCCGAGAAGGAGAGCTTCGGCGGGAAGAGCCGGAAGCGGATACCCATGGCCGCCATCCGGTCGTAGTGCATCGTTCTGAGCTCCTTGTAGTAGGCATCCCACCCCTCCTCGTTGCCGCTCCAGGCGATGCGCGAAAGAGCGCAGATGCGCGGGAAGGTCATGTAGTCGAGGTAGTCGGGCTTTTCGGGTTCGTGCGAGACGTAGACTTCGCTCCAGAAGGCGCCGGAGAGCCCGACGACACGGCTCATCTGCTCATCGGAGAATCCTTTGCCTGCGAGCGTGAATCCGTAGGTTTTCCGGGCATCGAAAATGCCGGCCCAGTTGTGCCCGTCTTCGAGTGAAGACTGCCGCATGTCGAAATAGAAGAAGGCGGCGGGCATGATGACGGTGTGGTATCCCTTGGCCGTAGCGTCGAGACCGGCCTTGACATCCTTCCATCCGTGAACCCGGCTCTCGCGGGAGAGCTCTCCGGTCCGGACCGCTTCGTTCCAGACGGCCGGACGCTTGCCGTACCGGCGGAGAATCTCCGCCATGCGCTCCATGAAGAGATCCTCCAGCTGGTGGGGATCGGTCATCCCCTTCCGGCGCATCAGCGCCTGACAGTCGGGGCACTGTTTCCATTGCGACATGTCGACCTCATCGCCGCCCACATGGACATACTCCGAAGGGAAGAGTTCGCAGATTTCACCCAGAATATCCTCCAGCAGACGATAGTTCTCCTCGCGCGCCACGCACCAGGCCGAGCGGTAGTCGTATCCGTGGGTCGAGACGGTGTCGGGGGGATAGTTGCAGCGGATTTCGGGGTGAACCGAGGCGATGTTTCGGCTGTGGCCCGGGAGATCGATCTCGGGGATGATCTCCACGTTGCGCAGGGCGGCATAGCGGATCAGTTCGCGCATCTCCTCCTGTGTGAAGTAACCGCCGTATTTCTCTGACCATTTGCCATATACGGGTCTCACGGGCGAATCGCCGCCGCGATAGGCCCCCACCTCGGTCAGTTCGGGGTGCGAACGGATCTCGATGCGCCACCCTTCGTCGTCCGTCAGGTGAAGATGCAGCTTGTTGATATTGTGATAGGAAAGCAGATCTATGTAACGCTTTACGGCATCCATGCCGATCCACGTGCGCGCCACATCGAGCATCATGCCGCGATAGGCGTATTGCGGACGATCCTCGATGACGGCACACCGGAGTTCCGTCCCGGGCGTGATCCCCTGCCGGGCGTAGACTTCGGGCGGCAGCAGCCGGAACAGCGCCTGTATGCCGTTGAAGACGCCGCCGTAACGCTCGCCTCCGATGCGGATGTGCTCGGGCAAGATCTCCAGCCGATAGGCCTCCGCGGCAGTTGCCGCCGTTTGGGGATCCTCGGCCGTGGCAGCGGGCGTTGCCGCAGCATCGAGTGTCAGCGTGATGGCTCCGTCGCCGGTTACGTCGTTGCGGATCGTGCATCCGAGGTATCGGGCCAGGTATTCGGCCAGGGGTTGCAGCTCCTCGTCGGCGGCAATGGTCGTCGAGGCGTCGAAGGTGAAACTGCCCGGGAGCGGAGTCCGGTTGCCCTGCGCAGGTTGGGCGTCGAGTGAAAAGAGACCGCCGAGAAGCACGGCACCAAGGAGTAGAAGGGTTTGTTTCATGCTGAAGCGAAGAAAATTTGTCGAAAACAAAATTACGATTTTTTCGCCGAAAACACTACCTTTGCAGGAACGGAAATACAATCAAACAACTATGGAAGACAAACGTCTGGAGGCTACGGCCCGGCTGCTGGAGGTGATGAACACCCTGCGCCGCGAGTGTCCTTGGGACCGTGAGCAGACCTTCGAGTCGCTGCGGAGCAACACCATCGAGGAGACCTACGAACTGGCCGATGCCATCACCGACCATAATCTGGAGGGGATCAAGGAGGAGCTGGGCGACCTGCTGCTGCACGTGGTCTTCTACTCGAAACTGGGGGAAGAGGAGGGCGCCTTCGACTTCGGCGATGTGGCCAATGCCCTGTGCGACAAACTGATCTACCGCCATCCGCACGTCTACGGCGATATTCATGCCAATACGCCGGCCGAGGTGATGGCCAACTGGGAGGCCCTGAAACTGCGCAAGAAGAACCGCAAGAGCGGTACGCTGGGCGGAGTTCCGCGTTCGCTGCCGGCGTTGGTCAAGGCCTACCGCATGGGCGAAAAGGCCGCCGGAACGGGTTTCGACTGGGGGCACAAGGAGGATGTCTGGGCCAAGGTCAAGGAGGAGATCGCGGAGGTCGAGAGCGAAATGAAATCGGGCGGCAAGAGCGATCTCGAAGCGGAATTCGGCGATCTGTTCTTCGCGCTGGTCAATGCGGCACGGCTCTACGGCGTGGATCCCGAATCGGCCCTTTCACGCACGAACAACAAGTTCATGCGCCGCTTCAACTACATGGAGGAACAGGCTGCGGCCCAGGGACATGCCCTGCACGATCTGACCCTCGACCAGATGGAGGCACTCTGGCAGCAGGCCAAAAGCGAGGAGTAACCTCTCCATTGGCAACAAACCGTATTGTGTAAACGTAAAAATTCAAGAAGAATATGGCATTGATCCGCAAAGTCCGCGGTTACGAACCCGTAATCGGCGACAATACGTTCCTGGCCGAAACGGCCGTTATTCTGGGCAACGTGACCATCGGTCGCGACTGCTCGATCTGGTACAACGCCGTGCTGCGCGGCGACGTCAACCGCATCGTCATCGGCGACCGCACGAACATTCAGGACGGCGTCGTGCTCCACACCATCTACGACCAGGCGAAACACCCCTCGCAGACGATCATCGGCAACAATGTCTCGGTGGGCCACAACGCCACCATCCATGGGGCCGTCATCGAGGACAACTGCCTGATCGGCATGGGTGCCACGATCCTCGACAATGCCCACGTTCCGTCGGGCTGCATCATCGCCGCCAACGCCCTGGTTCTCTCCAACGCCCGGCTGGAGCCCAATTCGGTCTATGCCGGAGTCCCGGCCCGCAAGGTCAAGGAGGTGACGCCCGAACAGCGCGACGAGATCGTGCGCCGTACGGCCCACGACTACATGCTCTACGCCTCGTGGTATAAGGAGGAGTAATCCCCCGGGAGCACCTCTCCGGACGGCCTCCTCCCGCGCGGAGGGCCTTGCCGCCCGCTCCGCCGGATGAGGCCTTCTTGTCAAAAAACTCCGCCGATGAAACTGCAGCCGAAATATGCTGATGTAGTGTTGAACCTGCTGGTTGCCGTAGCGATCAGCCTGGTGGTCAATTTCTCCTACGTGCTGCTTCTGCTTGTGGACCTGAACAGCGAGAGTTCACAGCCCTCCTCGCCCCAAAGAGCCCGTATCCGTACGGAAAAGGGGGTTCTGTGTGTCCATCCCGACGGTTACGGATACCTCGTCTGTGAGAACGGCGACAGCGTCTACGTCCCCAACCAGCGGATCAACCGCCTGCGGTTGAAGGCCGACGACCGGATCGAGGCCGAGGTAACTCCGCCGCGGCGTTCGGGAGGGCACCCCATGATGCAGAAGATCCGCTGCCGAAACGGTCAGGCGTTCGATTACAGCCTGCTCTTCAACCGTCCGTCGCGGGGAACGGAACTTGCGCTGCAACTGTTGTACTATCTGGTGGTTTCGTTCGTCATGCTGTCGATTCTGACCTCCGTGCGGCGCAACTACTCGATGAAACGTTACCTGCGGCGCTGTCTGTGGTGCTGCGTGGCGGCCGTCGGGCTCTATTGCGTGGCTCCCGTCACGGGGTGGCACTCGGGGCGCATCCTGCCCAACTTCATGAGCGGACATCCGTTCGACAGCATGCTGCTGCTGAAGAGTTCGTTTGCCGTTGCGGTGTCGGTCCTTTACGGACGGATCTACGTGCTTATCTCGCAGCGTCAGGCCGTCGTGGTGGAGAACGAACGCCTCAAGAACGAAAACCTCACCACGCGTTACAACCTGCTTGTCGGACAGATCAACCCCCACTTCTTCTTCAATTCGCTCAATTCGCTGGCCATGCTCGTGCGCGAGGGACAGGACGCGAAGGCCCTCACCTACATCGACCAACTCTCCTACACGTTCCGCTATATCATCCAGAACGGCCAGTCGACGCTGATCACCCTCGACGAGGAGCTGAAGTTCGTCGATGCCTACAGCTACCTCTTCAAGATCCGCTATGCCGACAAGCTCTTTTTCGACATCGAGATCGATCCGAAATACCGATCGTGGCGGCTTCCGGCGCTGTCGCTGCAGCCGCTCATCGGCAATGCCGTCAAGCACAACGCAATTACGCGCAGCAAACCGTTCCATATCACCATCCGGACCGACGGCGAATGGCTCGAGGTAGCGAATCCGAAGATTCCGAAACTGGAGCCGGAGCCCTCGACGGGCATCGGTCTGGAGAACCTGCGCAACCGCTGGCAACTGATCACCGGACGGCGGATCGTGGTCATCGACGACGGTGAGACGTTCCGCGTGCGGATGCCGCTCCAAAATCCCGAGGCATGATGAAGGCGCTCATTATCGAAGACGAAACGGCTGCGGCCCGCAATCTGGCGGCCATTCTGCGCACGGTGGCTCCCGATGTGGAGATCGTGGCGACGCTCGAAAGCGTGGCCGAGAGCATCGGGTGGCTGCGTGCGAATCCCGAACCCGACCTACTGTTCATGGACATCCATCTGGCCGACGGCGATTCGTTCCGGATCTTCGATGCGGTGGAGATCACCGCGCCGGTCATCTTCACGACGGCCTACGACCAGTATGCGCTGGAGGCCTTCAAGGTCAACAGCATCGACTACCTGCTCAAACCGCTCAACGAGGCCGACGTGCGGCGGGCGCTGACCAAACTCGAACGGCTCACCTCGTCCGAACGCCGCAGCTACGGATCGCGCATCCGCACGATGGCCGCCGAACGCCGTGGCGGCGAGGAGGTCTTTCTGGTTCATATCCGCGACCGGATCATCCCGCTCCATCGCGAGCAGATCGCCTACTGCTATACGTCGAACGAACGCGTGACGGCCTACGGCTATGACGGTGCGGCCTATCCGCTGGACCGTACACTGGAGACCCTGCAGTCGCTCTTGCCCGAGCAGGATTTCTTCCGGGCCAACCGTCAGTTCATCGTGGCGCGCCGCGCCGTGAAGGAGATCGTCGTCTGGTTCGGGAGCCGGCTGGCGCTGCATCTGACCCTCGAAACCCCCGAGCGGATCATCATTTCGAAGGCCCGGGTCCCGGAATTCAAGGCCTGGCTGCGGGCGGTTCACCCGACTGAATAGGCGGTTGACCGGTTGATTTTGGCTGTTTCACCGCGAAGCCGGGTGCGAATCCCGGATTTGGCCCTACCTTTGCATCAGGAACCCCGGAAGTCGGATCGGAAGAGCGAATCCGGAGGATCCGACCGGAAAATGAAGTCCAACCGTAAAAACGCAAAGCAATGAAAAAGCAGATTTTTGCAGCCGTAACGGCACTTTGCCTGATGGCAACGACGACCCTTTTCGCCCAGGAGGCCAAACCGAAAGTGGAGCCCAAGACGCCGCCTACGGCCGAACAGCTGGCCGAACGCCAGACCGAGCGTATGACGCAGCGTCTGAACCTGACCGACGCCCAGGCCAAACAGGTCTATCAGCTCAATCTCGACCAGATCAAGCAGATGCAGGCCATGCGCGAGAAGATGCGTCAGGCCCGTATGGCTCAGGCCGACAAGATGAAGTCGATTCTTTCGACCGAGCAGTTCATGCAGTGGGCGCAGATGCAGGGTCCGTGTCCGGGCCAGCCGGGCAACGGTCCGCAGATGAAGCATGGCAAGAAGGGACCGCATCATGGTGACTGCCCGATGGCCGGCAAGAAGAATTGCCCGTGCAAGGCGCAGGCTGCCGATAAGAAGTAGCAACCCGCTGCGAGCCACGCAACTGGCGGAAGAGGTGTCAATCTGGTCGACTGACACCTTTTTTTTGTCGATTCACCGGCCGAAGAGACAAAAAATGGTGAAAAAAACGTAAATTCGCATGATGGAACGGCCTCACGGCAAAGCCGATGGCATGTTAATTCCGCAATCGGTCGCGGCCGGAATGGAAAGATAAGTAACTATTATTCAGGTATTTACCAAACAGAGAAGCATGAAACGTTTACTAATGACTACCCTGCTGACGGTTGTCTCCGCTGCGGTATTCGCCCAAAAGGGTACCGTGACGGCCACGATTGTCGATGCGGATACCGGAAACAGCGTGGTAGGCGCGGTGCTGAGCGTCTCTCCGACGAAGTCTCCGGACAAGAAACAGGGCTTTGCATCGGGTTACAAGGGCGCGGCGTCGTCTCCGGCCCTGGCTTACGGAGAGTATGCCCTGTCGGTGTCGTTCATCGGCTACAACAACCTCGACACGACGTTCCGCCTCTCGACCCCGCGTCTGAATCTCGGGACGTTACGTCTGAAGCCGGGCGTGCAGATCGAAACGGTGGTCAAGGAGGCCAAGGCGCTGCGTACGTCGCAGAAGGGCGACACGGTGAGTTACAATGCCGGGGCCTTCAAGGTGACCAATGACGCCGACGTCGAGGGCCTGCTGAAGAAGATGCCCGGCATTACGGTGACGGACGGTGTGGTCGAAACCCAGGGCGAGGAGATCAAGAAGATCTTTGTCGACGGCAAGGAGTTCTTCGGCGAGGATGTCACGACGGCCATCAAGTCGCTGCCGGCCGAGGCCGTGGATCGGGTCGAGGTCTTCAACAAGCTCTCCGATGCCGCGGAGTTCTCCGGCATGGACGACGGCGAAGGCTACAAGGCGATCAATATCGTCACCAAACCCGGCATGCGGCAGGGTCAGTTCGGCAAACTCTATGCCGGCTTCGGCTACGATGCCGAACAGGGCAGCGACGAGCGTTTCAAGTATCTGGCCGGCGGAAATGCCAACATCTTTTCGGGTGACAGCCGCCTGTCGCTCCTCGGACTGTTCAACAACGTCAACCAGCAGAACTTCTCGTTCGAGGATATTCTGGGTGTGACGGGCGGCAACGGAGGCCGTCGCGGCGGTGTGGGCCAGTACATGACGCGCCCGCAGAGCGGTGTGGCGCGGGTCAATGCCATCGGCGTCAACTACTCCGACACGTGGGGCAAACGCGACCAGGTGACGTTCCAGGGCAGCTACTTCTTCAACAACACCAATACGGTGAACCACTCGACCACGGACAAGTGGTACGAAGCGCCGATGATCCCCGACACGTTGATGACGCGCGGTTATTCCGATACGCGGGGCTTCAACCACCGCTTCAATGCCCGTCTGGAGTGGAAGATCTCGGAGAACCAGAACCTGATGCTCCGCCCGCGCTTCAGCTACCAGTCGAACGATCCGTGGAGCCAGACTACCGGCTGGCAGTTCGGCGCCCCGTCGGCCGGCGGCAGCGGCTACAGCTATACGGACAACTTCAGTGATGCCCTGCGCCACGGCTATAACGTCGGGACGAGTGCCGTCTACCGGGCCAAACTGGGCAAGGCGGGACGTACGATCACCCTCGACGGTTCGTTCAGCTACTCCGACAACCAGAACAACTCCAATTCCTGGTCGAACGAAATGGGCAGCCAGCCCGATCGTCCCGAGGTGATGGAAGGAGCCGAAGGTGAAATTCCCTTCATCTGGGATCCGGCGGCCTACCTGACGCGCCGTTACCTGCGTACTCTGGCTCCGTCGACGTCGTACAGCGTCCGCGGAAACTTCACCTACACGGAACCCGTAGCCAAATATGCACAGGTGAGTCTGCAGTACCGGATGACCTACAGCTCGCAGGAGCGAGACACGCGCTCCTACATCACGGCGGACGACACCTTCTCGATTGCCGGTCTGAAGCCCGATCCGCTGCTGTCGAACTCCTACCGCAGCGGCTATCTGACACAGAGTGTCGGTCCGGGCTTCCGCTATGCGAAGGAGCGCAGCCGCTTCATCGCCAACGTCTATTACCAGCGATCGACGCTCGACGGCGAGATTACGCGCAACGGCTCGGAGAAGATCTCCCATTCGTACGACAACGTGACCTACTTCATGATGGGCGAGCTGAACATCAACCGCGAGAACATGCTGCGGTTATTCATCTCCTCGTATACGGACAGCCCGACGGTCACCGAACTGCAGAGCGTCTATGATGTCTCGGATGCGCAGAACATCTCCCACGGCAACAAATACCTGAAGCCTTCGTACACCCATCGGGTGAACTTCCACTACGTGAATTCGAACGTCGAGAAGGGGCGCACCTTCATGTGGATGTTCTCGATGAACACCACGCAGAACTACACGGCCACCCAGTTGATTCAGAATCCGGGAACGCTGCAGATCGAGAACAACACCTACAATCCGCTCTACTACTCGTCGACGACGAATCTCGACGGCTACTGGCAGTTGCGAACCCATATGAATTACGGATTTCCGATCGGTTTCCTCAAGTCGAACTTCAACGTGGAAGCGGGCGTCATCTACACCAAGACGCCGAGCATGCTGGGTGGAGAGATTGATCCCGAGACGGGTCTGATTTCGGGCGGAGAGCGCAACGATGCCCGGAATATGGGGTATGATTTCCGGGCCGTGCTGGGCAGCAACATCTCGGAGAACGTCGACTTCACCCTCTCGTGGAACGGAACCTACAACGAGGCGACCAACTCGATGGATGCCTCCCGGGCCAAGAACCGCTACTTCAACCATACGGCCCAGGGCAACCTGAAACTGATCTTCCCGCTGGGCTTCACGCTGACGGCGAGTGCCTCCTATACGCAGTACATCGGTTTTACGAACGACTACCGGGAGAGTTACCTGCTCTGCAATGCGTGGTTGGGCAAGAAGGTCTTCCGCAATCAGCGCGGCGAGATCATGGTCGGCGTGAACGATCTGCTGAACCAGAACAAGTCCTTTGTCCGCACGACGGGCTCGGGCTGGACGCAGAACGCCACGAACAGCGTCATCGGGCGCTACTACATGGTTCAGTTCACCTACAACCTGCGCCGTTTCGGCAAGAAGGGGTCGCACGACATCCGCGATTACGAGGGTATGGGCGATGCCCCGCAACGTCGGGGGCCGGGCGGGCCTCCACCCATGGGGCGTTTCCATTGATCCGTCTCTGCGGATACGAAAACAGCCGGGGATTGCCCCGGCTGTTTTCGTATGGATGCCAACAACCCGCTACCCTCCCGGGTTTGTTTGAATCGCTCAAAGCCCTGCCGTGTCTGGGGCTCGAGACTCCGGTCGTATACATCGAAAAAGCGCGGGATGCCGAGGTCAGTTCCTGCCGCCTGGGAGGCCTGCGCGATTTCTTCAACCGGATGAAAATGGAGAACGGGAGGCTGATTCCCGATTTTGATCTGCCATTCCCCATAACCATGCGGAATATTCCGGTCAACAAGGATTCGTGGCGGCCTTACGCCGAGGCGTTGAAGCGTCGCTGCGCGGAGTTTGTGAAAGCGGACCGGAGGGCCTGAAATGCCTGCGGAAAGGAGGTAGCGGAACAGACTTAGGGCCTGTTCGTTGGCGTTCCTGCCGGCGGAACGGCGGCCCGGGAATGAAAGATCCAACCGGAGGCTGCACGCCGGAATAAAAACGAGTCAGACCCGCTGCGGCGGGTCTGACTCGAAACGTTTTGGCCGGTTCGGAAGATCCGAAAATCCTTTGCCGGCGCCCCTTCGGATGTCGAGGCGGAGCCATGACGGCCATGGGGGTGTTTCCGGGCGCCCCTACTCCTTATCGCAGCTTTCGGGGATTTGTCCCTGCTGCCGCTGGCGCAACTCACGCCGGATGACCTGATGGATGCCGATGCAGGCCAGACCGCCGTAGACGATCGTGAGGATGATGAGCCACTTGATTTCGGGGAAGACCTCCGACATCGAGGCGCCCATGGTCTGGATGCGGATGAAGCCGTCGACGCCGTGGCTGCTGGGCAGCAGCTGCCCCAGGTTGTAGAGCCACTCGGGAATGCCCTCGCGCGGGAACGAGACGCCGCTGACCATCAGCACGGGAATCGAAGTCCACAACATCAGCAGCAGCGAATTCTCGCGGTAGCGGAAGAGCGTCGAGGCGGCAATGCCCATGGCGATGCAGGCTGCGACGTAGGCTGTCAGGAAGATCCCGACGGTCCACGGATCGCCGTTCATCGGGAAGTGGAACAGCCGGTAGAGCAGCCCCAGTACGAGCGAGTACGTCACGGCGTAGATCAGTGCGTAGACCAGCGCCCGTCCCGCAACGATCGGAAGGGTCGACATGCGCCGCCGCCCTGCGGGGCAGAGCTTGTGGTAGAGCCCGAATTCGCGCCACGTGCCGCCGATCATGCCGATGCCGATGAGCATCGTCTGCTGGATGATGACCATGATGATGGCCGGCATGACGAAGGTTCCGTAACCGAGATAGGGGTTGAAGAGGTTGTGCGACTGGTAGATGACGGGCTGCGTCGTAGCCTGTGCCTGCGGGATGTTGGCCCCCTTGGCCACCAGGCGCTGGAATTCGACCATGGCGCCGGTCTGACCGATCGAGGTGACGACCTCCTGGAAGACCTGCCGGTACATCAGGAAGTAGCTGGCGTCGCAGTAGATGGCCACGTTGGCCTGCTGCCCGCCGTAGAGGCATCGTTCGTAGTCGGCCGGAATGTAGACCACGCCGTAGATCTTGCGGGCGTTGAACAATTCGCGGGCCTCCTCCATCGATGCGGGGGTATAGGCGACGTAGGTATTCGGTCCGGCATTGAAGGCGTCGATCAGGGCGCGGCTTGTCGGCGTGCGGCTCTCGTCGACCACGCCGATCGGGACGTTGCGCAGCACCTGCGATCCGTAGGCCAGCGAGTAGGCCGTGGCATAGATCAGCAGTGCAAAGACCAGAATCAGCACGACCCCCTTGTCGGTGAATACCGTGCGGAATTCGTTGCGAATGACGGCCCCGGTCTGCTGCCAGTAGGAGGCCATCTGTTTCGAAAAGCGACTCATATCACAACCTCCCCCAGAATTTTTCCTCCGTGGCGACGCGTTTCAGACGCGGCAGACAGAGCAGCGGTAAGACAATGAACAACAGCATCCATCCCAGATCGGGCAGCGAATAGACCCACGGCGTGCCGCGCAGCATCTGATCGACGAAGATGTCCGTGTAGTAGGTGAACGGGAAGATCCGGCTCACCCACTGCATGGGTTCCCACATGGCCATGATCGGGAACGTGAGTCCCGAGAAGGTGAAGGCCAGCACGGAGTATCCGCCGCCGATCGAGAGCGACAGACGCAGGTTGGCCAGCAGCGAGACGATCAGCACCGAGATCGACTGGTAGCCGAGGATGAAGAGCAGCGTGCCGAGGAGAATCACCGCAAGACTGCCGTTCAGCGGCGTGCCGACTACCTTGAAGTTGATGATCAGCATCACCAGCGAGATGAGGAACATCCCCGCGGTGATCGGGGCCAGTTTGCCGACGAGAGCCGCCCAGATGGAACCGCCGCCCGTCTGGATCCAGTCGCGCGAAGTGGCGTTCTTGAGTTCGGTGCCGATGGAGAAGATGGTCACCATGACGACGAAGATCATCAGCATCATGGGCATGAAGCTCGGAGCCAGATAGTATCCGTAGTTGATGTGCGGATTGAACAACACGTGCTTGTCGAAGCGCACGGGCATCAGCTGTGCCATGGCCTGTGCCTCGGTCAGCCCCTGCTTCATGAGCAGCTGCAGCTGAATGCCGGCCGAGAAGGTGGTCACGGCCGTCTGGATATCCTTCGAGAGGAGACCGTTGACCGTGATGTTGGTTCCCGAAACGTAGTTTTCGAGGTGGGTCTGCGAGTTGCTCAGGATCGACTTCTCGAACGAGTCCGGGATCTGGACAATGGCCACGACCTTGCCTTCGCGCATGAGGCGTTCGCCCTCGGCCATGTCCTGAATGCCGTAGGAGACCATGGCCGTAGGGGTTTCGTCGATCATCTGCACGACCTTGCGCGAAAGCGTCGTGTTGTCCTCGTCGAGCACGGCGATCGGGACGTTGCGGATGGCTCCCTGCCCGAACAGAATGGCGAAGAACGAGAACGACACCACCGGGAGGATGACCATCAGTACGAGATACATCGGCTGATGGATCAACCGCCGGGTTTCGCGCCGGGCGACGGCACAGAGGTTCTGGAAGAATCCGGGCATTGCCTATTTGCCGATTTGGTCCCAGTTGACGAGTACGCTCATGCCGGGACGCATGTTTTCGACCTCGGAGACGGGCTTGGCCTTGATGGCGAAGGTGCGGATGTCAAACCCGCCCTGCGTCCGGGTTGCGGCCCAGGTGGCGAAGTCGGCCTGCGGGGCGATGTAGGTCACCTCGAGCTCCACGTCGGCATCCAGCGCCGGGACGTGTCCCGTGAAGTGCATGCCCGTCTTGATGCCGGGCAGCATCGTCTCCTTGACGTTGAAGGTGACCCACATGTCGCTCATGTCGAGGATCGCCACCACGGGATAGCCGCTGCCGACGAGTTCGCCCTGTTCGGCGATGATCGTCGACACCTCGCCCGTGACGGGCGAATAGACCATGGCGTCGCGGATGTAGGACTCTACCTCGCTGACGGCTCCTTCGGCCTGGCGGACGCGGGCTGCGGCGGCCTCCTTGTCCTCCTTGCGGGCGCCGTCCATGGCCAGATTGTATTGTGCCTTGGCGGCCTGAGCCGTGGCCTCCATGGCCTGGTAGTTGGCCGTGGCCTCATCGAGTTTCTGCGCAGGGATGACCCCCTGATTGTAGAGGTTCTGCACCCGGTCGAGCGTCTTGCGGGCCAGTTCGAGCCCGGCCTGCGCCTTCTGCCACATGTTCATGGCGGCCTCGATCTGCTGCACGCGGGCTCCGGCCAGCGCTGCCTGATCCAGGGCCGACGCGGCGCTCTTCACGGCCTGCGCCTGCTGGAGTTTGGCATCCAGTTCGGGGGTCGAGAGCGTGTAGAGCAACTGTCCCTTTTCGACCCGCTCGCCCTCTTCGACCTTCATGTCGTCGATACGTCCGGGGACCTTCGACGAAGCCTTGTAGGTGGTGCATTCGACCGTACCCTGAATCAGCATCGGGGTCCGCCTGTCGAGATACCAGCTGACCAGTACGACCGCCAGAATGATGACCAGTGCGGTCACGAGAATTCCGATAACGTTGTTTCGTTTCATATCGAGTCTGTATTATTTTTTGTCGAAAAGAATGGGACGGGCATCGCTGCGGCGGGCATAGGCGGCGAACTCCTCGCTGATGCCCGAAGCCTCGAGCAGCTGGGCCAGCAGCAGGTCGTAGTTGTAGGCGGCCTGCAGGCGTTCGGTGCGAACGGCGGCCAGATTCAGCTCGGCGTCGATCAGATCCGACGACGAACTCATCCCCTCGAGGAACGCCGCATTCTTCATGCGCAGATACTCCTCGGCGAAGGCCAGCGAAGCGTCGATCGAGGTCATCTGGTTGCGGTAGTTCATCATCTGGTTGTAGAGTTTCTCGACCAGTACCGAGACATCCTGTCCGGCCTTGTTCTGCAGTTCGCCGACGCGGCGCACGGTCTGCCGGGCGGCCGAGTACTTGTATTCACGGTTCAGACCGTCGAAGAGCTTGATGTTCACGCCGACTCCCACGGCCCACCGGGGGATGAACCCTGCCACCTGATAATTATAGAACGATCCGCCGCCCATGGCCACCACCTGCGGCAGGAATCCGGCCCGCTGGGCGCGCATCCCCTCCTCGGCCAACTGGCGTTTGAGCGAAACCTGCGTGAGCAGCGGGTTGCGGGCCTGTGCCAGATCCTGGTAATAGGCCAGCTCCTCGACTTCGGAGAGCATGAACATGGCCGTGACGGGCTGCCAGTCGTTCTCCTTGCCGAGGGTGTTCGACAGGGCGCTGGCGATGGTCTCGGCCTGCAGGCGGGCATTGGCCAGTTCGCGTTCGGCCTCGGCCATCTTGAACTCCACGTAGAGGAGTTCGCTCTGGGCGATCATGCCGTTTCGGGCCAGCGCCCGGGCATCCTCCAGGTGGCGGCGCACGCCGTCGACGACCTGCTGCCGCACGAGGACGACCTGACGTGCCAGCGCCAGTCCGAAGTAACGTTCGACGAGCTCCGAGATCAGCGCGTTGCGGGTCTGGTTGCCCTGTTCGACGGCCGTCTTTTCATTGATCTTCGCGGCACGGTTGGCGGCGTTGATCTTGCCGCCCATCCAGATCGGGAGGGTCACCTCGCCGCCGACGAATCCGAGGCTCTGGTCCTGCAGCGTGAGGAACCAGTCGGCATTCATCATCGGGTTGAGCAGCCCCTGGATTCCCTGCAGCAGCGCCGGGTCGGTGATGATTCCGCTGCCGAGCACCTTGCCCGTAAAATCCTTGACGGGCCCCTTCATGTCGTTGAAGTCGAGTCCGATGTCCTTCTGCATGTAGGCGTAAGCGCCCGTGAGGTTGATCTGCGGCATGCGCAGACCGATTGCGGCGCGACGTTCCTGCTGTGCGGCCCGCTCCTCGTAGGCGGCGGCCTTCAGAGCGGGATTCTCGGTCAGGGTCACGGTGATCGCCTCCTCGAGGGAGATCATCTGTCCCGAGGACTGGGCGAAGAGGGGCGCCGGGCCCGCCACCGAAGCCGCAAGGAGGATCGTAAAAGCTTTTTTCATAGGTTGAAAATCTTTGATTCCGCAAATATAGGCAATCCGGCGGCAAGAATTGCGCCTGACCGGCACTTTAGAACATTTTTAGTCCATAACGAACACAAATCGTACCGAATCAACGTTCCAGATGGGCATTGGCCTTGCGTACGGCCTGCGCCAGCTCGGGGTAGACCCTCACGTCGACACCGGCTTCTCGAAGTTGCTGAGCGCCCTGACATTGCACGAAACAGTCGGGTTCGTAGGCCGCAAAGACCACGCGCGCGAATCCGTAGCGGAGGATCAGCTGCGTACAGCTTTCGGGTTCGCTGCTGCGCTTCGAGCAGGGCTCCATCGAGGAGTAGATCGCCGCACCGTGCAGATCGGCTCCGGCACCGGCTGCCAGGGCCTTGGCCAGGGCCTCCTGTTCGGCGTGATGCGTGGGTGAGGTTTCGTGGGTGTAGCCCGTGAAGGTGCGGCCGTCGCGCAGGACGATCACCGCCCCCACGCAGTAGCACGAATCGCAGGGCGTGCAGCGGAAAGCCTCCTGCGTGGCACGCGTCAGCCATACCAGATCCTCCTTTCGGGTGTCGGGGTGCAGAACGGCCGTCAGCACCTCCATGCCTCCGAGGCGCTCCGTCGTGCACCAGGCCTCCTTGGGCGGTTCGAAGAGGAATCGCGCGCCGCCCTGCGCTTCGCCGAGATGCAGGGCCGGATTGACCGCCTGCCGCACGATATCGGCCAGCCCTGCGTCGAGGAACATGCGCAGGACCTCGGCGCCGCCCTCGACCAGCAGGCTTCCGATGCCGCGCCGTTCGAGTTCGGTGACCACGAAGGCGGCCGTCAGCGGACCATGGCTTGAGATGACCGTTGCAAAGGGCTCGATCGCAGGGAGTTCCCGCTCCGAGAAGACGTACCGGTCGGCATCGCCCTCGGTGAAGAACTTCATCGCCGGATCGAGTCTTCCCGAACGCGTTACGGTCACTTTGGTCAGATCGGGGTGCAGCCCGTCGGTCATGCGCCGGAGCCGTGCGTCGGGATTGTGCAGCAGCAGGGCCGGATTGTCGCGGCGCAGCGTTTCGGCGCCGACCAGAATGGCGTCCTGCCGGGCCCGCAGGCGCAGAACCTCCGCCCAGTCTTCGGGCGTGGAGATCATCAGCCGCCGGTCGCTCCGGTCATCGAGGTATCCGTCGGCCGTCGTGGCAAAGGAGAGGGTTATTCGCATCGCTTCAGGGTAAAGAGTGTGACTTCGGGCCAGGCGCCGAGACGCATCGGATAGGCGACGTATCCCGTGCCGTCGTTGATATAAAGGGTGTGCCGCCCCTCGTCGTAACGGCCGCTCCAGCGGTCGTAGATCCACCGGGCGGGCGACCAGCCGCGCCCCCAGGGACGGATCTTGAACTGCATCGAATGAACATGTCCCGAGAGGGTCAGATCGCCGCGTCCGGCCGCCGTGACCAGCACCCAGAGCTGCGGCAGATGGACCAGCGTGATGTTGTACGACGATTCGGGTACGCCCGCATAGATTTCGGGCAGGTTGTCGGCCGGCAGATGGCGGTCGTGACGGCGCTTGCGCAGGGCCGGGTCGAACGAGATGCCCGTGAGCGAGATGCTGTCGCCGCCGCGCCGCAGATAGACGGTCGTATCCTCCAGCACGCACCACCCCATCGCCCGCTGCCGTTCGACGACCGTACGGGCTTCGACATCGGCCGGGAAGCGGATCGAATCGCGGATGTAGGTGCCGACGTCGTGGTTGCCCGTCACCGACCAAACCGGACCCTCGATGCGCTGCAGCAGGGCCATTGTCTGAGCGTCGAGCTCCGCCGAACGGATGTTGACCAGATCGCCCGTGAAGAAGACGGCATCGGGATGCAGCGCATTGATCGTATCGGCGAGCCGGGTGAGTTCGCGTTCGGGCCGCACGAGTGCCCCGACGTGGGCGTCGGAGAACTGCACGAAACGGAATCCGTCGAAGACTGCGGGGATGCGGTCGGAGCAGATTTCGACCCGGTTCACACGGATTCGCGTGCGTCCAAAGGTGGTGCCCCACACCAGAAAGAGTGTCAGCAGGGCGGCCAGCGCCACTCCCGTGCGGCGCAGTTTCAGGAAGTGGAACACATAGTAGAGCAGCCGCGGGATGACCGTGACGATCCATGCCCAGATGAGCCACATGTAGAGAGTCATCAGAGCCGGAGAGTTATCGCGGCTCACGGCTCCGACAAGCGCCGAGACCAGCGGCAGCGCATCGGTTGCCAGAGCCCAGCCGATCAGAACCCGACGTGCGGGGGTTCCGCGGCGGCGCTGACGGCGGAAATGGATCCAGTCGGCCGCAAAAGCAGCCAGGGTAAGTATCAAAGTCAGTGTCAGAAGCATCTTTCCATCCAGTTTGTATGTATATATAACTATAACGGTGTAGCCCCGGAAAATCGTATTGCTGCCGAGCCTTTCGGCAAAAGGGTATCCGTCGGCCGGGATTCAGCGGCCTTTTCGCCGTGAAGCGGTCTCTTGACCCCTTGTGAGCCGATTCTGCCCCACCCTCCGAAACGCGGCATCGGAACGCCTCATCCCGAGCCCCGGGAAACAAAGATAGAAAAATTTGCAGAGCTCCGAAATTTCTTTGGCATATAACTTGCGAAATTGCCGGTGAACATCAACTCCTTGAGAACGGGAAAGAACATTAACGAAACCATTTTTACAGGCTTATGAAAACATTCCGACTTCTTCTTGTCGCCCTGCTGCTTGCGGGCACGGCCTCGGCCCAGCATCACGAACGCCGGGCCATGCGCGGAGACTATTCTCCGACGGTCTATCTCATCTCGCTGCATCAGACCGATACGATCTACTATTCGCCCTCGGCGGTTCAGCGGGCCGTGGCGATGAACAACCAGGCGATGAACCAGGCCACACAGGATTATCTTGATACGCATCGACCCGGTTTCCAGCAGGTTGAGAAGCCCCAGTTCATCTTCGCCACGAAGAACAACCGCTTCTCGTTTGCATTGGGCGGTTTCGTGCAGTTGCGCGCCGGCTACGACTTCGAGGGTATCTCGAACAACCTCGACTTCATACCCTACGACATCTCGACCACGAGCAGCTACGATACGCGCCAGAAACTGATCATGGATGCCTCGACCTCGCGGCTCTACATGAAGGCCGTGACGAATACCGCAACGCTGGGACGTGTGGTGATCTTCATGGATGCCGACTTCCGCGGCGGGGCTCCGGGCAGCTATACGCCGCGAGTGCGTTCGGCCTACGTCTCGATGCTGGGCCTCACGCTGGGCCGCGACGTAACGACCTTCTGCGATCTGACGGCCGCCCCCACGACCATTGATTTCCAGGGTCCGAACGCCTACAACTTCAACTTCGCAACGATGATCCGTTACGAGAAGACGTTCGCCCGCGACCACCTGACCTTCGGTATTGCGGCCGAGATGCCCAACGTCAGCGGTACCTACAACGACAATTTCGCCTCGCTGCGCCAGCGGGTTCCCGACGTGCCGCTCTACCTGCAGTATGCCTGGGGAGCCGACCGCGACAGCCATATCCGGGCATCGGGCGTCCTGCGCAACATGTATCTGTACAACCTGCGCACGGGCAACAACACCTCGCTGCTGGGCTGGGGCGTTCAGTTCAGCGGTACGATCAAGACCTGCCGATGGCTGCGCCTCTTCATGAACGGCGTCTACGGCGAGGGTATCACCCCCTATATCCAGGATCTCACCGGCTCGGGACTCGACTTTACGCCCAATCCCGAAAATGCCGAACAGATTCAGACCATGCCGATGTGGGGCTGGCAGCTTTCGGCCCAGTTCAACCTCACGCCGCGTCTCTTCCTTTCGTGCGGCAGTTCGGTGGTGAACGTCGAGAAGAAGAACGGTTACTATGCCGCCGATGAATACAAACAGGGACAATACATGTTCGGCAACATCTTCTATGCGCTCAATTCGCGTTGCCGCATTGCCGCCGAGTATCTCTACGGTACGCGCACGGACATGAACGACAACGAAGGTCATGCCAACCGGGCTCAGGTGATGCTGCAGTATAATTTCTAAACTCCCGAACGGATTCTCTTGGAGACGGCCCCCACTTGTGCGGGGCCGTTTTTTTGTCGTCAGCACCCGACGGAGCGTTTTCCCGACGGGTTCGACCCCGAAAAACGGGTTTTCATTTGTCTCGGCGCCGGCCTTTTCGTATCTTTGCAGACGAACCTCCGCCGAAGGCCCCTGCCCGGGAACCCGACGCGGCCCAACCCGACCCGAACGATGGAAGAACTCAATACGCCGATTGCCGACTGGCTCTCCGGCCTGGGCTGGAGCCCGGTACAGATCGAATGGACCACCCGCACGCTGCTGCTGGCCGGAGTGGTGCTTCTTTCGTGGCTGGCGGCCAAACTCTTTCGATGCCTGATCAGCCCGGCGCTGCAGCGCCTCAGCCAACGCACCAAAGCCACGTGGGACAACTATCTGTTCAACGACCGGATGATGCGGTCGATGGCCCGGCTGATCCCGCCGATCATCTGGTACATGCTGCTCGGAGCGGTGCTCTACGATATGCCCGTGGCATTGGAGCTCATGCGCAAGGTGTGCCTGATCTATCTGATCGTGGCGGTGCTGATGCTGCTGAGCGCTTTTCTGGACACGCTGCACGAGATCTCGACCCAGCACGAGGCGCTGCGCAACCGCCCGCTGAAGGGAATCTATCAGATGATCAAGCTGCTGGCCTTCTGTGTCGGGGCGATTCTCATCGTGAGCATTCTGATCGGCCGCGACGCCACGACGATCCTGGCCGGACTCGGGGCGTCGGCCGCCGTCCTGATGCTGATCTTCCGCGACAGCATCCTGGGACTGGTGGCGGGCGTGCAGCTGTCGGCCAACGACATGCTGCGTCCGGGCGACTGGATCACGATGCAGAAGTACGGCGCCGACGGCTTCGTTACGGAGGTGACCCTCACGACGGTCAAGATCCAGAACTTCGACAAGACGATCACGACGATCCCGCCCTATGCGCTGGTGAGTGATTCGTTTCAGAACTGGCGCGGCATGCGTGAGGCCGGAGGACGGCGCATCAAGCGTTCGCTGTTCATCGATGCCTCGACGGTACGCTTCTGCACGGCCGACGAATTGGAGTCATTGCGGCGGAAAGGGCTTCTGGAGACCGAATCCGCAACGGACGGGCAACCGGTTGTCAATCTGTCGGTTTTCCGGGATTATATCCGTTGCTGCATGAAGCGCAATCCGGGCATCCACCCCGATCTGATGCAGATGGTCCGAATGTTGCAGCCTACGTCCGAGGGACTTCCGCTCGAGGTCTACTGCTTCACGCGTACGACGGAGTGGACCACCTACGAGGCGCTGCAGGCGGAGATTTTCGACCATCTGCTGGCCGTGCTTCCGGAGTTCGGGCTGCGACTCTATCAACGCCCCTCGGGCGAGGACCTGCGCGCACTTCGCGAAAAGATGGAGATAAACCACTGAAAATAACTGTCAGTCAGAAATTATGGACTTTCTTACGCAATACAATCTGACGGGACTGGTGATCGGCATTGCCACGTTCCTGATCATCGGGCTGTTTCATCCGCTGGTCATCAAGGGCGAATACTACTTCGGGGTGAAGATCTGGTGGATCTTCCTCGTCATGGGGCTGGCGGCCATCGCCGGCTCGATTGCCGTAAGGCACATTCTGTGGTCGACGCTGCTGGCCGTCTGGGGCGCCTCGTCGCTCTGGTCGATCGGCGAACTCTTCGAACAGCGGCAGCGCGTCGCCAAGGGGTGGTTTCCGAAGAATCCCCGGCGAAACGCTCCGGAATCATCCCGCCAATAACCGCCCCGGCCAGGAACTACCCTGCCGGTTCGATCCTGCCGCAACCCGAATCCCGCAACCCGAATCCCGCAACCCGAATCCCGCAACCCGAACCCCGAAATCCCAGTACTGAAGATGACCCTGCGCCGAATCCGACCGCTCGCTTTCCTGCTGATTCTGGCAATATGCTGCACCCCTGCGGGACGTCCCGTCGAACACGCCGCACAACCGGACGGATGGTCCGGACCGGGACGCGTGCCGCCGCCCCAGCGGGTGCGCTTGTGGTTCGGCGGTGATGTCATGCAGCATCTGCCGCAGGTCGAGGCGGCCCGCCGCGGCACGGGTTTCGACTATGGCCCCGTTTTTGCAGCTCTGGCTCCCCGGATGCAGACGGCCGACCTGGCGGTTGTCAATCTCGAAACGACGCTTACCCGCACGGCCCGCTATACGGGCTATCCGCTCTTCCGTTCGCCCGTAGCGCTGGCCGAAGCCCTGCGCGAGGCGGGGGTCGATGTGGCCGTGATGGCCAACAACCACTGCTGCGACGGCGGAGCCGACGGAATCCGAACCGGCATCGAGGAGTTGGACCGTTGTGGAATCCGACATACGGGAGTCTTTGTGGACAGTGTTGATTATCGGCAGAACAACCCGCTTTACCTCATGCGCCACGGCATACGGATTGCGCTGGTCAACTACACGTACGGCACCAACGGCATGCCCGTTCCGCAGGGGATGATCGTCAACCGGATCGACACGCTGCAGATGGCGCGGGATCTGGCGGCGGCACGGCGTCGGGGTGTCGATCTGATCGTCGCCTGCCTCCACTGGGGTGTGGAATACGAACGGCGGGCAAACGCCTCGCAGCGGCAGTTGGCCGCCTTCCTGCGCCGCCAGGGGGTCGCCGTGGTGGTCGGAAGCCATCCCCACGTGGTGCAGCCCTGGGAGGCGGACTCCTCGCACGTGGTGCTCTACTCGCTGGGAAATCTGGTCTCGAACCAGCGCCGCCGCTACACCGACGGCGGTCTGGTGGCCGAAGTCGAGGCCGTGCGCCATCCCGACGGCCGGATGACGTGCCGTCTGGAGACGACGCCCGTCTGGGTGGCCCTGCCCCGCTACCGCATCCTGCCGCCCGAAGCGGCCGACACGATGTCGCTGCCGGCGGCCTACGGACTGTTCCGGGCCGACGTCGAGGCTCTGACCGCATCCGGAAGCGGGTATAAGAGAAGCAAATAGAGGCATAAAAACTACCGATCGGATTTTTT
Organism: Alistipes sp. An116; assembly: GCF_002161005.1. Classification (NCBI taxonomy): domain Bacteria; kingdom Pseudomonadati; phylum Bacteroidota; class Bacteroidia; order Bacteroidales; family Rikenellaceae; genus Alistipes; species Alistipes sp. An116. The sequence goes on from NZ_NFLR01000006.1 coordinate 118,844, forward strand.
TGGCGAAGTGTCGGAAAATCGCTTATCTTTGCACAAGGAACCAAACAGACGAACATTCACACACTTAAACATTATAGTTATGGAAAAGAGCATCAAAGGTACGCGAACCGAACAGAATCTGTTGAAGGCATTTGCCGGCGAGAGCCAGGCCCGCAGCCGTTACGTCTTCTTCTCGAGCAAGGCCAAAAAGGAGGGCTACGAACAGATTGCCGGCGTCTTCGCCGAGACGGCCGAGCAGGAGAAGGAGCACGCCGAGCGTTTCTTCAAGTTCCTCGAGGGCGGTGAAGTGACCATCACGGCCAGCTACCCCACCGGTCCGATCGGCACCACGGCCGAGAACCTGTTGGCTGCCGCGAAGGGTGAGAATGAAGAGTGGGACGTGCTCTACCGCGAATTTGCCCAGGTGGCCGACGAGGAGGGTTTCCCCGAGATTGCCGCAGCGTTCCGCATGATTTCGATCGTCGAGGCCGAGCACGAGCGCCGTTATCTGAAGCTGCTGAGCCGCCTCACGGACGGCAACTTCTTCAAGCGCGACGGCAAGATCTGGTGGCAGTGCCGCAACTGCGGTTTCATCATCGAGGCCGAGGAGGCTCCGAAACTCTGCCCGGCGTGCAAGCACCCGCAGTCGTACTTCGAACCCAAGAAGGAGAACTATTGATTCATCGCACGGCCGGTTCCGCACCGGTTCCGGCATCGGGTCCCGTTCCTCGCCGAGGAGCGGGACTTTTTGTTGGGGCGTACGGTGTCGGCGGCTGGAGGCTCCGTGTGGTGACCGTCGCCCCGGAGGGGAGCGTTGTGGCCGCATGGGCGGATCAAGGGCTGCATGCGGAGCTCCGGAAGGCGGCGTCGGCGGGCCCGGCGACGGTGAAGCCTCGGTTGCATCCCTTCTTGAGGCGACACCGTCGGGTGAATCGGGATACATGCACAAATATTCAGCCTTCAGAAGGGGAAAATCCGGAATTTCTCCGTATCTTTGACGGAAAACCGAAAAATTTCCGAAAAACCCTATGGCAGACGAAAAAATCATCTTCTCGATGGTCGGCGTGAGCAAGACCTTCCCCAATCAGAAACGAGTCCTGAACAACATCTACCTCTCGTTCTTCTACGGGGCCAAGATCGGCATCATCGGTCTGAACGGCGCGGGCAAGTCCACGCTCATGAAGATCATCGCCGGCATCGACAAGAACTACGAGGGCGAAGTGGTCTTCTCGCCCGGATACACGGTGGGCTACCTCGAGCAGGAGCCCAAACTCGACGACTCGAAAACCGTCCGCGAGGTGGTCGAAGAGGGATGCGCCTCGACGGTCGCCCTGCTGAAGGAGTACGAGGAGATCAACATGAAGCTCTGCGAGCCGATGGACGACGATACGATGGCCCGTCTGATCGAACGTCAGGGCGAACTCTACGAGCAGATCGACCATGTCAACGGCTGGGAGCTGGACAGCGTGCTGGAGCGTGCGATGGATGCGCTGCGCTGTCCCGATCCGGATCAGTCGGTGAAGGTGCTCTCGGGTGGTGAGCGCCGCCGCGTGGCGCTGTGCCGCCTGCTGCTGCAGCAGCCCGACGTGCTGCTTCTGGACGAGCCCACGAACCACCTCGATGCCGAGTCGATCGACTGGCTGGAGCAACACCTGCGCCAGTACAAGGGTACGGTGATCGCCGTGACGCACGACCGTTACTTCCTGGACAACGTCGCCGGCTGGATCCTCGAACTGGACCGCGGCGAGGGCATTCCCTGGAAAGGCAACTACTCGGGATGGCTCGAGCAGAAGACCAAGCGCATGGCCATGGAGGAGAAGCAGGAGTCGAAGCGCCGCAAGACGCTCGAACGCGAGCTGGAGTGGGTGCGCATGTCTCCGTCGGGCCGCCACGCCAAGTCGAAGGCGCGTCTGTCGGCCTACGACAAGCTGATGAACGAGGATACGAAGCAGAAGGAGGAGAAGCTCGAGATCTTCATCCCGAACGGCCCGCGTCTGGGCGACGTGGTGATCGAGGCGCACGACGTCTCGAAGGCCTTCGGCGACCGCGTGTTGTACGAGCATCTGGAGTTCTCGCTGCCGCCCGCCGGCATCGTCGGCGTCATCGGTCCCAACGGAACGGGCAAGACCACGCTCTTCCGCATGATCATGGGGCTCGAACAGCCGACAAGCGGTTCGTTCCGCGTGGGCCCCACGGTCAAACTGGCCTACGTCGACCAGCAGCACAAGTCGATCGACCCGGAGAAGACGGTCTTCGAGGTGATCTCGGGCGGTGCGGACCTCATCACGCTGGGCAACCGGCAGGTCAACGCCCGCGCCTATGTCGCGCGGTTCAACTTCTCGGGCGCCGATCAGGAGAAGAAGTGCGGCATGCTCTCGGGCGGCGAGCGCAACCGTCTTCACCTGGCCCTGGCGCTCAAGGAGGAGGGCAATGTCCTGCTGCTCGACGAGCCGACGAACGACATCGACGTCAATACGCTGCGGGCGCTGGAGGAGGGTCTCGAAAACTTCGCCGGGTGTGCGGTCGTCATCTCGCACGACCGCTGGTTCCTGGACCGCATCGCCACGCACATCCTCTCGTTCGAGGGCGACTCGAAGGTGGTCTTCTACCAGGGCACCTACTCCGAATACGAGGCCTGGAAACGGGCCCAGGGCGGCGATACGGAGCCCCACCGCGTGAAGTACAAGAAACTCCTGGCCTGATAAAATGCGCATCGCAGCCTTTTTCCTGCTCTGCCTGGGGCTTTTCTCATGCGGGATGCCGGCCAATCGTCCGGTCGATGTGTTTGTCTGGGACCAACTCCTTGCCCACGAAGATCCGAACCAGGTGGAACCGGTCGGAAAGTGCGATGTCGACGGATTCCTCGCCGAAATGGAACGGTTCCCCTGGCACGATCAGGCGGACGAGGCGCTGAAGATCAGAAAAAACTCCCCGACCCTGTCGGTGACGGATTTGAAGTCCGACCGTTCGTTTTTCATTTCGCCTGCCGTTGACGACAAGGACCGGTTGGGCTATTTCGTCGGATATGTCTATCCCGGAGAGGAGGGAACGCGGGCACGGCGCTACGTGAGCATGTATGAGGTGGAACAAATGGAGGCGATCCGCGAAATGGTCGTCCTGTTTTTCCGACGCGATGAGGTGGCATTGAAGCGCCTGCTCGGGAAGTTTCCCAAATACATGGATGCCCGGGATAACACCGATTGGGAAAAATACCTGAAAATGAAACAAAAATTCATATAGTATGTCACAACAGAAACCTTCCATACCCAAGGGTACGCGCGACTTCTCCCCGGCGGAGATGATGCGCCGCCAGTATATCTTCGACACCGTGAAGCGGGTCTTCCGTACCTACGGATTCGCTCCGCTGGAGACCCCGGCCATGGAGAACCTCTCGACGCTGCTGGGCAAATACGGCGACGAAGGCGACAAGCTCCTCTTCAAGATCCTCAATTCGGGCGACTACGCCGCGGGGCTGACGGACGACGAGGTGCGTCAGGCCTCGAAGATCTGCGAGAAGGGATTGCGCTACGACCTGACGGTCCCCTTTGCCCGCTACGTCGTGCAGCATCAGGGCGAGTTGACCTTCCCCTTCAAGCGTTACCAGATTCAGCCCGTATGGCGGGCCGATCGTCCCCAGAAGGGCCGCTATCGCGAGTTCTACCAGTGCGACGTCGATGTGATCGGCACGCGTTCGCTGTTGTGCGAGGTCGAACTGGTGGAGATCGTCGAGCGGGTCTTCAAGGCGCTGGGCATCCGCGTGGCGCTGAAGATGAACAACCGCAAGATCCTCTACGGCATTGCCGAGGCCATCGGCCATGCCGACAAGATGATGGATATCACGGTAGCCATTGACAAGCTCGAAAAGATCGGGCTGGAGAACGTCAAGGCCGAACTCTTCGAACGCGGTCTGGAGCAGACGGCGGTCGACCGACTTCAGCCGATTCTCGAACTGAGCGGTGACAATCACCAGAAGCTCAGTCAGCTGCGTGAGGTGCTGGCTGCGTCGGAGACCGGTCTGAAGGGCATCGAGGAGATGGAGACCATCTTCGGACATGTCGAGCGGCTGGGGATCGACCTCCGGGTGGAGCTCGACCTCTCGCTGGCACGCGGTTTGAACTACTATACGGGAGCCATCTTCGAGGTCAAGGCGCTGGATTTTGCCATCGGTTCGATCTGCGGAGGCGGCCGCTACGACGATCTGACCGGTATTTTCGGTCTGCCCAATCTCTCGGGCGTGGGCATCTCGTTCGGCGCCGACCGCATCTACGACGTGATGACCGGGCTCGGACTCTTCCCCGAAGAGGTGAACTGCACCACCCGGGTGCTTTTCACGAACCTCGGAACGGCGGAACAGGCCGCCGTGCTGCCGCTGCTGCGCACGCTGCGCGGTGAGGGGATCTCGGCCGAAATCTATCCCGAAGCCGGAAAGATGAAGAAACAGATGGAGTATGCCAACCGCCGCGCAATCCCCTATGTGGTGATCGTCGGATCACAGGAGATCGAGGCCGGAGCCGCTACGGTCAAGGATATGCGTTCGGGCGAGCAGCGGCAGGTGCCCTTCGCGGAACTCGCGCAAGCATTGTCCTGACAGGCTGATTCGGGGCTCCGCATGCGGGGCCCCTTCCTTTTAGATAAGTAAGTACGGAATCATGCGAAAAATTTGGATCATTCTGCTGTGTCTTTGCGGTGTGTCGACGCTGTCGGCCCAGGAGACACTCTCGGAGCAGGAGCTGCGGCAGGAAAATCTGCAGCAGTTTCAGAAACTGGCACAGGTCTACCGCTACCTCATGGGGCTCTATGTCGATGACGTGGAGATGAAGCCCGTGGTCGAGGGGGCCATTCGGGGCATGCTCGAGGAGCTGGATCCCCACTCGGCCTATCTCGATGCGGAGGAGATGCGCGGTGTCACGGAGAGTTTCGAAGGCGAATTCAGCGGCATCGGTGTGGAGTTCAATGTCCTGCGTGACACGATCATCGTCGTGAATACGATCGCCGGAGGTCCGGCCGAGCGGGTCGGCGTGCGCGCCAACGACCGCATCGTGCGTATCGACACGCTGCAGGCCGTGGGCATGACCCGCACGGAGGTCCCCAAACACCTGCGCGGCAAGACCGGTACGAAGGTCGAAATCGATGTCGTCCGTCACGGTACGCCCGGGCGGCTCCACTTCGTAATCGTACGCGACAGGATTCCGCTCAATACCGTCGATGCCGCCTACCGCGTCGGCGACGACATCGGATACATCAAGGTCAACCGTTTCGGGCATACCACCATGGATGAATTCCGCGAGGGGTACCGGAAGATGGGCCGTCCGCAGAAGATGATCCTCGATCTGCGCGGAAACGGGGGCGGTCTGCTCGAACAGGCCATCGAAATGGCCGGATTCTTCCTGCCGCGCGGCGCCACGATCGTCTCCACCGAGGGACGGGCCATTCCCGCTTCGTCGTTCCGGGCACAGGCAAACGGCGAAGACCTGACGGGCGGTCTGGTGGTGCTGATCGACGAATCGTCGGCCTCGGCCTCGGAGATCGTCTCCGGAGCCATTCAGGACTGGGACCGCGGCGTCATCATCGGTCGCCCGAGCTTCGGAAAGGGGCTCGTGCAGCGGCAGATCGGACTCTCGGACGGCTCGGCCGTGCGCATCACCGTGGCCCGTTACCATACCCCCTCGGGTCGCGTCATCCAGCGCCCCTACGAAAACGGAAAACGCCGCGAATATTACCTCGACCATCTGCGCCGTTACGACGACGCGGTGCGGGATTCGCTCGACGCCCGGGCTCCGGAATTCCGTACGCTCCGCACCGGCCGCATCGTTTACGGCGGTGGCGGAATCCGTCCCGACATCCTCGTCGAGGCCGATACGACCGGCTATTCGGACTATTATGCCGAATTGATTCGCCGGGGTGTTGTGGCCGAATTCGTTAACGACTGGCTCGACCGTTCGCGCGATTCGCTCTCGCGTGCTTTCCCGACGTTCGAAAGTCTGGATGCCGGGTTTGAACCCTCCGGTGAGCTTCTCGGAAAACTTGCTGATTTGGGCGCCAAACGAGGCGTAAATTTCGATAAGAAGGGATTCGAAATCTCCAGCCGGTTGATGGGAGTGCAGTTGAAAGCGCTTGCCGCTCAGCGACTTTTCGGCATGGAGGCCTATTTCCGCGTGATCAATCCCCGTCTGAGCCCCGCCTATCGGCAGGCCGTAGCCCTTCTCCAGGCGTGGGATCAACGGGGCAAACCCTTGCTCGATCCCAAAAAATAGAGGCGGAAGTTTGGTGCTTTGTAAACTTTTTCGTATATTCGTATATACGAATCCGACGAGCAAGACCGTCGGAGCTAACTAAAAACAAAGTCCCATGTTAACCCCAACCCAACCGCGACGCGAAAACGAGGATTATGGAGATCAGATTCTCTCCAAGGCCGTTAAGGCCGGCCGTCGCACCTATTTCTTCGATGTCAGGGCTACACGCGGCGACGATTGGTTCCTGACCATTACCGAAAGCCGTAAGATTACGGCACCCGACGGTTCGTCCTCCTACGACCGTCACAAGATCTTCCTCTACAAGGAGGATTTTACCAAATTTTCGGAAGGTCTCGGTGAGGTCGTCGACTTCATTCGCCGTAGCAAAGGGATTCCCGAACCGGCGAAATGAGTCCCGTGGCCCCACGGAACAGAGACTCTTCGGCCCATTGGCCGAAGAGCCTTTTTTTTGCCGAAGCGCCGGGCGCGTATGACCCCTTCCTTTTGTTTTGTCCATATTTTTCGTATCTTTGCCTCCCGATGAATCCGGCCCCGGGCGACGTTCGCCCGCCGGAGGGTGGACGGCATGGCACAGCCGCGTGGTCCGCTTCCGCAGGTGCGGATGATAAACGGTTAAACTGCCATTATGAAATTTTCTCGTATATGAAATTTTCTCGTAACCTCATTCTTGCCCTCAAGGGGTGTGCCATGGGAATGGCCGACGTGGTGCCCGGCGTCTCGGGCGGTACGATCGCCTTCATCTCGGGCATCTACGAAGAGCTCCTCAATTCGATCCGCAGCATCAATCTTACGGCCGTGAAGCTGCTGTTCCGGGGACGTTTCGGCGAATTCTGGCGCCACATCAACGGCGGCTTCCTGCTGTCCGTGCTGCTGGGTATCGCCGTGGCCATCTTCTCGCTGGCCCGGCTGATGATCTATCTGCTCGAATACCACCCGATCGCCATCTGGTCGTTCTTCTTCGGACTGATCATCGCCTCGGCCCTGCTCGTGGCCCGGCAGATCGGCCGCTGGAGCTGGCGGACCGTTCTTTCGTTCCTGGTCGGGGCCGCCGTGGCGTGGTGGATCACCGTCGCCTCGCCGACGCAGACCCCCGACGACTGGTGGTTCGTGATGCTCTCGGGCGCCATTGCCATCTGCGCCATGATCCTCCCGGGAATTTCCGGCGCCTTCGTCCTGCTGCTGCTGGGCAAATACCAGTTCATCATGGAGGCGGTCGCCAATCTGGATATTCCGATCATCGTGATCTTTGTGGTCGGGGCCCTGGCCGGCATTCTGGCCTTCTCGCACCTGCTCTCGTGGCTGCTCAGGAACTGGCACGATCTGACGGTCGCCCTGCTGATGGGTTTCATGGTCGGATCGCTCAACAAGGTCTGGCCCTGGAAGCAGGTCGTTGAAACCTACGTCGACAGCCATGGCCAGGTGCAGCCGCTCATCGAGAGCAACATCTCGCCCGCAACCTTCGAGACCCTGTACGACAAGCCTGCCCTGCTCTCCGAAGCCATCATCCTCTGCATCGTGGGATTCCTCGTGATCTACGGCATCGAGGTACTGGCCCGCATCGTTGCCAAGAAAAACGAGAAATAATGAGACGTTTCGGACTGATCGGCCGCCCGCTGGGTCATTCGGCTTCGGCGGCCTACTTTACCGAAAAATTTGCCCGCGAGGGGCTCTCGGATCATGCGTATGCTCTGTATGAACTGCCTTCGATCGAGGCGCTGCCCGGTCTGCTGGAGCAGCATCCGGACCTTTGCGGACTCAACGTCACGATTCCCTACAAACGCGAGGTGATCCGCTATCTGAACGCCGTATCGCCCGAGGCACGGGCCATCGGGGCGGTGAACTGCATCCGCCGCACGCCGGATAAGGGCCTCGAGGGGTTCAATACGGATATCATCGGGCTGCGCGAAGCGCTGAGCGAGTTGCTGGGGCTGGCCGAACCCGAGGAGGCGCTGATTCTCGGCACGGGCGGAGCGTCGCAGGCCGTGCAATATGCGTTGGCCGAGCGGGGAATCCCCTTTGCGCTGGTTTCGCGCGATGCGGCCAAGGGGAACTACACCTACGATAACCTGCCGTGTGAGGTGGTCGGGCGCAGCCGGCTGATTGTCAATGCATCGCCCGTAGGGACCTACCCCAACGTCGACGAGGCGCCGCGCATCCCCTACGCCTACATTACGCCGGAACACTACCTGCTGGATCTGGTCTACAATCCCGAGGTGACACAGTTTCTCGACTACGGACGGCAGCGCGGCGCGCACGTGCTGAACGGACGCACGATGTTTGTCGAACAGGCCGAGGCTTCGTGGCGGATCTGGAACGGCGAGGAATTACTTTAATTGGAATATATTAAAATAATGAAAATTAAAGCATTACATATTGTGGTGCTATGCTGCCTCACTCTTGGAGGGACGAGAGTTTTCGCACAGCATGTAACACCTCCGCGTTTTGACGGCGCGGTCGTCAAGGTCTATATGGCCCGATTGGCTGCCATGGCCGGGGATGTGGCCGTCGAGGAGCGCATCCCCGCGGATTCGCTCTCGGCCGAGGTGGCGGTCGCCCTGCGGATCGACACCCTCGGCCGCGTCGTGGAACTCCGCTTCCTGGACAACACATGCGAAGGGCGCGACCGGGTGGATCTGGAACCCGTCACACCCCGTACGCGGCAGGTCGTGGAGCGGGCCGTCGGACGGATGACCGGGACGTGGAGCCCTGCACGCCGCGCCGACGGTCTTGCCGTGAACTATGTGCAGCGGCTTTGGTTCCATCTGCCGCTGCAACGTATCGAAGAGCAGATGAATCCCGATCCGCTGCTCTTCATGGGCGAAGTTCCCGGCGAGAACTTCTTTCGCTGGGTGGCCGACCGCACGGGGTATCACTCCTATCGGTTCCCGACAACCGGAGGTCGGGTTCATATCCGGTTTTATGTCGAGGCGGACGGCCGGGTGACAATCGACAAGGTGCTCCGCTCGCCCGACGAGCGGCTGACGAAACGGGTTATTCGGGCCATCCGGAGCAGTGAAGGCAAATGGACGCCCCGCAAGGTCGACGGCGTGCCCCAGCGCACGGCCTACACGTTCCGAGGCAATTTCATCAACGACTCCTCGAACTGAGCCGACGGCGGAAAGGCATCCGGAGAGAAACGGAACGGCCGGTTGAAGAGAAGCAAAGCAATCGTCCCGAGAGAATGGAACGGCCGGTACGTCCGGCAGAACCGTCCCGGGGCATTGCACGGCATGAAAAAGGCTTCACCTATGCAGGTGAAGCCTTTTTTCATCACTTCGCAGTTCGCACTATCTGTGCTGCAGCAACATTTGGGCGCTCTCCAGATCCTCCTTGCGGACGACGACCTGCGCAGGCATGGTGCCGATGGGATAGATGGCCGACATGTATTCGTTGCGGATCGTCGACCAGATCCCCGCGCTGTCGAGCATCGACTTGGCAATTTCGGCTTCGGTAACGGTGTTGTATTCCGCCAATACAACCAACGAGTCGTCTTGCATAATCTTTCTTTTTTGGTTCGGTAGTTAAAGTTAAGCAATTTGTTGATAAAATACAAGAACAGCCCCGGGAATTCTCTGTAAATATCGTTATCTTTACAACGCTAAAATTTCCGGAAAATGTCCCAATTCGTACATCTTCACGTACATACGCAATACTCGATCCTCGACGGCCAGGCCAGCATCCCCAAGTTGGTCGACAAGGCCATCGCCGACGGTCAGCCCGGCATTGCCGTGACCGATCACGGCAACATGTTCGGCATCAAGGAGTTCTACAACTACGTCAAGAAGGTCAAGGGCAAATTCAAGGACAAGGCCGCGGAATGCGAAGCCCGTATCGCCGCCCTGCGCGACGGATCGGAGACGGTCGATGATCCCCAGGCCGAGATCGCCAAGTGCGAAAAACAGCTCGAGGAGCTGCACCGCAAGATGGCCTTCAAGCCCATCATCGGCTGCGAGGTCTACGTCGCCCGCCGCTCGCTCCACGACAAGGAGGGAAAGCCCGACCAGAGCGGTTATCACCTCATCCTGCTGGCCAAAAACCTCAAGGGGTATCACAACCTGATCAAGATCGTCTCGAAGGCCTGGACCGAGGGCTTCTACATGCGCCCCCGTACGGACCGCACCGAGATCGAGAAGTACCACGAGGGGCTGATCTGCTGTACGGCGTGTCTGGCCGGCGAGGTGCCGCGCGCCATCACGGCCAACGACATGGAGAAGGCCGAAGAGGCGATCCGCTGGTACAAGAACCTCTTCGGCGAGGACTACTACCTCGAGCTGCAGCTGCACAAGGCTACCGTCGAGCGGGCCAATCACGAGGCCTACCCCATGCAGTTGAATGTCAACAAACACCTGCGCGAGCTGGCCGCCAAATACAACGTGCGGATGATCTGCACGAACGATGTGCACTTCGTCGACGAGGACAACGCCGAGGCTCACGACCGGCTGATCTGCCTTTCGACGGGCAAGGACCTCGACGACCCGAAGCGCATGCTCTACTCCAAGCAGGAGTGGTTGAAGACGACGGCCGAGATGGCCTCGATCTTCGGCGAGTCGGATCCCGAGGCGATGGCCACGACGGTCGACATCTGCAACCAGGTCGAAACCTACTCGATTGACCATGCGCCGATCATGCCCAACTTCCAGATCCCGGCCGAATTCGGCACCGAGGAGGAGTATCGCAAACGCTTTACGGAGCAGGACCTCTACGACGAATTCACGCGCGACGAGAACGGCAATGTCGTCATGTCGGAGGAGGAGGGTCGCAAGAAGATCGAGAAGCTGGGCGGTTACGACAAGCTGTACCGCATCAAGTTCGAGGCCGACTACCTGACGAAACTCACCATGGAGGGTGCCCACCGCCGCTACGGCGAACATCTGACCGAGGAGCAGGAGGAGCGGCTGCGTTTCGAACTGCACGTCATGAAGACGATGGGTTTCCCGGGCTACTTCCTCATCGTGCAGGACTTCATCCGCGCCGCCCGCGAGGAGCTCGACGTCTCGGTGGGACCGGGGCGTGGCTCGGCCGCCGGTTCGGCCGTGGCCTACTGTCTGGGCATCACGCAGATCGACCCCATTGCCTACGACCTGCTGTTCGAGCGTTTCCTGAACCCGGACCGTATCTCGCTGCCCGATATCGACGTCGACTTCGATGACGACGGCCGCGGCCGCGTGTTGAACTGGGTAACCCAGAAATACGGCAAGGAGAAGGTCGCCCACATCATCACCTACGGCACGATGGCCACCAAACTCTCGATCAAGGATGTGGCCCGCGTGCAGAAACTCGTCCTCTCGGAGTCGGACCGTCTCTGCAAACTCGTCCCCGACAAAACACCCGAAGGCAAACCCGTCAAGAGCCTGGCCCAGGCCATCGAACTCGTCCCGGAGCTGAAGGCCGCCGAACAGTCGGACAACCCCGTGCTGCGCGATACGATCCGCTATGCCAAGATGCTCGAGGGGAACGTCCGCAATACGGGCGTGCACGCCTGTGGTACGATCATCTGCCGCGACGACATCACCGACTGGGTGCCCGTCTCGACGGCCGACGACAAGGAGACCGGCGAAAAGATGCTCGTCACGCAGTACGAAGGTTCGGTGATCGAGGATACGGGTCTGATCAAGATGGACTTCCTCGGTCTGAAGACCCTCTCGATCATCAAGGACGCCGTGGAGAACGTCTTCCAGACCAAAGGCAAGAAAATCGACATCGACGACTTCTCGATCATCAACGATCCGGCTACCTACAAGCTCTACTGCGAAGGCCGTACCGTTGGTACGTTCCAGTTCGAGTCGGCCGGCATGCAGAAGTACCTGCGCGAACTGCAGCCCTCGACCTTCGAGGATCTGATCGCCATGAACGCCCTCTACCGTCCCGGCCCGATGGACTATATCCCGGACTTCATCGCCCGCAAACACGGCCGGAGCCCGATCGTCTACGATATCCCGATCATGGAGAAATACCTGAAGGATACGTACGGCATCACGGTCTACCAGGAGCAGGTCATGCTGCTGTCGCGTCTGCTGGCCAACTTTACCCGCGGCGAATCCGACACGCTGCGCAAGGCCATGGGTAAGAAGCTCAAGGACAAGCTGGACCACCTGAAGCCCAAATTCATCGAGGGCGGCAAGAAGAACGGCCACGACGAGAAGGTGCTCGAAAAGATCTGGGCCGACTGGGAGAAGTTCGCCTCCTATGCCTTCAACAAGTCGCACGCCACGTGCTACTCGTGGGTGGCCTTCCAGACGGCCTATCTCAAGGCCAACTATCCGTCGGAGTACATGGCTGCGGTCCTGAGCCGAAACCTGACGAACATCGAGCAGTTGACGCTCTACATGAACGAGTGCAAGCGGATGGGAATCAGTGTGCTCGGTCCGGATATCAACGAGTCGGTGCAGGCCTTCTCGGCCAATCTGGCCGGCGACGTGCGCTTCGGTCTGGCCGCCGTGAAGGGGGTCGGCTCGGCCGCCGTGGAGAGCATCATCGTCGAACGCAAGGCCCGCGGCCCGTTCAAGGATATCTACGACTTCGTCGAGCGGGTCAACTATTCGCTCGTCAACCGCAAATGTCTCGAGAATCTGGCCTATGCCGGCGCCTTCGATTCGATCACGGACTTCGCCCGCGGCAAGTTCTTCGGCGTGGATGCCCGCGATTCGAACGGCGCCACCTTCATCGAACTGCTCATGCGTTACGGCCAGCGGTTCCAGAACGAGCAGAACAATGCTCAACAAAGCCTCTTCGGCGGTGGCGGTCATGTGGATATCCAGCGCCCGGTAACCCCGAGCTGCGCCGACTGGAGCCAGCTCGAAAAACTGACCAAGGAGCGCGAAATGGTCGGACTCTACCTCTCGGCCCATCCGCTCGACGACTACAAGATCATTATCGACCACATGTGCAAGACCCAGCTTACGGAGCTCGAGAATCTCGATGCGCTCAAGGGGCAGGAGATTGCCGTGGCCGGCATGGTGGTCAGCGTGCAGAACCTGATGACCAAGACCGGAAAGCCCTGGGGCCGCTTCAAGCTGGAGGACTACAACGGTTCACACGAATTCGCTCTCTTCGGCAAGGACTACGAGAACTTCCGCAAGTATCTCTTCCCGGATTATTTCCTCTTCATCCGCGGCAAGGTGCAGCCCCGCCCCTACAACGACAAGGAGCTGGAGTTCAAGATCATCTCGATGGTTCAACTCTCGGAGGTGCGCGATACGATGATCAAGGAGATGTCGATCCAGCTGCCGATCGAGGAGGTCACCGAAACGCTGATCCGCGATCTGTCGGCCCGCATCCTCGAGGCAAAGGGCCAGACACGTCTGAAGGTGAACGTCTACGACCGGAATGCACAGGTCTCGCTGAGTCTCTTCTCGAAGAGCCACAAGGTGAGCCTCACGGCCGAACTGACCGACTATCTGGATGAAAATCAGATACATTATTCCATTGCATAACAACTTAAAAACACAAAAAAATGGCACTTGCAATCAACAAGGAGAATTTTGAAACACTCGTAGGCGGTGACAAACCCGTCGTAATCGACTTCTGGGCCGAGTGGTGCGGTCCGTGCCGCATGATCGCTCCCATCGTCGACGAACTGGCCGGCGAATACGAGGGCAAGGTCGTTATCGGCAAATGCGATGTCGAGCAGAACGACGATATTACGATGAAGTACGGCGTGCGGAACATCCCGACGATCATCTTCCTCAAGGGGGGCCAGGTCGTGGACAAACAGGTCGGCGCCTGCTCGAAGGATGCCCTCAAGGCCAAGATCGAAAAGTTGCTCTAAGCCGATGATTCATTGCGTGGATTACTGCGGCCTGCGGGCTGTGGAGTTCTCCAAGGGCGACTATGTGGCGCTGCTGATCCCCGAGATGGGTGCCAACCTCATCCGGCTGGCCGATATGCGCCGGGGCGTCGAGGTGGTGCATACTCCGACGGCGGAGGAGATCGAGACCTTCCGGCGTCGTCCGCAGGTCTACGGTCTGCCGATCCTCTTCCCGCCCAACCGCATCGCCGACGGACGGTTTACCTTCGACGGCCGCACTTACCGGCTCCCGATCACCAACGAAAAGGAGCACAACTTTCACCACGGATTTCTCAAGAGCCAGCCGTTCCAGGTCTCGAAGGCCGTGGAGACCGACGATGAGGTGATGGTTGAATGCCGCTACTACTCGAATGCGGGTTGCGACGTGATTTTCCGCGATTTTCCGCACGAGTTCAAGTGCAAGATCATTTTCCACCTCTCGGCCCGCGGGTTGGAGCAGGAGGTGGTCTTCACGAACCGCAGCCGCGAGCGGATGCCTCTGGGTGTGGGATTCCACACGCCTCTGCGTATTCCGTTTGCCGGGGGCGAGAATGGCGACTACGTGATGCGGGTGGCCGTCGGCGAACAGGCAGAGCTCGATGCGCGGAATCTTCCGACGGGCCGTAAACTGCCTCTCAACGCCCAGTTCGTACGGTTGCGTGAGGGCGGTCTGCGCGTGACGGGCTGCGAGCCGATCGAGGCGGGCTTCACGCTGCGCGAGATCGAGGTCGATGGCAAACCCTACCGCGGAGCCCTGGTCGAGAATCTCCGCACGGGAGTTCGGGTCTTCTACGAGGTGGACGACCGGACGACCTACTGGACGATCTGGAACAACGGCGGGCAGGTGCCCTACTGCTGTCCCGAACCGCAGTCGTGGACGACCAACGCCCCGAATGCGGCCGATCCCGAGGCCGAAGGTTTCTGTGCGGTGGCTCCGGGCGAGTCGTGGAGCGCCAAATACCGGCTTTACGTGCGGCAGGCGGGCGAATAATTGCGTTTCCAGATGCGAAATATTCTGCCTGACAGCAGAATAAGGTGCGTTATATAAAGCAAGGCGGGAGGTTGTTTTTCAACCTCCCGCGTCGCTTTAGAAAGACTCCATGAATACGGTCTCGGAGAGTGGTTTGCGGAGTTTGTCGTGACGGTCGGGCGAGGCGGGTTCGCCGGCTCCGTAGCCGATGAGCAGGATATTCACCGGAACGACGTTATCCGGCAGGTGGAACTCCTCGCGCACGGCTTCGGGCTTGAACATGCAGATCCAGAGCGAGTCGAGTCCGAGCGAGGCGGCGCAAAGCATCATGTGGTCCGTGACGATCGAGGCATCGATGTCGGCGATCATCTTGCCGTCGTACTTGCGGGTCCACGCCTCGTCGGTCGCCGCACAGACGAGGATGGCCAGCGGAGCCCCGAAGTCCCGCGTGCAGCGGGCCAGGCGCTCCATCCCCTCCTTCGACTGGATGACAACGAGGCGCTGCGGCTGGCGATTGGCACCCGTCGGTGCGACGCGCCCCGCCTCGAGAATCTCCTGCAATTTTTCCGGCTCGACCTTCCGGTCCTGATATTGACGGCAGGCATACCGTCTCTTGGCCAATGTGAGAAAATCCATCGTGTTCGGTTTTTTGTTCGAACAAAGGTACGAAAAATCACGCGGACGCGCAACAACTGCGCGTCCGGTCCGGTCGGCTGTGACGGAAGTTGTCAGTTGCGACTGACAAAGTGGCAGTCCCGCACGAGTGGCACACCCTTTGTGGATCTCCGGAGCAGAAAAAAACGAAAAAACAATACCTGTACTATGAAAAACGGAAAAATCGGAGTTACGACGGAAAACATCTTCCCCGTCATCAAGAAATTCCTCTATTCGGATCACGAGATCTTTCTGCGTGAGCTGATTTCCAACGCCGTGGATGCCACCCAGAAACTGAAGACCCTCTCGGCCAAAGGCGAGATGAAGGGCGATCTGGGCGATCTGACGATCCACGTCTCGGTGGACCCGAAGGCCCGGACCCTTACGGTTACCGACCGCGGTATCGGCATGACGGCCGAGGAGTTGGACAAGTATATCAACCAGATTGCCTTCTCGGGTGCCGAGGAGTTTATGGCCAAATACAAGGACCAGGCCATTATCGGTCACTTCGGACTGGGCTTCTACTCGGCCTTCATGGTGGCTGACAAGGTCGAGATCTTCACCCGCTCGTGGCAGGAGGGGGCCAAGGCCGTGCACTGGAGCTGCAGCGGAACCCCCGAGTTCGAGATGGAGGAGACCGACGAGGCGCGTGACCGCGGCACGACCATCGTGCTGCATCTCTCCGAGGATACGAAGGAGTATGCCGAGGAGTCGAAGGTCTCGGAACTGCTGAAGAAATACTGCCGCTTCCTGCCCGTGCCCATTGCCTTCGGCAAGGTCAAGGAGTGGAAGGACGGCAAGTATGTCGATACGGACAAGGACAACATCATCAATGACGTCGACCCGCTCTGGACCCGCAAGCCGGCGGAGATCACCGAGGAGCAGTACAAGGAGTTTTACCGCGAGTTGTACCCGCTGAGTGACGAGCCCCTCTTCTCGATCCATCTGAACATTGACTACCCGTTCCACCTGACCGGTATTCTCTACTTCCCGAAAATCCACAACAACTTCGACATCCAGCGTAACAAGATCCAGCTGTACTGCAACCAGGTCTACGTGACGGATCAGGTCGAGGGAATCGTGCCGGAGTATCTGACGCTGCTGCACGGCGTGATCGACTCGCCGGACATTCCGCTGAACGTTTCGCGCAGCTATCTGCAGAGCGATTCGAACGTGAAGAAGATCTCGAGCTACATCACCCGCAAGGTGGCCGACCGTCTGCAGGAGCTCTTCAACACGATGCGCCCCGATTACGAGTCGAAGTGGGACGATCTGAAGATCTTCATCCAGTACGGCATTCTGACTGACGAGAAGTTTGCCGAAAAGGCCGAGAACTTCATGCTCTGGAAGAACGTCGAAGGCAAGTACTTCACGCCGAAGGAGTATCTCGAGAAGGTCAAGGAGAATCAGACCGACAAGAACAAGACGGTCGTCTTCCTGTACGTGGACGATCCCGAGGAGAAGTACACCTCGCTCGAGGCCGCCAAGGCCAAGGGCTACGACGTGCTGATCATGGACGGCCAGCTGGACAGCCACTACATCAACTGGTATGAGTCGAAGAACAAGGAGAGCCGTTTCGTTCGGGTCGACAGCGACGTGATCGACAAGCTGATCCAGAAGGAGGACAGCATCAAGATGTCGCTGACGGAGGCTCAGCAGGAGTTGCTGACGCCGGTCTTCGAGAGCCAGATGCCCAAGGATGAGAAGATTCACTACAACATCTCGTTCGAGGCGATGGAGCCCGACGAGGCGCCGGTCGTCATCACACAGAACGAGTTCATGCGCCGTATGAAGGAGATGGCCCGCATGGGCGGTGGCGGCATGAGTCAGTTCTACGGCCAGATGCCCGACAACTTCACCATCGCGGTGAACGGCAACCACCCCATCGTGATCCGGATTCTCGAGGATGTCGAGAAGGCCTACGGCGACAAGCTGAAGACCACGACCAAGAAGATCGACGCTGCCATAGCCGAGGAGAAGCGTTTCGAGGAGGTCACCAAGGACAAGAAGGAGGCCGATCTGACGCCCGAGGAGAAATCCATGCGCGAGGAGCTGTCGAAGAAGGTTGTCACGCTGCGTGACGAGCGCAACCAGCGGCTGCGCGAGATCGGTGCCGGCAACAAGCTCGTCAAGCAGATCATCGACCTGGCCCTGTTGACCAACGGCATGCTGAAGGGCAAGAACCTGACCGATTTCATCCAGCGGTCGATTTCGTTGATCGAAAAGTAATCGGATGAGGCCTCCTGACCGGGGGCCATTCCGGAAAATGGCAACGGGCCGGACTTTCCATCGTGGAAGTCCGGCCCGTTTTTTTGTGTAGGAAGGTGACGCGGGTCAGTTGTCTGCTTTCCCGCAGGCTAACTGTTCCAATTGTACCCAGTCACCCGACTGGATCGCCGGGATAGCACGGCGGATGCGTTCGTCCGACCATTCCCACCAACGGATACGCAGCAGAAGTTCAATCACCTCGGAGGCGAAGCGTCTGCGAATGGGTCGAGCAGGGACGCCCCCGACAATCGTATATGGAGCCACGTCGTGGGTGATAACGGCTCGCGTTCCGATCACGGCACCGTCACCGATCCGAACGCCGGCCAATATGGCAGCCTCGTAACCGATCCACACGTCGTTGCCTACGACAATATCTCCCTTGCAGTCCCAGGCTTCGGCAACCTGCGTCCGGTCGCCCTGCCACTCCTCGTAGAAGAGCGGGAAGGTGTAGGTGGAAAGCGACCGCAGCGTGTGGTTGGCACAGTTGAAAAGGAACTTTGCTCCGCAGGCAATCGAACAGAAACGCCCGATGATGAGCCGCTCGTGGTGGACGGGATAATGGTAGAGAATATTGTTGGTGGCGAAAAGGCGCGGGTCGGATCTGAAATCGTTATAGATCGTATAGTCGCCGATCTCAATTTGCGGATCGTCGACGACGGCATTCAGATAGACCGTCTGCCGGTCGCCTGTCCGTGGATAGATTTTGTTCATCATGTTTTCAGTCTTTTAAAGCGTTTATCCGTTCAGAATCAGATACAGCTATCCGGTCGGAACCGTTGACCAGTCCCGACGCACCGGAAAATCGGATTCAGATACAGCGCTTCATCGTGAAAACATCATTTTCCTGATCCTTACTCGGCCGGCTCCTCCGTCCAGTGCGGGCGGAGCAGATCGAGAAACCACTCCGGGCAGCGGCACGGACGACGCGTATCGCTGTGGATAAAGCCCAACTGCGTCATGCCCGTGTTGATCAGTTCGCCCTTCTCGTTGTAGATCTCGTAGAAGAAGTTGATGCGTGTCGAGGGGATCTCCCGAAGGATGATCCGCACCGTCAGCAGTTCGTCGAAATAGGCCGGCTTGCGGTACTTGGACTGCACTTCGAGGATCGGCATCATGATGCCGCGGCGCTCAACCTCGGCAAACGACATGCCCAGATGGCGCAGCAGTTCGCTCCGCGCCGCCTCGTAGTAGCAGATGTAGTTCGAATGGTGGCAGATGGCCATCTGGTCGGTATGCTTGTACCAGACCCTGATTTTGCAATCGTGGCTCAGCATGATTATCGGAATTTTTGGTTTGTCACTTGTTTTCAGGAGAATCGTTCTCCGCAACAGGCCGATCCTGCCGGAGGCTCTTCGAAAGCGGATGTCCCAGCAGATGCTCGGCACCGGCAAGATCTCCCGATTCGAACCGTTGCCGGATAGCGGTCGAACTGACCCGTACGCCGTCGACCGTACACGGCCCCACGCGAATCACCCGCAGGCGTTCGCACACCTGCGGATCGTCACACGCCAGGGCGTCGTGGCCGAAGCGGTGGTTGAAGCCCGCCACAAGCGTTTCGGCGCCGAGGCGGCCGATCAGGTATCGGTCGACGAACTCCCGGCCCGTGAGGGCGCTGAACGTCCGGTCGAACGGTATGACGATCAGGTTGTCAACCCCCAACCCCTCCAGCAGGGCAATCTTTTCATCGAGGGTCGTCAGCAGCCGGAGCCCTTCGGCCCGCCCCAGCGCGATGCGCGGATGCGGTTCGAAGGTCATCACGATGCTCTCACCTCCGGCAGCACGGGCCTCGCCGACAAGTCGCTCGATCAACGCCCGGTGGCCGAGATGCACACCGTCATACGACCCGACGGTGACCGCCGGATGGTCGAAATGCGGAAGATGTTCAAATCCGTAAAATACGCGCATTCTACGAATTGGCGTTGGCGTCGTTCTCCTTGACGAAGTAGGCGACCTTTTCGAGCAGCGTCGTGATGTCGTAATTCTCGACCACAATTCCCTGCGGGAAGTTCAACGGTGTGGAGGTGAAGTTCAGTACGCCCTTGATGCCGGCGTTGATGATCGGCAGAACGAGCGTCGGGGCCACCTTCGTGGGTGACGATACGATCACGATCGAGATGTCCTTGTCCTCGACCTCCTTCTCGAACGTATCCATGTGGTAACACGGAATGCCGTCGATGATCTTGCCCACCTTCTCGGGATCGACATCGAACGCCGTCGTGATCTTCAGCTTCAACCCCTTGCCGTTGAAGTACTTCGTGATGGCCTGACCCAGGTGGCCCATACCCAACACGGCGATATTCATCGGTGTGGGGCTGTCGAGGATGTTGCTGATGTATTCGATCAGCACCTGTACGTCATACCCCTTTTTCGTATCGCTCGAGAATCCGATCAGCATCAGATCGCGGCGCACCTGTACGGCCGTAATGCCGTGGATGCCCGCCAGAACATGCGAAAAGACGTGCGTGATTCCCTGTCGGTGGCACGAAAGCAGTGTCCGCCGGTACTCGCTCAACCGCTCGATGGTCTTCTCGGGAATCGTATTCGTCAGTGTTGCCATGACTATTCGATGGTTATCGTGAAATCATTGTGGTAGTTCACCCGCGTCCAGTTGTAATTGACGTGGTTGGCGCGACCGACCGGCCGGGTGAACAGATACGTGGTCTGCAGCGGCGTGTAGCGGTGATCCTCCAGGTCATACTCGATATCGCCGTACATGGCCGGCGCGAAGATCATCGCCGTGTCGTAACCGCGATAGGAGAACAGCGTCGGCAGCATGCCGAACGATCGCAGATAGGCGTCGTCGAAAGCCTTGACCACCTCCGAGTCGCGTTTGGCATGGTAGGTTGAGATGAAGACCACGCGATCCTTGAAGAAGATTGCCCGGTCGAGGTTGTTGTAACGGTTCCAGCGGGCATTGCCCAGGACGGTGAACTTCGGAGCCGTGCGTCCGCGCGAGGTGATGCTCGTGTCGGCCGAGGCCAGCCCGGCAAGAATGCGGTCTACATCCACCTCGTTGTCCGAAAGAATCACGAAGACGTTGTCCGCATCGTTCTCCAGCAGCGGAGTCAGATCGCTCGAGCCTTGGGCCCCCTGCTGATACCGATAATTATAGCGCTCGTAAGGCCGGTTGCCCAGCAGCGCAAGGATCTCGCGCTCGAACTCCCGGTCGACGGTCTGCGTATAGATCAACGTCACCCGTTTGTCGGCGGCCACCAGATCGCGCACCTTCTCGTACTTGCGGTCCGGATCGGGTGCCAGCTGGAAAAGCACGTCGCTGTTCATCCGTTCGATGTTGGCCAGCGGCGAAACGACCGGAATCTGGTGCTTCTCGGCATAACGGACCACCGGATAGAGTCCCTCTTCGTAGACGGGCCCCACAATCAGATGGGTGCGCCGGAATGCCTTGTCTTCGAGAATCGAAACGATACGGGCGCTGTCACGGGCCGTGTTGTAGAGATCAACATTGACCGAGATGCCCGACTTCTGCTTCACGCTGTCCAGACCCAGCAGGAAACCCTGGTAAAATTCCAGGTAGTTACCGTTGGGTTCGCCGTTGACGGCCAGCGGCAGAAGCACCGCCACATTGAGCGCTTCGCTGCGCCGCAACGCCCGGAACTCGATCGGTTCCACGTCGCCGAAGGGCGGCAGCGAATCACGGTGCAGCGTATCCTCGGTTGCCGCGGGCTCTTTTTGATCCTCTCCCGGGACAACGATCATCGCTCCGGCCTTCAGATCGGCCGGCTTCAGTCCGCCGTTGAGCGCACTCAACTGCTCTTCCGTGATCCCGAACCGGCGCGACAACGAATAGAAGGTCTCGCCGGCATGGACGATATGATACGACGTACCCGTTTCGGCCACGCTGTTCAACGACTTTTGGTAGGCCTCCCACTGCTGCTGGGTTCCGGCCGCCGTTTCCGAGCCGATCTGTTTGCGGCGGATCAGCACCCGTTCGCCGGGGCGCATGTGCAGCGGATCGAGGTTCGGATTGTCGGCCATCAGCGTCTTGACCGGAATCTCGTACTGACGCGACAGGGCGAAGAGCGTCTCGCCCGGCGCGACCTGGTGGAAATTGAACGTCTTGCGCAGTTTGCGCTCCGACATGATCTCCGGCGCCTCGGCCACGTAGGGAATCTTGATGTTCTGATTGGTCTTCAGCCCGCGGACTATCGAGGGGTTGTTCTCCACGATCACCTGTTCGCCCACGCCGTAGGTCTTCGAGAGTCCGTAGAGCGTCTCCCCGGCCTGCACCGTATGGATGTAGTATTTAGCCCCGTTGATGTAGACGATCGTCGTGGACTTCCCGCCCGCCAGGGCCGAAAGCCCCCACGCAATCATCAGCAGGGTGGCACAGAGTCGTTTCATCGTCTATCTGTTCTGCAGTTTGTCCCGCATGCGGATCTCGGTGATCACCTTTTTCGTATAGAGCGGGAAATCGCCGTTCATCATCCAGGCATAGTAGCTCGGCTCCATGCGGAAAACCTCCGCCACGGAGCGTCCCTTGTACTTGCCGAATCCGAAGATCTCCTCGCCTTTCTCGTTGTAGAGAATCCGCCCGGCATAGTCGGCCGATTCGCCCCGGCTGGAGAATTCGGCCAGTTTGTCGACGTCGTTCTCCAGATCCGGATAGCGGTCCAGCTGCGCCTTGAGCACCTCGTAGGTAGCCTTCGTGTCGGCCTCGGCCGAGTGGGCATCGTCCAGATTGCGGTCGCAGTAGAACTTGTAGGCTGCAACCAGCGTACGCTGCTCCTTCTTGTGGAAGATGTTCTGCACGTCGATGAACTTGCGGCGTTTGAAATCCACATCCACCCCGGCCCGCAGGAACTCCTCGACCAGCACCGGAAGATCGAACCGGTTCGAATTGAAACCGCCGAAATCACAGCCGCGGATGAACTGTTCGAGCGACTTGGCCACCTGGGCAAAGGTCGGACAATCCTTCACGTCGTCGTCCGTGATGCCGTGGACGGCCGTCGCCTCTTCGGGGATGTGCATCCCGGGGTTCAGCCGCCGGGTCTTCGTGATCTCCTCGCCGTCGGGCATCACCTTGATCATCGAGATCTCCACGATCCGATCCCGGGCCGTATCGACCCCGGTGGTCTCCAGATCGAAGAAAATGATCGGACGCTTGAGGTTCAACTTCATTTCGGAGGGCCTTATGCGTTGATCATCATCGGCATGAGCAGCATCAGCGTCGAGCTGGTCTGCTTGTCGTCATAGACCGGTTTGAAGACGCCGGCACGCGTCGAGTCGGCCAATTCGAGCACCACCGTCGGCGTGTCCATGTTCGAGAGGATCTCGACCAGGAACGTCGACTTGAAGCCGATCGAAATGGGCTGTCCGTCGTAGCTGCACGAAATCGTCTCGTTGGCCGATACCGAAAAGTCGATATCCTGCGCCGTGAGGTTGATCCTGTTGTCGGCGATATCCATGCGGATGAGGTTGGTCGTGGGATTCGAGCATACCGCAACGCGTTTGATACCGTTGACCAGCTCGATGCGGTCGACCAGCACCTTGTTGGGGTTGTTGGCCGGGATCACGGCGTTGTAGTTCGGGTAGTTGCCCTCGATCAGGCGGCATACCAGCGTGTGGCTCTTGAGCGTGAACATGGCGTTCTTCGAATCGAAGGCCATATCAATGGCGTCGTCCTCCTTCAGCAACACCGACTTGAGCAGGTTGGCCGGTTTTTTGGGCAGGATGAACGAGGCTGTCACTTCGTTCTCGGTCTCCGATTCATACTTGACCAGTTTGTGGGCATCCGTTCCGACGAAGGTCAGCGTGCCGGGGGCCAGGTTGATGTAGATACCGTTCATCACGGGGCGAAGCTCATCGTCGGCCGTGGCAAAGATCGTCTTGTTGATGCCGTTGACCAGCATGTCGACATCCATGCGGAGCTCCTTGCGCTCGGCGCTCAGCTGCGGAACGGACGGGTAGCTCACGGCGCTGGCGCCCGGAATCGAGAGTGATCCGCTCTTCCAGTTGATCTTGATCTCCCAGTTCTTGTCGTTGACCTCGATCGTCAGCGGCAGTTCGGGGAACTCCTTCAGCGAGTCGAGCATCAGTTTGGCCGGAGCGGCGATCGTGCCTTCGCTTTCGACGCTGTCGACCTCGATCTGGCCGACGAGCGTCGTCTCGAGATCCGACGTGGTCACCGTCAGTGTCGTACCGTTGAGCTCCATGAGGAAGTAGTCCAGAATGGGAAGCGTATTCTTGTTGCTGATCACTTTGCCGGTCGTTGCCAGAAGAGAGAGCAGCGCCGAACTTGATACGGAAAATTTCATAGTTGTATTTCTGTTATTAAAGAGATTCGTGTTGTCGTTATATTTTTATCGGGGGGGGGCGTCGGGCGTCGGTTCGTCCGGGTCAGTCCAGCGCCGCCAGTTTGTCGAGCGCCATGGCGATCATCCGTTTGACGAAGGGTTTGTAGTCGGTGTCGGCTTCGAGGGCGATGCGCTGTGCGATGATCGTGCAGATCGTGGCGGCGCGGTGACCCATCAGGGCCGAGAGTCCGGCCAGCGCCGACCCCTCCATCTCGAAATTGGTGATGCGGCGGCCCCGGAAGTCGAACGATTCGATCTTCTCGTTCAGGTGGATATCGTGGGGTTCGAGACGTACCCAGCGGCCCTGCGGGGCGTAGAAGCCCGGGGCGGCGATGGTGATCCCCTCACGCGTCGTATCGCGGAAATGCTCGAAAAGGGTCTTGTCGGCGTTGACGAAGTAGGGACGCGGCATCTTTTCGTACCAGCCCGTGTGGCGGACGAAAGCCTCCTCCAGCTCCAGATCGCAGACCGCATCGCGTCCCTTGTAGTAGCTCAGCAGGCCGTCGAAGCCGCATGACGTGCGTGAGAAGACGAACTCCCCGACGCGGATATCGGGTTGGATGGCGCCCGAGGTCCCGAGCCGCACGAGGGTCAGCTGCTGTTTTTCGGGCTTCTCCTGCCGCGTGGCGAAGTCGATGTTGGCCAGAGCATCGAGCTCCGTGACACAGATGTCGATGTTGCCGATGCCGATGCCCGTCGAAAGGACGGTCATGCGTTTTCCCCGGTAGGAACCCGTCACGGTACGGAATTCGCGGTTGGAGACTTCGCACTCCTTCGTGTCGAAATGCTCGGCCACGAGGGCCACCCGACCCGGATCACCGACCAGAATGACCGTCGGGGCCAGCTGCTCGGGACGCAGGTGGAGATGAAAAATCGAACCGTCGTCGTTGATAATCAATTCGGAAGCGGGGATAGTCCTCATATTTTGTTGGTTTTAAATTTTCATAATTGGCATAAAAGTAATATATTTACCTCGAATATCAAAACTTCACCGCGAATTTTCTTCTTGTAAAATACCTGTAAAAATCATAGAAACATGACGCTCATCAAATCCATTTCGGGCATCCGCGGAACCATCGGAGGCCCTACGGGCGAGAATCTCACACCGCTCGATATCGTGAAGTTCACGACGGCCTACACCCGTCTGATCTCCCGCCGCAATCCCGGCAAACGGCTCACCATCGTCATCGGCCGCGACGCCCGTCTGTCGGGCGAACTGGTGATGGATCTGGTCGAAGGAACGCTGCTGGCCTGCGGCGCCGACGTCATCAACGTGGGGCTCTGCACCACGCCCGGCACCGAAATGGCCGTCATCACGCGCAAGGCCGACGGAGGCATCATCCTCACCGCCTCGCACAACCCCCGCCAGTGGAACGCCCTCAAGCTGCTCAACGCCCACGGCGAATTCCTCTCGGCGGCCGAGGGGCAGGAGGTGCTCGAACTGGCCGAGGACGAGTCGTTCGAGTTCCCGCCGATCGACCGGATCGGACACCTCCTCGCACGCGAGGACTTCAACGACGAGCACATCCGCCAGGTGCTGGCCCTGCCGCTGGTCGATGTCGAGGCCGTGCGCAAACGCCGCTTCAAGGTGGTCATCGACGCCGTGAACTCCGTGGGCGGCATCGTCATGCCGAAGCTGCTGCGCGAATTGGGCTGCGAGGTGGTCGAGCTCAACTGCGAGCCCACGGGCGAATTTGCCCACAACCCTGAACCGCTGCCCGAGAACCTGACCGAAATTTCGAAGGTCATCGTCCGTGAGAAGGCCGATTTGGGCGTGGTGGTCGACCCCGACGTCGACCGGCTGGCCTTCGTTTCGGAGGACGGTTCGATGTTTGTCGAGGAGTATACGCTGGTGGCCGTGGCCGACTACATTCTCACGGAGCATCCGGGCGGCGTGACGGTTTCGAATCTCTCCTCGTCGCGGGCGCTGCGCGACGTGACGGAGCGTCACGGCGGCAAGTACTACGCTTCGGCCGTCGGCGAGGTCAACGTCACGACGAAGATGAAGGAGGTCGGTGCCGTCATCGGCGGCGAGGGCAACGGCGGAGTGATCTATCCCGAGCTCCACTACGGGCGTGACGCTCTGGTCGGTACGGCCCTCTTCCTCACGTGGCTCGCCAAGCGCGGAATGACCATGACCCAGCTGCGCGCCACCTACCCCTCCTACTACGCCTCGAAGAACAAGATCGAGCTGACGCCGGCCATCGACGTGGATAAAGTGCTGCGTGAGATAAAGGCCCGTTATGCCAGTGAGAAAGTGAACGATATCGACGGCGTGAAGATCGACTTCCCGGACAACTGGGTCCACCTGCGCAAGTCGAACACCGAGCCCATCATCCGTGTCTATACCGAGGCGCGGTCGATGAAGGAGGCCGACGAGCTGGCTCAGCGTTTCATCGCCGAAATCAAGCAGATCTGCAATTTACAGTAAGGAGATGGCAGCTCCGTCACGTCCGGGAAGGATGGCCGGGTCTGCCGCAAACAAGTCTGGAAGATGGATCAAGTAAAGGAGTATATCGAAGCCAACAGAGATCGCTTCATCAATGAGTTGTTCGACCTGCTGCGCATCCCGTCGATCAGCGCCCAGTCGGAGCACAAGCCCGACATGCAGCGCTGCGCCGAGTTCCTGGCCGCGGCGCTGGTCAAGGCCGGAGCCGACCGTGCCGAGGTGATGCCCACGGCGGGCAATCCGGTCGTCTATGCCGAGAAGATCATCGACCCGAAGGCCAGGACCGTGCTGGTCTATGGCCATTACGACGTCATGCCGGTCGATCCGCGCGAGGAGTGGCACACCGACCCCTTCGAGCCGGTCATCCGCGACGGCCGCATCTGGGGTCGCGGCGCCGACGACGACAAGGGCCAGTTGTGGATGCACGCCAAGGCCTTCGAGGCGATGTGCGCCACCGGCACGCTGCCCTGCAACGTGAAGTTCATGCTCGAGGGCGAGGAGGAGATCGGTTCGTCCAGCCTCTACGACTTCTGCCGGCAGAACAAGCGGCTGCTCAAGGCCGACATCATCCTCGTCTCGGACACCTCGATGCTCTCGATGCAGACTCCGTCGATCACCTGCGGACTGCGCGGCCTGGCCTACATGGAGGTCGAGGTCACGGGTCCGAACAAGGATCTGCACTCGGGACTGTTCGGCGGTGCGGTGGCCAATCCGGCCAACGTGCTGACGCGGCTGGTAGCCAGTCTGATCGACGAACAGGGACGGGTGACGATCCCGGGCTTCTACGACGACGTGCGCGAGCTGACCCCCGCGGAGCGCCGCGCCTTCAACCGCGCGCCGTTCAGCCTGGCGGCCTACAAGAAGTCGCTCGAGATCGGCGATGTCGAGGGCGAGGCCGGTTACACGACGCTCGAACGCACGGGTGTGCGTCCGTCGCTCGATGTCAACGGCATCTGGGGCGGCTACACGGGCGAGGGAACCAAGACCGTCATCCCGTCGAAGGCTTCGGCCAAGATCTCGATGCGGCTGGTTCCGAATCAGGACTACCGCAAGATCTCGAAACTTTTCGAACGCCACTTCCGGCGGATTGCCCCCAAGAGCGTGAAGGTCGTCGTCCGGTCGCTCCACGGCGGCATGCCCTACGTCGCCCCGACCGACATGCCAGCCTACAAGGCTGCCGAGCGTGCCGTCACGGAGACCTTCGGCAAGAAGCCGCTGCCCTTCTATTCCGGAGGGTCGATCCCGGTCATCAGCGGGTTCGAGTCGATTCTCGGCATCAAGTCGCTGCTCATCGGCTTCGGACTGGCCGAGGATGCCATCCACTCGCCCAACGAGAGCTACGGCCTCGAGCAGTTCGAGCGCGGCGTGGAGACCATTCCGCTCTTCTACAAGTATTTCGCCGAAAGCCGTTAGAACGATGTACGGGGAGTATCTGGAGTTTGCCGTCGGGCTGGCCCGGCAGGCCGGAACCATCCAGATGGAGAGTTTCCGGGGCGGCGATCTCGGGGGGGGGAGGGGAAAAGAGGCCAAGTCGAACCTCCACGACGTGGTGACGCGCGTCGACAAGGCCTGCGAAGCGCTCATCGCGGAGGCCGGAGGCGTGGTCGAATCGCTGCGCGACAACTGTGGCGTATCGATCGTGGCCGGCAATTCACACATGGTCGAGACCATGCGGAAATTTGTCCGATAGACCTGCAGTCGTCGACGTGAGGATCGCCGATTCGGTCACAAACAGGGGGGGGGAAAAAACATTTCCCCCCCCCTTTGCATATCTGTTATTAAAAAATTTTCTTATCTTGTGGCTTTAAAAACTGGGAAACATGTGCGGAATTGTCGGTTATGTCGGACGGCGCGAGGCCTGCCCGATTCTCCTCAAAGGTTTGCATCGCCTCGAATACCGGGGTTACGACAGCGCGGGCGTGGCGCTGGTCGATGAGCAGGGACAACTGAACGTCTACAAATGCCGGGGAAAGGTCTCCGATCTGGAGCATTTCCTGCAGGGCAAGGATCTCTCGGGTTCGATCGGTATTGCCCACACCCGCTGGGCCACCCACGGTGTGCCGAACGACGTCAACGCCCATCCCCACTGCTCCGAATCGGGTGAGATCGCGCTGATCCACAACGGCATCATCGAGAACTACCGCGTGTTGAAGGAGGCGCTCGTCGAGAACGGCTATACGTTCCGCAGCAGCACCGACTCCGAGGTGCTGGTCAACCTGATCGAGTATGTCCGCACGACGAACCATTGCACGTTGCTAGAGGCCGTGCAACAGGCCCTGCGGCAGGTTGTCGGCGCCTACGCCATCGCCGTGATCGAGAAGGGGAATCCCGACGAGATCATCGCCGCGCGGCAGAGCAGCCCGATGGTCATCGGAATCGGGAGTGGCGAGTATTTCCTCTCGTCGGATGCCGCCTCGATCATCGAGTATACCGAGGATTTCGTCTACGTGAACGACGGCGAGATCGCCGTCATCAACCGCAACGCCCCGTTGAAGGTTGTCACGCTGGACAACCACGACGCCCGGATCGACATCCGCAAACTGCAGCTCTCGATCTCACAGCTCGAGAAGGGCGGCTATCCCCACTTCATGCTCAAGGAGATCTACGAACAGCCGCACACGCTCGTCGACTGCATCCGCGGGCGGATCAGCCCCGAAACCTGCGAGGTGAAGCTCTCCGGGGTGATCGACCACCGCGACCGCTTTCTCCAGGCGCAGCGGATCATCTTCGTAGCCTGCGGCACCTCGTGGCACGCCTCGCTCATCGGCGAGCACCTGATCGAGTCGATCTGCCGCATTCCGGTCGAGGTGGAGTACGCCTCGGAGTTCCGCTACCGCAACCCGATCATCCGGCAGGACGATATCGTCATCGCCGTATCGCAATCGGGCGAAACGGCCGACACGCTGGCCGCCGTCGAGCTGGCCCGCAAGGCCGGCGCCTTCGTCTTTGGCATCTGCAACGTCGTCGGTTCGTCGATCGCCCGCGCCACCGACTCGGGGGCCTACATCCACGTCGGGCCCGAGATAGGCGTCGCCTCGACGAAGGCCTTCACCGGGCAGGTGACCGTCATGGCCATGCTTGCGCTGGCCATCGGCCGCGAGAAGGGAAGCGTCTCGGAGGCGTATTACCACGAGGTGGCTTCGGCACTGCTTCACCTGCCCGAGACGCTCGAGGAGGTGCTCAAGGTGGCGCCGCAGATCGCCGACCTCTCGAAAATCTTTACCTATGCCCGCAACTTCATCTACCTGGGGCGCGGATACAACTACCCCACGGCCCTCGAAGGGGCACTGAAACTCAAGGAGATCTCCTACATCCACGCCGAGGGCTACCCCGCCGCCGAGATGAAGCACGGCCCCATCGCGCTGATCGACGCCGAGATGCCGACCGTGGCCATTGCAACGCCCGACCACACCTACGAGAAGACCGCTTCGAACATCGAGGAGATCAAAGCTCGCGGCGGCAAGATCATCGCCGTCTGTGCCCGCGGAGATCGGCAGGTGAGTCGTTCGGCCGACTACGTCATCGAGGTGCCGGTCATCACCGAGTGTCTCATGCCGGTGGTCGTCTCGGTACCGCTGCAGCTGCTGGCCTACTACATCGCCGTCTACAAGGGTCGCAATGTCGACCAACCCCGCAACCTGGCCAAATCGGTGACCGTCGAGTAGGCGTTGGCGCGGGAACAAACCAAACATCGAAGCTCCCAAGAGGAAACGGTAACACGAAAGGCCGGATCATCGGGGAATGTTCTCCGCAACAGTTCAGCAAAACGGCGGATCCGAAAACTGCAAGACTTGGAACAACCAGTCAACTCATAGACGGATTACAAAAAAGGTGGAAGCGAAAACTTCCACCTTTTTTCATTGCCGGATTGCCGAATTCCGGGTTCTTGTCAGAGAGCGTCGGCTCCGGTTCCCTATTCGCCGGTTCCGTTCTCCTATTGCCGGGGCCGGGCCCTTGTCAGAAGGCGCCGGCTCCGTTCTCCTATTCGCCGGCTCCGGTCCCCTATTCGCCGGTTCCGTTCTCCTATTGCCGGGTCCGGGCCCTTGTCAGAAGGCTCCAGCTCCGTCCGGCTGCCCCCCCCCTCCGGGGAATCCGCCGGTCACATCTCTTCGTAGGCGTACTGGATGGCCCGGTTCAACTGCGCGATAAAGGGCTGCGTGCGGCGGAACTCCGCGACGACACGCGCCGCCAGATCCTCCGCATGCACAAACTCTTCGTCAACCTGCTTCACCAGGCAAAAGTCCTTCTGTTTGAGCAGATCCGCATGTTCCGAATCGGACGGAAAGCCCGTCGGGACCCGCTTAAGGCGGTTCGTCGGATCGAGCCGAAACCCACGGGCCGCGTGGATCGACTGCTGCATCTCGGCCCCATGGTCCAATACCTCTTCGCGGATCGACCGCAGCACAGCCGGTTCAAGGCAGACCGCACCCGACCCCAGCAGGTGGTTGCAACCCTTCCCCTCGTCCGTCACCGGTTCGAGCTGGAAGTAGTAACCCGCATAGCCAGACTTCTTGCCCTTCGGAGCGACAAAGGCGCCGATCCAGGTCTTGTAGGGACGCTTGTCGGGCGAGAAACGCGTATCGCGGGCGATGCGGTAGGTGCAGTCCTGCGGCCGCAGACCGCGCACCGAGTCGTCGAACGACGCGATGCCCTCGATGAGCTCCGCCGTGAAGTCGGCCCACAACCCCTTGACGTGCGTCCACTCCGCCCGGTGGGCATCGAACCACTCGCGGTCGTTGTTCTCATACAGCCGCCGCAGGAAATCCAGTATCTCCTCCGTCAGCATGCTACCAGGCAAAGAGTGGATAGTTGGCCATCAGCGCGTTGACCTCCTTGCGGACGGCGGCGATGTTGGCCTCGTTCTCCGGATCGTTCAGCACCCGGTCGATCAGCCCGACGATGTAGTCCATCTGATCCTCCTTCAGGCCGCGCGTGGTGATGGCCGGCGTACCGAAGCGCAGTCCCGAGGTCTGGAACGGCGAGCGCGAATCGAACGGAACCATGTTCTTGTTGGTCGTGATGTCGGCCGCAACGAGGCACTTCTCGGCCAGCTTGCCCGTCAGATCGGGGAACTTCGTGCGCAGGTCGACCAGCATCAGGTGGTTGTCCGTACCGCCCGAGACGATCTTGTATCCACGCTTCATGAAGGCTTCGGCCATGGCGGCGGCATTCTTCTTGACCTGGAGCTGGTACTCCTTGTACTCGGGCTGCAACGCTTCACCGAAGGCCACGGCCTTGGCTGCAATGACGTGCTCCAGCGGCCCGCCCTGGATGCCGGGGAAGACCGATGCATTGAGAATCTGCGACATCATCTTCACGGCGCCCTTCGGCGTGGTGAGCCCCCACGGATTCTCGAAATCCTTGCCCATGAGGATGATACCTCCGCGCGGACCGCGCAGCGTCTTGTGGGTCGTCGAGGTGACGATATGGGCGTATTTCACCGGGTTGTCCAACAGCCCGGCGGCGATCAGTCCCGCCGTGTGGGCCATGTCGACCATCAGCAGCGCGCCCACCTTGTCGGCGATCTCACGCATGCGCTTGTAGTCCCACTCGCGCGAATAGGCCGAAGCGCCGCCCACGATCAGTTTCGGACGGCACTCCATGGCCAGCTGCTCCATGGCATCGTAGTCGATGCGGCCCGTAGCCTCGTCCAGCCGGTAGCCGACGGCCTTGAAGTACTTGCCCGACATGTTGACCGGCGAACCGTGCGAAAGGTGGCCACCGTGTGCGAGGTCCAGTCCCATAAAGGTGTCGCCCGGCTGCATGCAGGCGAAGAAGACCGCCATGTTGGCCTGGGCGCCCGAGTGCGGCTGAACGTTGGCCCACTCCGCACCGTAGAGTTCGCAAAGACGCTCGATGGCCAGCGACTCCACCTTGTCAACCACCTCGCAACCTCCGTAGTAACGTGCTCCGGGGTAACCTTCGGCATACTTGTTCGTGAGCACCGAGCCCATGGCCTCCATCACCTCATCGCTGACGAAGTTCTCCGAGGCGATCAGCTCGATGCCGTGCATCTGACGGCTCCGCTCTTCGGAAATCAGATCGAAAATCCGGGAATCTCTTTTCATGTTCTTTTATCAAGGGTTATTGAGTGATTTTTTTCAGTTCCACGACGCTGGCCACCCCTTCGCAAACGGGAATCTCCTGCCGCACGAGGCCGATGCCCGGGGCCATCCACTGAATCATGCGGCCCGCAACCTCCTGGTCACCCAGAGTCGTGAGGGTGCGGAACTCGAGGCGCACGGCGTCGAACTTTCCGGCCGGCGTGCGGATCGGTCCGCAGGAGGCAACGCGCACGCTGTCCGAACGCACGGAGAGGGTCGTGCGTTCGTCCCCGCGCGTTCCCGAGACCGAGAATCCGAAGCCCGGGAAGAGATCGCCCGGATTCATCTCGGCGGGCAAGACCAGATTCCGGGTTCGAAAATCCACATCCCGCACCTGCAGCGTATCGAGCAGGGCCTGCATCTCTGCCGGGACTTCGATCTGCAGAACCGTCGAATCGGGATAGATCCGCCAGCGTTCGACGATCGGATTATTCTCTTTGGTGTAGGTCAGGGTAATTTCGCCGTTGTCGTCCGACGCGACAAGTTTGTCGAGCGTGCCTGTCTGTACACCGCCGATCGACTCTTCGTAGATCAGGCGCCGGCCGGCCGTGGTGCAGATCCACGGTTCAGCGGCCGACGCAACGGCGGCTGTGAGGATCATCAACGGCAGTATGAAGCGCTTCATCGGGCAGGCATGCTTTTCGGACAGTAAAGATAAGCAATTTTGACGAAATTCATCTCCCGAACGTGTCATTAAGAACGGGTTTCGGATATTTTTCCTATCTTTGCGCTGCAAAATTGGTTGATATTACCTTTAAAATAATACGATTATGAAATTGCTCGAAGGAAAAGTGGCCGTCATCACCGGTGCCGCACGCGGTATCGGCAAGGCCATCGCTCTGAAATTCGCTTCGGAAGGTGCCGACGTCGCCTTCACCGATCTGGTGATCGACGAGAACGGAAAGGCTACCGAGGCCGAAATCGCCGCCCTCGGCGTCAAGGCCAAAGGCTATGCCTCGAACGCCGCCAACTTCGAAGAGACCCATCAGGTCATCAAGCAGATCCTGGAGGACTTCGGCCGCATCGATATCCTGGTCAACAACGCCGGAATCACGAAGGACGGGCTGATGATGCGCATGTCCGAGGCGCAGTGGGATGCCGTGCTGACGGTCAACCTCAAGTCGGCATTCAACTTCATCCACGCCGTGATGCCGATCATGGCCCGTCAGAAGAGCGGCTCGATCATCAACATGTCGTCCGTCGTCGGCGTGAGCGGCAATGCCGGGCAGTGCAACTACTCCGCCTCGAAGGCCGGTATGATCGGTCTGGCCAAGTCGATCGCCAAGGAGATGGGTTCGCGCGGCATCCGTGCCAACTGCATCGCCCCGGGTTTCATCATGACCGACATGACCGACAAGCTCCCCGACTCGGTCAAGGAGGAGTGGTACAAGCAGATTCCGCTGCGTCGCGGCGGTACGCCCGAGGAGGTCGCCAAGGTGGCCCTGTTCCTCGCGTCGGATCTCTCGTCGTATGTCAGCGGCCAGGTGATCCACTGCTGCGGTGCCATGAACTGCTAAACCACCGGTGGAGGGGGGCTAACCCCTTTTTTGGGGGGCTAACCCTTTCTTACGGACTTTTTTCGGAGCGTTTCCCTGGAGGCGCTCCGTTTTTTGTGTCCGGATCCGAAGATCGGACAAATGGTTGCGTTTTTGTCCCACAGGTTGCCAATTTTACTCCAAAGGGTTGGCGCTGACAAATTTTTCGCTATATTTGGAGAATATAGGATGCGCCTCGGCAATGCAAAAAATCAGCAAGCTGTTTTTTGGCGTTGCGCTCGCCTTTCACTATATTTGTCCAATGCGGAAGCCGGCCGAGCGTCGTGCCGGGTTTCCGCCAGACCACTCAGTTGCAGTATGAAACGATTCGTGATCCTTTTGGCGGCCGTTGCGGCTCTGCATGGCGCCGTTTCGGCCCAGGAGGCCACCCTTCCGAGTCCCGATGCCAAGGCTATCGGCATGGGCGGCGTGATGATGACCACGCTCTCCAGTTCGCATGCCATCTACAACAACCCGGCGCTGGTCGCCTTCTCGATGACCTCTTCGCAGGTATCCTCTTCCTATTACGGGCAGGGGCAATTCGACTACTATGCCGTCTCGGGAAGCTGCCGCATCAACGTCTCCAATACCGTGCAGGCCGGCTGGCGGCAATATCTGCGCGAAAACGGCAACAACGACATGGCCGTCGATCTGGGATACACGCGGCGGATCAACGAACGGTGGGCCGTCGGTATCGTGGGACGCTATCTGCATCTGCGACGTCCCGACGCTTCGGCCGATGCCCTGGCCGCCGACGTGAGCGTCGCCTATCAACTGCCGCTGGAAATCGGCAGCTACTCCACGCTGCGGGCCGGCGCCAAACTGGCCAATCTCGGTGCGTATCTCTCCGATACCGACCACTCGCTGCCCGTCGATCTCACGGCCGGCGCAGCCCTCGATACGTTCCTCAGCGATGCCCACGAAATCACGGTCGGCGCCGATCTGGGCTACTATTTCTACCCGAAGGATGTCCGGGGCTACCAGATGTCACTCGGCGTGGAGTACAACCTCATGCAGCTCGTCCAGTTCCGGGGCGGCTATCACTACGGCGAACAGCGCTATTACTACCCCAGCTACTGGTCGGCCGGCGTCGGGGTGCGCATCCTGCATCTGTGTCTCGACTTCGCCTACCTTTTCGCCAAGAAGGAGACTCTGTTGCGCAACACCTACAGTCTGAGTTTCGGCTTCGACTTCTGATTCTGAGACGGTGCCGCCGGGCCGGTGATGCAGGGAGGAGCGGATTCTGTGCCAGGATGAATGCTCAATCCTTCCGACGCCGAATATCCTCCAGCAAACCCTCGCAACCGTCCTCCAACAGGTTCAGCACCAGCTCGAACCCGTCGTGACCTTCGTAATAGGGGTCGGGAACGTAGCTCCAGTCGGGATGATGACGGCAGAAATCGGTCATGCGGTAGATCTTCTGCGCCGCGGCCCGCGACGGAGCCATCCGGTGAAGCGTTTCGTAATTCATGTCGTCCATGACGATGATCCGGTCGAAACGGTCGAAATCCTCCTCCCGAATCTGACGGGCCCGGTGGGTCAATGCATACCCCCGGCGGGCTGCGGCACTGCGCATCCGAGGATCGGGCAGGTCACCCCGATGACCGCCGTACGTGCCGGCCGAATCCACTTCGATTGCATCCGCAAGCCCCGCCCGTTCGATCCGGTCCCGCAGAATGCCCTCGGCGGCCGGAGAGCGGCAAATGTTGCCCAAACAGACAAAAAGTACACGTGTTTTCATCGCCGCAAAGATAAAGTTTCGGCCGATGGTCTCCAAATCCGCCACCGGAATTTTCGGACAAAATTCCCGGAACGCATTTTGCAGTTGGCGTCCGGTTTGGAAAGGTGCTTTTGACCAGAAGATGGTCCGTTATGCCGGTCCGGGATCTTCCTCCTGCTGCTCCCGGCCGGCTGCAGACCCTTCGTCCGGGCCCCTTCGGTAACCGATCCGACTGAAAAAAATGACCATTAGAACAATAATAGAAGCGTTGCACCCCTCGATGTTCAAGGATTTTGTCGTAACTTTGCCCCCGATTTATTGCAACGAAACCGAAAATATCCAGAACCTATGAAGATGAAAGGAATGGTGATGCTGGCAGCCGCAGTGCTGACCCTCTCGACGGTTTCCGCTCAGCAGCTGCCCCGCAAGGTGCAGAATGTCGAGATCCTCGACCTGAACGGCAAACCCGCCAAATTGCCCCACTTCGGAGAGAAAAACCTCATGATATTCTACGTCGATCCCGACCGGCACAAGCAGAACGAAGACTTTACCTACGAACTCGAACGCAACCACCGCGCCTCGGGTGACAACCTCTACGGATTCGGTATCATGAACCTCATGGATGCCCCCATGATCCCCAACGGCATGGCCCGCAGCATGGCCAAAAAACGCACCGAAAAGAACGGCGCCACGGTCCTGGCCGACGAAGGCCGCATCCTGAGCAAGGCCTGGGGCCTGGGCGACTGCAACAACCAGTTCGTACTGCTGATCGTCTCCAAGGAGGGTGAGCTGGTATTCATGCGCAAGGGCGTCCTCTCCGAAGCCGATAAAGAGGCCTTTTACCAAACCATCGAGAAGTATCGTTAACGCATGCTGCGCCGATCCGCCTTGCTGGCACTCCTGACCGTCTTCACGGGAGCCCTCAGCCCCGGGGTCGCACAGGAATCCGAATGGAGCCTCGCACAGGGAGACACCATTCGCTATACCTACACCCCGCTGCCGCAGGACACACCCCGAAAAAAGTCCTTCCTGAAACGGATCGTGGACTATTTCGGCGAATCGACCACCGACCGGACCTTCGAGAAAAAAATCGACTTCACCTTTGCCGGAGGCCCGAGCTATTCGAAAACAACCAGTCTCGGAATCGCAGCCCTCGCCGCGGGCCTCTATCGGCTGGACCGTACCGATTCGATCACTTCACCGTCGAACGTTTCCGTCTTCGCGAATGTCTCGATCACGGGGTTCTACTCCGTCGGTATGTTCGGTAACAACATCTTTTCCAAGAATAAACAGCGCCTGAGCTACAACGTTACTTTCGCTTCAGCGCCCCGCGATTTCTGGGGTATCGGATACGATAACGCGCTCCACAACGAGGTGAGCACCTACTCCGAAAAACGGATCATGATCGACGCCCGCTATCTGCACAAGGTGTTGCCGAACACCTTCGTCGGCGGACTGGTCAACTTCGACTACACGCGAGGCATCCGTTTCTCGAAACCCGAATACCTCGACGGCGAAAATTCGCAATATGTCGCTACGGGAATCGGAGCCCTAGTTGAATACGACAGCCGCGATTTCATTCCCAACCCCTTCAAAGGGGTCTATGTCAGCTTCCGGGAGACCTGTTTCCCCAAGGCGCTGGGCAATTGCGGCCGGGCACTCTGGCAGACAACCTTCACGGCCGATGCCTATCAGCGCGTGTGGAAAGACTGCATCCTGGCCGTTGATCTCTTTGCCGAATTCAACTCCGACGGCACCCCCTGGCCCATGCTCGCCCGACTGGGTGACAACCAGCGCATGCGCGGATACTACCTCGGCCGCTTCACGGACAACAACATGATCACCTTTCAGGTGGAACTCCGGCAGCGGATCTGGCGACGCATCGGAGGCGTCGTCTGGGGCGGAGCCGGCAACGTCTTCCATACGTTCCGCGATTTCCAGTGGAACCAGACGCTACCCAACTACGGTCTCGGCCTGCGCTGGGAACTCAAAAAACGGGTCAACGTGCGACTCGACTACGGATTCGGCAAGGAGACGAACAGTTTCCTGCTGAGCATCAACGAAGCTTTTTAAGTGTAAGACGAACGGACTATGAGTGTTGAGAAGAATCGGAAAGAGGTGCATCGGATCGTCAAGACCCGCAGCCGTTTCACCACGCTGCTGACGGTCTACTTCTTCGTGGCGTTGATCATTCCCAACTGCGTGTTGATCAATACGGAAGAATACTCCATCTGGAGTGATGAAGCACTGATACTCCTGCCGCTCGGATTCTACATGATGTGGAGCGTGGCGCTCCGCCGCTCGGGAGTGATGATCTGGCTCGGATTCCCGTTCATCTTCTTCTGCGCCTTCCAGATCGTGCTGCTCTACCTGTTCGGCAACTCGATCATCGCCACGGACATGTTCACCAACGTTCTGACGACCAATCCCGGCGAGGCCAACGAGTTGCTGAGCAACATCTATCCGTCGGTCGTGCTGGTCTGCGTGATCTACATTCCGCTGCTCTGGCTGGCAGCACGCGAAATCGCCCACAAGCGCTACATCTCCCATACCTCCCGTATGAGCATCGGGTTGACCGGCGCCGCCCTCTTCTCGCTGGGTCTGCTGGCGCTCTGGCCCGCCTACCACGTCAGCGAATCGAAGCACGTCCTGCGCGACGAAATCTTCCCGCTGAATGTCATCTACAACCTCGGCTTGAGCGGCTCGGAGTTCCGCAAGTCGCACAACTTCGAAAAAAGTTCCGAGGGTTTCTCCTTCGAGGCCCGGCGTACGGCCCAGGCTCCCGGCCGCGAGGTCTACGTCTACATCATCGGGGAGGCGGCCCGCGCCATGAACTGGCAGTTGTATGGATATGAACGTGAGACCAATCCGCGCCTGTCGAAGCGCAACGACGTGGTGGTCTTCCGCGACATGCTCACCCAGAGCAACACTACCCACAAAAGCGTCCCACTGATCCTCTCGTCGGTGGCCACCGACGAACACGAGGAGCTCTATCGTCGCAAGGGGCTTCCCGCCCTCTTCAACGAGATCGGATTCGACACCTGGTTCATCTCCAACCAGTCGCCTCAGGGTGCCATGATCGACAATCTGGCCCACGATGCCAACCATCTGATCTACATCCGCTCGCCGCGCCACGACATGCAGCTGCTCGACGAGATGAGGCGGGTGCTCGAACGGACCGATGAACGGAAGATCCTCTTCATCCTCCATTGCTACGGCTCGCACTTCAGCTATCATCAGCGCTATCCGCGCGAATTCGCCCGCTTCCTGCCCGACGATGACGTCGCCATTGCTCTGAAGCACCGTCAGACGCTGGTCAATGCCTACGACAACTCGATCCTCTATACGGACTATTTCCTCGCCGAGACAATCGGATTCCTCGAATCGCTCGAAAATACCTCCTCGGCCCTGCTCTATTGTGCGGACCACGGCGAGGATCTGATCGACGATTCGCGCGAACGCTTCCTCCACGCCTCGCCCACCACCACGGCCTATCAACTCTGTGTGGCGTCGCTGGCCTGGTTCTCGGAGGAGTATTGCCGCACGTTCCCCGAAAAGGTCGAGGCGGCCCGAGCCAACGAAACCGCACCGGCCAATACCCATGCCCTCTTCCACACGATGGCCGACATGGCTTCGATCGAGGGCCGTTACCTCTCGACACAGGTTTCGCTTGTCAGTCCGGATTACGACCGGACAGCGCCACGCTTCTATCTGAACGACCACAACGAAGCGGTTCCCTATCCCAAAACGGGCCTCAAGGAGCTCGATTTCGAGGTCTTCCGTCGTTACGGCATCAAAATGTGACGGCGGGGCAACTGACTCAAAGGAAACTCCCGAAGCGTGTCCGGAGGTGCCAAAAGCGCCGGAATGTTCAAACAAAAAAGGCCGCGACTTCGAGCCGCGACCTTTTTCACAATCCGAAATGCGAATTATTTCGAAGCCTCTACGGATACCTTGCGGAACTCCTTCATCAGCTTCGAAAGCTCAAGAGCCGACTTGCGGGCACGCGTACCGGCAGCCTTGTTGTTCTTCTCAACCTGAGCGGCTGCATTGGCAGCAAATACTTCGAACTCGGCATTGATCTTTTCTACTAACTCTTTCATGGTTTTAGAATTTTAATTGTTTTAGAGTTTTTGGGTTGTTATCATCGCAAAGATATAAAAATATTCTAAACCCCAGCCTCTGAAGCCCGAAAAACGCGTTTTTTTCAAGGAAAAACAGCCTTTTGACAGGGGCCTGCCCCCGTTTTGACTCCCCGACAGCGCAAAAACGGCCGAATATTAGCCCAATCCGCCCGGAAAAACGGATCTTGTCCGAATCTCCGGAAACGGACGCTCCGCAAAACCTGCCCCCCAGGACAAAAGATACCTATGATCGGGGATTGACCGTCTCGGAATAATATCGTATTTTTGCAGCCGAAAAACTCTACGTGAAAAATGCGTCTTTCCGAATTGAAAAGCGGTGAATCCGCCACGATCGTCAAGGTCATGGGCCACGGCGGTTTCCGGCGCCGCATCATGGAGATGGGATTCGTCCGCGGCGAGCGGGTCGAGGTGATTCTCAATGCCCCGCTCAAGGATCCCATCGAATACCGGATCATGGGTTACGATATCTCGCTGCGGCGCAGCGAAGCCGAAATGGTCGAAGTCCTCTCGGACAGTGAAGCCGACGAATACCTCGCCCGCCGGGCCGAGCGGATCCGCCAGGCGACCGCAGACGGCAATCCGAACGATCCCGCAACGGACAGCGATGACGACGAGTGCGCTTCGCGCGAAGAGGTGCTGGACCGCCAGAGCCGCACGATTACCGTGGCACTGGTCGGAAACCCCAACAGCGGCAAAACCTCGCTCTTCAACGCCATCTCGGGCGGTCACGAACACGTCGGAAACTACAGCGGCGTGACGGTCGGTGCCAAGAGCGGACACTGCGAATACAAGGGTTACCGCTTCGAGATCACCGATCTGCCCGGCACCTACGCCCTGTCGGCCTACACCCCCGAAGAGCGGTTCGTCCGTCACCACCTCGCCACGCAGACCCCCGACGTGGTGATCAACTCGGTCGTTGCCTCGAACATCGAGCGCAACCTCTACCTCACCACCGAACTGATCGACATCAACCCGCGGATGGTCGTGGCACTGAACATGTACGATGAGCTCAAAGCCAGCGGTTCGACGCTCGATTACGACAGTCTGGGTCGCATGCTGGGTGTACCGATGGTTCCGGTAGAGGCCCGCAACAACAAGGGTATCAACGATCTGCTCGATACGGTAATCAATGTTTACGAAAACCGGGACGAGCGCGTGCGCCACATTCATATCAACATGGGGCCGGTCATCGACGAGAGTCTGCGCAAGCTCAACAGCGACATGAGCCTCCACCGCGACGAACTGCCCAAGGCCTTTCCGCCCCGATACTGGGCCATGAAGATGCTCGAAAGCGACAAGCAGGCCGAGGAGTCGCTGCGCAGTTGCGAACGCTACCCGGTTTGGGTCGAAATCCGTGACCGCGAGGCCAAGCGGATTTCCGAAGCGCTGGGCGAAGATGTCGAAACGGCCTTCGCCAACCAGAAATACGGCTTCATCCAGGGCGCCCTGAAGGAGACCTACACCCCCGGCAAACGCGAAGAGGTGACCGCAACGGCGCTGATCGACACCTTCGTCACCCACAAACTCTGGGGATTCCCGATCTTCTTTGCCCTGATGGGGCTGATGTTCTGGTGCACGTTCAGCATCGGAGCCTATCCCCAGTCGTGGATCGAGGCGCTGGTCGGTTGGATCGGCCGCGGCGTCAATGCACTGATGCCCGCCGGAGCGTTGCGTGACATGATCGTCGACGGTATCATCGGCGGCGTCGGGTCGGTCATCGTCTTCCTCCCGAACATCATGATCCTCTACCTTTTCATCGCCTTCATGGAGGATTCGGGTTATCTGGCCCGCGCGGCCTTCATCATGGACCGCGTCATGCACCGCATCGGCGTTCACGGAAAATCGTTCATCCCGCTGATCATGGGATTCGGCTGCAACGTCCCCGCCATCATGGCCTGCCGGACCATCGAAAGCAAAAGCAGTCGGCTGATTACCATCCTGATAACGCCATTCATGTCCTGCAGTGCGCGAATT
Source organism: Alistipes sp. An116 (assembly GCF_002161005.1). NCBI lineage: Bacteria > Pseudomonadati > Bacteroidota > Bacteroidia > Bacteroidales > Rikenellaceae > Alistipes > Alistipes sp. An116. Next base: position 160,996 of record NZ_NFLR01000006.1, read on the forward strand.
CCAATCTACATCCTCATGACCGGGGTCTTCTTCTCGGCCAACGCCGGCGCCGTCATGCTGGGACTCTATCTGCTGGGCATCGTCGTGGCAATCATCACCGCCCGGCTGATGCGGCGCTTCCTCTTCCCCGTCGACGAGACGCCGTTCGTCATGGAGCTGCCACCCTATCGTCTCCCGACCTGGAAGACCACCCTCTCGCACATGTGGGACAAGTGTGCGCAGTATCTCAAGAAGATGGGCGGCATGATCCTCATCGCATCGGTCATCGTCTGGGCCCTGAGCTACTACCCCCGTTCGGAAAAGGGGGCCAGCAGCGAAACCCATTACGAAAACTCCTATCTGGGACGCATCGGAAAGGGATGCGAACCGGTCTTCCGCCCGCTGGGATTCAACTGGAAGGCCAGCGTGGCGCTGCTCTCGGGACTCCCGGCCAAGGAGATCGTCGTCTCGACACTCAGCGTCCTCTATGCCGAACCGCAGACCGAGGCCGACGCTCCGTCGGCACAGACGCCCGGTGCGCAGCTTCCGCCGCAGACCATCGGCATCATCGGCGGTGCGGATGCCCCGACCCAGCTCCTCGTCGAAGACGCTGCGGTCGGATCAACGGCCGAATCGACGGCCGGATCGACGGTCGACAATGCCGGCAAAACGGCGGATGCGTCCGACGAAGAGCAGCTGGATTCCCTTTCGCAACGGCTGCTTGAGAGCGGCGACTTCTCGACGGCGGCCGCCCTGGCCTTCCTGGTTTTCATCCTGCTCTACGTGCCGTGCATCGCCACCGTCGTGGCCATCGGCACCGAGGCCGGATGGAAATGGGCCACTGCGTCGATCCTCTACAACACGGCCGTCGCCTGGGTGATGGCCTGGATCGTCTACCACATCGCACGGCTCTTCTGCTGACAGACCATGGAGAACGGTGTACAGGACTATATCGTCTGGGGAATTGTGGCGGCGGCCGTCGCTGCAGCGGTCGTCTGGTTCTGGCGGCTGCTGTGCGGCCGTCGAAGGGGCGGCTGCGCCTCCTGCAGCCAGACAAAATGCCCGCTCCGGGAGATCCGACGAAAATAAATTTGCGTATACACGCTTCTTGCGCTATATTTGCCGCCCGAAAACGGCGGAATCCCGCAGCGAAGCCGACCTCCCGAGGAAGTCGGCTTCGCCGTTTGTCGGGTTTGCCCCCGCCGATAACCGTGTGTGAACGTAAATGTGATTTTATGACCGGACTCTTCTTCATTCTCCTCTTCTGGCTCATCGGAAATGCCCTGAGCCTCCTGACCGGCGGATACATCTCCGGAAACATCATCGGACTGATCCTCCTCTTCGTCTCGCTCTGCATGCACTGGGTCAAGGCCGAAACCATCCGCCCGGCGGCCCGCTTCCTGCTCGGAGCCATGGCCCTCTTTTTCGTCCCCTACGGCGTGGGCCTCATGGATTCGTACCGCGTCATTCTCGAAAACCTCTGGGCAATCCTCGTCTCGGGAATCATCTCGACGATCCTTGTGCTCTTCGTCACCGGAAAAACCTTCCAAAGCCTGAACCGCAGAGTCCGGCTGCGTCACATCAAACAACAACGCCACCATGCTTGATTTCCAGTTCCTCCGATCGGACCTCTTCCTGCTCACCCTCACCGTGGGCCTCTATTGCCTCGGAACGCTCATCTACCGGCGTTCGCACATGCCGCTGCTCCATCCCGTGCTGCTGACGTTCGTCTCCGTGATCGTCTTCCTGCGCTGCGCGGGCATCGACTACCCCCGGTATCAGGAGGCAACCGGCATCCTCAATTTCGCCCTCGGCCTGTCGGTCGTCGCTCTGGGCTACCTGCTCTACGAACAGCTGGAACGGCTCCGCAGCAGTCTGATGCCCGTAGCCGTGGCCACACTCGCCGGCTGTGTGGTCGGCGGGCTGAGCGTCGTCTACATCGCCGAGGCATTCGGCGTCGAACGCCAGATCCTGAACTCGCTCGCGCCCAAATCGGTCACCGTCCCCATTGCCGTATCGGTGGCCGGACCGCTGGGCGGAAACGTCTCGGTTACCTCCGTGGTGGTCTTCTGCGTCGGAATCTTCGGCAGCATCTTCGGCGAGTGGATTCTCCGCCACTGCGGCGTCCGGGATCCCGAAGCCCGCGGTTTCGCCCTCGGTGCCGCCGCACACGGAATCGGTACCGCACGGGCCATCGAAATCGGGGTCGTCGAAGGCGCCTTGAGCGGACTGGCCATGGCGCTGATGGGGCTGGCTACGGCCCTGCTCGTGCCGCTGATGGAGCGCTACCTCTATTGAAAGAGCCTCAGTTCGCAAAACAGATTCGCGTGAAACGCCTGCTGAGGTGCCTGCACCGCCCGCGAAAGGCGTTTTCGCCGTTTTTGTTCCTATAATTTTTTAATATTCCCGCGAATTGCCTATCTTTGTCGACAGCATAATCCCAAATCTAACACAATATGGCAAAAGCAGTCAACATCGCCCGTTCACACCGCATGGACGGTATCGGAGAGTACTATTTCTCGCGTCGTCTGCGCGAAATAGCTGAGATTGAAGCGGCTACGGGCCGCCAGATCGTAAAACTGGCCATGGGAAGCCCCGACCTTCCGCCTCATCAGTCCGTCATCGACTGCCTGGCCAGGGAGGCCCAGCGCCCCGACGTACACAAGTACATGTCCTATCAGGGTGAACCCATTCTGCGTAAGGCTTTTGCCGACTGGTACAAGAAATGGTATCATGTCGATCTCGACTTCAAGTCGGAGGTCTACCCCCTGATCGGCTCGAAGGAGGGTATCATGCACATCTGCATGACGTTCCTCAATCCCGGCGACAAGGTCCTCGTCCCGAACCCCGGCTATCCGACCTACTCGGCCGGCGTGAAGCTCGCCGGAGGTGTTATGGTCCCCTACTCGCTCAACAAGGAGACGAACTTCTACCCCGATTTCGAGGCTATCGAAAAGGCCGGGCTCGACGGCGTGAAGATGATGCTCGTCAACTACCCCAACATGCCGACCGGACAGGTCGGTTCGATGGAACTCTTCCGCAAGATCATCGACTTCGGCGCCAAGCACAATATTCTGATCATCCACGACAACCCCTACAGCTTCATCCGCAACTCGGCCGGTCCGCTCTCGATCATGGCCGTCGAGGGTGCCAAGGAGGTTGCCCTGGAGCTCAACTCCCTGTCGAAGGGGCACTCGATGGCCGGATGGCGCGTCGGCGTGCTGGTCGGAAAGGCCGAGTGGATCAAGGATGTCATGACCTTCCGCAGCAACATGGACTCCGGTATGTTCTACCCCATTCAGGCGGCTGCCGCCACGGCGCTCGCCCTCGGTGAGGATTGGTACAAGCAGCTCAACGAGATTTACTACGGGCGTGAGCGTCAGGCCTACGAACTGCTCAACGCGCTGGGGTGCTCCTACCGCGAGCATCAGGCCGGTCTGTTCGTCTGGGCCGAACTCCCCGAGGATTACAAGGGCGACAGCTTCTCGTTCTCGGACGAGGTGATGGAGAAGACCGATGTCTTCCTCACACCGGGCGGTATCTTCGGTTCCGAAGGTCTGCGTTACATCCGCATCACGCTCTGTTGCCCCGAGGAGCTGCTCAAGAAGGCAACGGACAAGATCAAGGCCGCTTTCGGAAAATAACCCCAACGGTCTGCATTCGTTACAAAGCCGCCACTCCCGAGCAAGGAGTGGCGGCTTTGCTTGACTCCTCTCCCTTTTGCTTCCGCTCAGACCTAAGAAAAAGGGACTAATCTATGGATTTTTCAAAGTTTTTTCCTATTTTTGTCCGTATATTGAACCTTTTAAACCCCATAGCCTATGAAGAATCCGTAATTGAAATTTTCGTGCCATCATGGCACACGACATATAAAAAGCGTTATTTTTATTCCGGTCGCTTAAACTTCCACTTTACAAGACCCTCAGGAATAAAGTTTGACGCTCACGTGTTTCACGTGGGCTTTATTCTGTTATTGGGGGTACGGGTTGTGGAAGACCTTAGCGACCAAAACAAAAATATTGTCCCACGTTTTTTATGTGTCTTCCACACCCATAGAATTTACGCCAGGGACAGGCACATTTTATTGACTAACATGAATTTGAAACATCTCATCTCAACAATCGCCATTCTTTCAGCCGCTTTGACACTCTCCTCTTGCGGCGCTTCGAAAAAAACGCTCAAACGAAGCAATCAGGCGCTGATTCAGGCCATGCAGGCTGCGGCATTGAGAGAATCGGCGGAAGCCGCAAAACTCTATTCCGATACGTCGATCCCGAAAGGTGAAGCGCGGAAACATGTCAGCAGGGATACTCCAGGGCAAACGGCTCTCGAAAAAACAATCATCCGCTGGGCGATCGATTCCGATCCGCAGGGCGCTCGGGTGTTTTATCGTGTGCTTTCAAGTATCCCGGCTGTCGTAAAGAATACCAATGAAACCTATCTGATGACGACGCCTTATGAAGAGACCCGATCGTTTAATATCCTGGGCTTAACCTACGAAAATTCGCGCGATGTGCAAATTGAAATCAAGGTCGTGAAGTCCGGATATGAGCCTCAGGTCAAGCGGTTTAACGTTCGTCAGGCTTTGGATCAGCAGGAGATCAGCAGCTTCTTTATGCTGGTCCCCAGAGAAGAATAGGTATCTGAAATACCCATATATGAAGCAGGCCCTTGATATTTTATGTCAAGGGCCTGCCGTTGATATCGAGATCTTACTCCCGGACGATGCGGATCGAGAGGATGCGGTCTCCGCGGCGGATGTCGTCGATCACCTCCAGCCCCTCGACCACCTGTCCGAAGCAGGTGTGAACTCCGTCGAGGTGTTTCGTATTCTCGCGGTTCATGCAGATGAAGAACTGCGATCCGCCCGTGTCCTTCCCGGCGTGGGCCATCGACAGCACGCCCCGGTCGTGGCGCTGGCGCGGTGCCGAGGTCTCGCACTTGATCGTATAGCCCGGTCCTCCGGTTCCGTCTCCACGCGGGCAGCCGCCCTGGATCACGAAGTCCGGAATGACACGGTGGAACGTCAGTCCGTCGTAGAAGCCGTGTTCGGCCAGGTCGACGAAGTTGGCCACCGTACCCGGCGTCTCGTCGGCGTAGAGCTCGGCCTTCATCGTTCCCTTTTCGGTCTCAATAATGGCGTAGGTCTTCATGGGTATCTTCAGTTGTTCCGGTTTTTATTCGGTTACCTTGACTTTGGCGGCGGCAGCCTTCACCCGGTCGCGCAGCGCGTCAAGGTCGCTGCCCAGCGGTTCGTAGCCCACGACGACACCCATGCGGCGGTTGACGCGCGCCGTCGGTTTGCCGAAAATACGGATGTCGGTACGCGGATTGTCGGCCAGTGCCTCCGCTACGCCCTCATAGTGCGGCGTCTGCGTGGCCACGGGCGAGAGGATCACGGCGCTGGCGCCCATCCGTTCGAAGGTGATCTCCGGGATCGGAAGCCCCAGCACGGCCCGCAGGTGGAGTTCGAACTCGTTGAGATTCTGCGTCCCGGCCAGCGTCACCATGCCCGTATCGTGCGGGCGCGGCGAGAGCTCCGAGAAGTAGACGCCATTCTCGTGGCTCAGGAAGAACTCCACGCCCCAAAGGCCGGCGCCGGTCAGTGCTCCCGTGACGGCGGCAGCCATACGCTGTGCTTCGGCCAGGTGTTCGGGGGCAATCTCAGGCGCCTGGAAACTCTCGCGGTAGTCGCCGCCCTTCTGCACGTGACCGATCGGCGGGCAGAAGAGCGTCGGGCCGTTCTTCTGCGTGACGGTCAGCAGCGTGATCTCGCTGTCGAAGCGGATGAACTCCTCGACGATCAGTTCGCGGATGTCGCCCCGCGAGCCCTCGCAACCGTAGTGCCAGGCAGCCTCCACCTCGTCGGCCGAACGGACCACCGACTGGCCCTTGCCCGACGACGACATCAGCGGCTTGACCACGCACGGGTAGCCGATCCGGTCGGCCGCCTCGCGAAGCTCCTGGAGCGTCATGGCGTAGAAGTAGCGGGCCGTCTTCAGCCCCAGCTCCTTGGCAGCCAGGTCGCGGATCGCCTTGCGGTTCATCGTGAAGTTGACGGCACGGGCACTCGGGACGACCTGGATCCCCTCGCGCTCAAAGTCGTAGAGGCGTTCGGTGCGGATCGCCTCGATCTCCGGGACGATGATGTCCGGGCGGTGTTTGGCAACGGCGGCCGAAAGGGCCTCGCCATCCAGCATGTCGAAGACTTCGCAGGCATCGGCCACCTGCATGGCCGGTGCTCCGGCATACTTGTCGCACGCAACGACCGTCTGGCCCAGACGCTGGGCCGCAATCACGAACTCCTTGCCCAGTTCGCCCGAGCCCAGAAGCAGTATCTTTTTCATCTGTGTGGTGGTTTTGGATTTTTCGACTACAAAGATAGAATTTTTTCCGTTGATACGGCACGCTGCGGGCGGCATTCGCTGAGAAAAGGCTATTCGAGTATCGGGCGCGAGCGCCGTTCAATCGTTATCACCACGTGCTGCCAGCGTTTGCGTGCGCTCTGCTGCTGGTGACACCCGTTGCACGTTCAAGTTCTTCACTCCCCTTGAGGAAGAGAACCGGAATTTCCCGATTTGGCTTGACTTTCATGGTTTTCTATGTTTTAACAGGTTGACAGTCCAGTCGTTTTGCGTCGGCTCCAACAGGATCCTCGGGGCGTGTGCAGCAGCTTGCCATGCAAAAAACAGGTGCGGAAGCGCGGTTGAGAATTGCTTTCACGTGTCGGTCGACGGCTGTCAAAAAGTGAAACGGCTGCTGAAACACAAATTGGCATCTACTTAATATTTAAGCAGATGCCAATTTCGCTTGTGGAGGTGGCGGGAGTCGAACCCGCGTCCAAACAGGGAACCCGAAAGCTTTCTACACGCTTAGTCGCCGTTTGATCCTTCTCCCCGTACCTGGCAGGCAACAACCCAGCACAGGGCCCAGTCCCTTGATCTTCGCACGCCGGTCGGGACCGCCGGTGCACTATCTCTAAATGAATGATACCCCGTATGGAAAGGCATTAAAGAGCGGAACACCTCTCCGGGATACTCGTCGCCAAGACGCCTTGGCCTCGGCGATTAAGCTAATTTTCCTTGAAAATTAGGCAGCGAGTGCGTAGCTGTTATTGCCATTTGTAGTTCGAGCGTCGGGATTTACGAGCCGCCACACAGCGCTCGGCGTGCTTACAATCAAACTCTGCCTGCTGTCAAAACCGGGCACCCCCGAATTTGCTTGCAGTCGGCTGTCGACCGTAGACGCGGCAAAGATAATACATTTTTCCCGTTTTTCACCCTCCGGCTCCCCCGTTCCGGAGATTTTTTCGTATCTTTGGCCTCGGTAAACCGAAAACTGTCATGGACAATTCCTATGTCGTTGAGCTCCGCGACGTGGCCATCTACCACGCCGACGACCCCTTCGGAAGCGTCTCCGAAAAGAAACTCCTCCGCCAGGGCGAAATGGTCCTCTCGGAGGTCAACCTCGCTATCCGTCCCGGCGAGTTCGTCTATCTGATCGGACGCGTCGGCAGCGGCAAAAGCTCGCTCCTGAAGACCCTCTATGCCGACATGCAGCTCCTTACGGGTGAAGGCCATATCGCCGGATTCGACCTGCGGAAGCTCCGCCGCCGCGACATCCCCTATCTGCGCCGCAAGATCGGAATCGTCTTCCAGGACTATCAGCTCCTTACGGACCGCAACGTCTTCATGAATCTCTACTACGTGATGAAGGCCACCGGCTGGAAGTACGAACACGAGATCCGCGAACGCATCGACAAGGTTCTCGGGCTGGTCGAGCTGGGCGCCAAAAGCTACAAGATGCCCTTCGAACTCTCGGGAGGCGAACAGCAGCGCCTGGTCATCGCTCGCGCCCTGCTGAACCGCCCGCAGGTGCTGCTGGCCGACGAACCCACCGGAAACCTTGACCCCGTGACGGCCGACGGCATCATGAAACTCTTCCGCCGGATCGCCGAGGACGGATGCGCCGTGGTGATGTCCACCCACAACACCTCGCTGATCGAGAACTATCCCGCACGGGCCATCCTCTTCTCGCAGGGCAAGATCCGCGAGGTCGATCTCGAAGCCGAACTCGCCTGATTTTCCCGCCCGAAAGCCTCCCCGGCATATTGGATTATCCGAAAACTTTTCGTACATTTGTACGATATTTGAAAGTTTGAGATGAGTACCGAACCAGAAATCATTAAGAAACAGGAAGAAGAATATTCCGCATCCAACATCCAGGTCCTCGAGGGTCTGGAGGCCGTGCGGAAACGTCCCGCCATGTATATCGGCGATATCGGCGAAAAGGGTCTCCACCACCTCGTCTACGAGGTCGTGGACAACTCCATCGACGAGGCCCTCGCCGGATACTGTACCGATATCGATGTCACCATCAACGAGGACAACTCCATCACCGTCAAGGACAATGGCCGCGGTATCCCCACCGGATTCCACGAAAAGGAGGGCAAGTCCGCACTCGAAGTCGTACTGACCGTCCTGCATGCCGGCGGTAAGTTCGACAAGGGTAGCTACAAGGTCTCCGGAGGTCTGCACGGCGTCGGCGTATCCTGCGTCAATGCCCTCTCCACGCTGCTGATCGCCGAAGTCCACCGCGAAGGAAAGATCTTCCGCCAGACCTACTCCAAGGGGAAACCTACCTCCGAAGTCGAGATCATCGGCGAATGCTCCGACCGCGGTACGACCATCACCTTCAAGCCCGATGCCGAAATCTTCACCCATACCACCGAATACAAGTACGATATCCTCGCAAACCGGCTCCGCGAGCTGGCGTTCCTGAACAAGGGAATCCATCTGAACCTCTATGACCGCCGTCCCGACGAGGAGGGGAAACTCCGTGAGGATCACTTCTATTCGGAGGAGGGCCTCAAGGAGTTCGTGAAGTATCTCGACGCCACGCGCGGAACCCCGATCATCGACCAGATCATCTATCTCGATACCGAAAAGAACGGTGTCCCGGTCGAGGTGGCCATGCAGTACAACGACTCCTTCTCGGAGAACGTCCACTCGTACGTCAACAACATCAACACCATCGAGGGCGGTACCCATCTGACCGGATTCCGCCGGGCCCTGACCCGAACGCTCAAGAAGTACGCCGAGGATTCGGGCATGCTCTCCAAGTTGAAGTTCGACATCAACGGCGACGACTTCCGCGAAGGTCTTACCGCCGTGGTTTCGGTCAAGGTGGCCGAGCCTCAGTTCGAAGGGCAGACCAAAACCAAACTCGGCAATGACGAGGTGGCTGCCGCCGTCGATCAGGCCATGGCTGCCGCTCTGGGCGATTATCTCGAAGAGAATCCCAAGGATGCCAAGGCCATCGTGCAGAAGGTGATTCTGGCCGCTACGGCCCGTCACGCCGCCCGTCACGCCCGCGAACTCGTTCAGCGCAAGACCGTCCTCTCGGGAGCGGGTCTGCCCGGAAAGCTGGCCGACTGTACCAGCCGCGACCGCTCGGAAGCCGAGATCTTCTTCGTCGAGGGTGACTCCGCAGGCGGTACCGCCAAGTCGGGCCGTGACCGTAACTTCCAGGCCATCATGCCGCTGCGAGGCAAGATCCTGAACATCGAAAAGGCCCAGGAGCACAAGATGTGGGAGAACGAGGAGATCAAGAACATGTTCCTCGCTCTGGGTGTCAAGATCGGAACCGAGGAGGACTCCAAGGCGCTCAACCTCGAAGGGCTGCGTTACAACAAGATCATCATCATGACCGATGCCGATGTCGACGGAAGCCACATCGCCACGCTGATGCTGACGTTCTTCTTCCGCAAGATGAAGGAGCTGATCGAAAACGGCCACGTATACATCGCCACCCCGCCCCTCTATCTGGTCAAGAAGGGCAAGCAGGAGCGTTACTGCTGGACCGAGAAGGAGCGCGACGAGATCACCGCCGAATTCGGCAAGGGAGCACACGTACAGCGTTACAAAGGTCTCGGTGAGATGAACGCCCACCAGCTGTGGGAGACCACGATGAATCCCGACACGCGCATCCTGCGCCAGGTCAACATCGAAAATGCCGCCGAGGCCGACCGCATCTTCTCGATGCTGATGGGTGACGACGTGCCGCCCCGCCGCGAATTCATCGAGAAGAACGCCCACTACGCCAATATTGACGCGTAAGCAAACTCCACGGAAAAGGACTGTCCGACGAGTACGGACAGTCCTTTTTCGATAGAACGAAATAACAGTCAACCGATTAAAAACGCCCGCGGTATGAAAGTTACGGTTATCGGTGTCGCCGGTGGTACCGGCTCGGGAAAATCAACCCTCGTCAAACGGCTTCAGGAGGCGTTCGTCGGGGACGATGTCGCCACGCTCTGCCACGACTACTACTACAAGGCCCATCCCGAACTCACCTACGAGGAGCGAACGAAACTCAATTACGACCATCCCCAGGCCTTCGATACCGAGATGTTGGTCGAGCACATCAAGGCCTTGAAAAACAACGTTCCGATCGAACATCCCGTCTACTCGTTCGTCGAGCACGACCGCATGCCCGAAACCGTCTGCGTCAAACCCTCGAAGGTAATCATCGTCGACGGTATCTTGATCTTCGAAAACAAGGAACTGCGCGATCTGATGGACATCAAGGTCTATGTCGACACGGATGCCGACATCCGGCTGGCCCGGCGTATTCTGCGCGACGTCTGCGAACGCGGGCGTACGATGCAGTCCGTCATCACGCAATACACCTCCACGGTGAAGCCCATGCACGACGAGTTCGTCGAACCCTCGAAAAAGTATGCAGACGTCATCATTCCCGAGGGTGGCTTCAACTCCGTGGCTGTCACCATGCTGATCCAGAGCATTCGTTCGCTCATCGAGCGCAACAAATAGCCCCGGGGCCGGCGAAGGGGGGGGGCTAGGAAGAAGGGGTGAGGAGCAAAGGGAGGAGAGGAAAGAGGAGAGAGCCATAACACGCAATGTGCCGATTCGAAAGAGTCGGCACATTGCATTTCCATATACATGCGCCCAAACGAAACAGAGGGGATAAAAGAGAAATTTGGAAATACGGTTTAACCGTTCTATCTTTGCACCCGAAACCAATACATGAATATGAACATGCGCGGCAGACATATCCTCAAAAATGCGCAGCGAGGTCCCATTCGGTCCTTGCAGACCGTGCATGTACATTGGTTCAGCGGCTTTATCTGAGCGCCGGAGACAGTAAGCGGCGGAGAACCGCTCCGTCCGTTCCGGAGCATTCTGCACTCCGGATTCGATTCATCCTGCATATTTAATCATTTTGCCTCGCGGGTCTACGCCTCGCCGTGATGGTTGTGCGTATCTGCGGGCATAAACGACGATTTCACCCATGTTTCGAATTCTGTTTCTCCTCTTCGCAGGAATCGGGGTCGGCTATCTATTGCGCCGACGCCCGCTCGTTCATAAAACCGAAATCGGGGTACAGGCGACCATCGCTACCCTGCTCTTCGTCTTCGGCTGCTCGATCGGATCAAACCATGAGCTGATCCACAGCCTCGGCCAATACGGCGGACAGGCCCTGCTGATCGCCGCACTGGCTACGGCCGGAAGCCTTGTGGCCGGATGGGCCGCTCAGCGTTTCATCTTTGGGAAAGGAGGTCGCCGATGAAAGCCAATCTGTTGATTTTCGGATGCTTTGCGGCAGGAATACTGCTCGGGATCTCCGGTCTCGAGCCCCAATGGATGCATCGCCCCGATCTCTCGATGGTGCTCCTCTCGATTCTGATTCTCCAGGTGGGAATCGGCCTCGGCGGCAGTGACAACCTCAAGGAGGTCGTTCGCTCGATCAGACCCCGGATGCTGCTCCTGCCCCTGTTCACGATTGCCGGATCGCTTCTCTTCGCCGCCTGTGCCGCGCTGATTCCGGGAAGCCGTTCGCTGACGGAGTGTCTGGCCGTCGGAAGCGGGTTTGGATATTACTCGCTCTCCTCGGTGCTGATCGCCAATGTCGGAGTGGCTTCGCTCGGCGCCGACGGTGCCGCAGAGTTGGCCACAGTCGCCCTGCTGGCAAATGTCGCACGCGAAATGTGCGTGTTGTTCTGTCTCCCGCTCTTCGCCCGCTGGTGCGGACGCATTGCTCCGATCTCGGCAGCCGGGATCAACTCGATGGATGTCTGTCTGCCCGGGATTGTCCGCTACTCGGGCGGAAGCTCGCAACTCGTACCACTGGCCATTCTACACGGAATCGCCCTCGAAATCAGCGTCCCGCTGCTGATCACCCTCTTTTGTCAGGGGTGATCGGCGGGATTGGATTGCCGAGCGCACAGTACCGGATGTCCTGCGTCCGATCCGGTCTCATGCCGGTATAAGCTCCCGTTGGTATGGCCGCAACGAAAGTCCGGAACCGGCCAAACGGAACCGGCACCGCCCGGAAGTCCGTCGGCCAATCAGAGACCCGTGATCTTCTTGATCTCGTTGAGCTTGTTCAAGGCCTCGAGCGGCGTCAGCGCATTGATGTCAATCCCCTTGATCTGGTCGCGGATCTGCACCAGTACCGGATCGTCCAGCTGGAACATCGAAAGCTGCATGTTCTGCGGCACTCCACTCTCGGCTGCCTCCTTTACGGCCTGCGCCGATTTCCGCCCCCGATCCTTCAGGCTGCGGCTCGGGACAATCTCGGTGTTGCCGTAGACCAGCTCAAGGTTGCGCAGAATCTCGTCGGCCCGCGCAACCACCGAGGCCGGCATGCCCGCCATGCGCGCCACGTGGATACCGAACGAGTGCTCCGTACCGCCACGCTCCAACTTGCGCAGGAAGACAATCTGGTTGCCCACCTCCGTCACCGCCACGTGGTAGTTCTTCACCCGCGGACACATCTGCTCCATTTCGTTCAACTCGTGGTAGTGCGTCGCAAAGAGCGTCTTGGCCCGGGCCGTCGGATGGTTGTGCAGGTACTCGACCATCGCCCAGGCTATCGAGATGCCGTCGTAGGTGCTCGTACCGCGGCCAATCTCGTCCAACAGCACGATGCTCCGATCCGAAATGTTGTTCAGAATGCTGGCCGACTCCAACATCTCGACCATGAACGTCGATTCGCCCTGCGAAATGTTGTCCGAGGCCCCCACACGCGTGAAGATCTTGTCCACCACGCCGATATGGGCCGATTGGGCCGGCACGAACGATCCCATTTGCGCCATCAGGATGATGAGTGCCGTCTGACGCAGCAGGGCCGACTTACCCGACATGTTCGGGCCGGTGATCATCATGATCTGCTGCTTCTTGTCGTCGAGCATCACGTCGTTGGGAATGTACTCCTCCCCCACGGGCATCAGGGTCTCGATCACCGGGTGACGGCCCTGACGGATGTCGATCCGCTTGCCGTCGTCGAGAACCGGACGGACATAGTGCCGCTCGACGGCCAGCCGCGCAAACGACTGCAGGCAGTCGATCCGCGCAACAACCGCGGCATCGCGCAGCATCGGACTCAGCGAGTGGCAGATGAAGGCCATCAGCTCGGCGTAGATCTGCTGCTCGAGCTGCAGCATCTTCTCCTCCGCACCCAGAATCTTCTCCTCGTACTCCTTCAGCTCCTCGGTGATGTAACGCTCGGCATTGGCCAGCGTCTGCTTGCGGATCCACGTCGACGGAACCTTGTCCTTGTGGGCATTGCGGACCTCGATGTAGTAGCCGAAGACGTTGTTGTAGCTGATTTTCAGCGAGGGAATCCCCGTCTGCTCACTCTCCCGCTGCTGGATATGGGCCAGATAGTCCTTGCCGTGAAGGGCGATCCGACGCAGATCGTCCAACTCGGGATTCACCCCGTCGGCAATCACCCCGCCCTTCTGGATCTGGTTGTTCTGCGGATCGGGATAGATCTCGTGCGCAATCCGGTCGCGGACCTCCGTCAGCAGGTCGATCTGCGAGGCCAGCGACTGTAGCCGCTCGTCGTCCGTCGATTCGAGGGCCGCCTTCAGCGTCTCGATCGCCGTGAGCGAGTTCTTCAGCTGGACCAGTTCGCGCGGCGTCACCCGCTGGGCCGAAATACGTCCCGCAATACGTTCGAGGTCGCCCACCAGCGAAACCTGTTCGCGAATGGCGTCGGCCAGCTCCGCATCCTTCGTGAAGCGCTCGACCACATCCAGCCGGAGGTTGATCTGCACGGGATCCTTGATCGGCATGGCGATCCAGCGCTTCAGCAGACGACCGCCCATCGGCGTCAGCGTGCGGTCAATCACATCGGCAAAGCTGCCCTTTTCACGCGCGCCGTTCGAGGAGAAAAGCTCCAGATTGCGGATTGTGAACTTGTCCACCCAGACGTAATCATCCTGGTCGATACGCGAAATCGAGGTGATATGGCCCGTTTCGTGATGCTCGGTAAAATCCAGATAATAGAGAATGGCGCCGGCAGCGGAGATGCCCGCCGTGAAGTGGTCGATACCGAAGCCCTTGAGCGACGGTGTGCCGAACTGCTTGCAGAGTTTCTCGCGGTTGACATCCTCCGAGAAGACCCATTCGTCGAGACGGTAGGTATAGAGCCTCGACCCGAAGCTTGACGTGAAGCGATCTTCGCAACCCCGTTGATACACAACCTCTTTCGGCTGAAGATTCGAAAGCAGTTTATCCACGTAGGCATCTGTTCCCTCGGCTACGTAGAACTCGCCCGTCGAGAGGTCAAGGAAGGCGACTCCCGTCTTCTGCCGGCCGAAATAGACCGCCGCTATGAAGTTGTTCTCCTTGTTGGCCAGAATGTTGTCGCCCAGAACAATACCCGGTGTCACCAGCTCGATCACGCCCCGTTTGACCAGCCCCTTGACCAGCTTCGGGTCTTCGAGCTGCTCGCAAATCGCCACTCGCTCGCCCGCACGGACCAGTTTCGGCAGATAGCTGTCGATCGCATGGTAGGGAAAGCCGGCCAGTTCGACATACGAGGCGGCTCCGTTGGCCCGGCGCGTCAGGGTGATACCCAGAATGCCGCTCGCCTTGATTGCATCTTCCCCGAAGGTCTCGTAGAAATCCCCCACCCGGAAGAGCAGCACGGCATCGGGATGCACCGCCTTGATCGAGTAATACTGCTTCATCAAGGGGGTTTCGACATATTTTTTCGTGTCGGTTTTCTTTTCGTTATTCTTTTCGGTAGCCAAGGTAAAAATCGCTAAAAAGACGAGACAAAGATAGCTTTTTTTCGGCGGTCGTGCAATGTGGCCGGTCGAATTTTTCGGTATCGGACGGGTCGGCGGGGCAGAGTGCACGGACGAACGATCCGGGTGCAGGCGGGCAGCCAAGGCACAAGCGGCGGTCTGGGTGCAAGAGGACAGGCTGGGGATGGTCCGAAGGGTTTGCCGGAAGCGGGCGCCGGTCAGAGAATGCCCGATTCGGCGAAGGGTTTCCGGTAAAATTCGGCCTTCCACTCGATCGGGCGCGGGAAGGCTCGGGAGGTCGACGGCATGCGCCAGATGTGCAGATCCCGATCGGCATACCGCGCCGCGCTCCACGCCCCGACAGCCGGCAGCTCACACCCCGTGATGCGGCACAGCGTATCGGCCGCCTTGCCGCCCGTGACCACAATCGTCCGGCACGACGGAATTCGCCGCAAAAGCGCCGCCAGGTCAACCTCGCGAACCACTTGAAGTGATGCGTCAGAGGCGTTGTTATTCAGACGGATTACTTCCTCCGACGTGTCGTATAAGGCGATCCCCCGCTCGCGGCAGAAGGACTCGATCTTCGGTTGGTCGAAGCGCCGCTCACCCGGAATCTCGAAGGCGTGTCGGTCGCCCAGGGCCAGATAACCGACGATACGCCACATGTCATTCTGGAAGTTCGGGTAGTAGAACTCCATCGACCACCGCTTGCGCTGCGGCGGAAAACTCCCCAACATCAACAGCCGGGCCTGCTCCGGAAGAAAGGGCTTCAAGGGGTGTTGTTCGCTATTCATAAAACGTGGAATCGAAGTTGACCAGATAGAGTTTCTCGGTGGCGCGCGTCAGGGCCGTATAGAGCCATCGCAGCAGGTCGCGCGTCATCGGCTCGTCGCCGAACAGGCACCGATCCACAAATACCGCCCGCCACTGACCACCCTGCGCCTTGTGGCACGTCACGGCGTAGGAAAACTTGACCTGAAGCGCGTTATAGTGCGGATTCTCACGGATTTCGCGGAAGCGTTTCAACTTGCTGCGGATATCCGTGTAGTCCTTCTCCACCTCGTAAAACAGTCGCGTCGACTCCTCGCGTGTCAGCGACGGCGACTCCGACGTGAGCGTATCGAGCAGAATCTTGCATTCGAGTTCCGTATCGTCGTAGTCCGGAAACGACAGCAGCGCCTCCGCAAAGCGGAATCCGTAGAAATCCTCGAACCGCCGCAGCCGTTTCAGTCGCGCAATGTCCCCGTTGGCAATGAAGTTCATCGGGCAATTCTCCGTGTGCTCCGGAAAGTAGTAGTTGTTCTTGACCACCATCAGCATGTCGTTGCTCTCGATCTCCTCCTCGGCGTAGAGCACGTTGCGGCGGATACCTTCATTATAACGGTTCGCCCGCTTGTTCGAACGCGTGATGACGATCGTCTCGTCCCGCCCGTAGCGCTCGTAGCAATCCTGAAGCTTCTCGAGAAACTCCCCGCCCTCGACCGCCTCGATATCCGGATAGTTCATCTCGAAATGCGGCGTCGTGCAGATGCCGTTCTCCAGCATGCAGCGCACAAGCGTCGCGTTGAAGAGGATTCCCGATTCGGACTCCTGGCGCACCACTTCATCCATCGTCCCGTAGACCACCTCGCCGTAGGCCGACATCGTCGTGGGGTCCAGTGCCGGGCTGAAGTCGCTCCCCACGGGCGGCAGCTGCGCACTGTCTCCCACCAGAATCAGTCGGCAGCCGCGTCCCGAACGGACGTAATCCACCAGGTCCGACAGCAGCGACCCGCTGCCAAAAAGCGCCCCAGACGAGGCCGTATCCGACAGCATCGAGGCCTCGTCAACAATAAAGACGGCCCCCTTTTCCAGGTTGGGACTCAGGGAAAATTTCGATTCGTAATCGGCATTCGTCCGCTGGCGGTAGATGCGCTTATGGATGGTAAGTGCCTTCTCCTGAGAGTATTGCGCCAGCACTTTCGCCGCCCGACCCGTCGGAGCCAGCAACACCGTCTTGATTCCCAGCTCCTTGAGCGCCCCGACCAACGCCGCAACCAGCGTCGTCTTGCCCGTTCCGGCGTAACCGTTCAGGACGAAAATCTTCGACGTATCACTCTCTGACAGGTATTCCGACAACTTTTCTATAATTTTTTTTTGCCCGGGAGTTGTTTCGAAACAAATTTTACCGTAAATTTGGGTCGCAATACGTGTGCTGAACATGTGTCGGTGTTTTACTGTGCAAAATTAACAACAAATATTTTATAAAATGAAAAAACTCTTTCAAATCATTCTTGCCGTAGCCATCATCGCTCTGATCTACGTCATCTATGTTCAGATCTCCACCCCGATCAAGTTCGAGGCGGATACCAAGGCCAAAAAAGCGCAGGTTATCGACCGCCTTCAGGACATCCGTACCGCTGAGCGCGCTTTCAAAACCAAGTATCAGCGCTTTACCGCCAGCTTCGACACCCTGGAGTCCTTCGTGCTGAACGACACCCTCGAACTCGAACGCAAAATCGTCGACGAGGATGACTCCGTCGCCATGGCCATGCTGAAGAAGGCCGGTCGCAAGAATGTCGAGAAATTCAAGATCGCCGTTATCGACACCATCTTCGCCCCCAAGAAACTCTCGCGCGAAGATGTACTCAACTTCCGCTATATCCCCGGTACCGACAACAAGGCGCAGTTCATTCTGGAGGCCGGTATCATCACCACCGAGTCCAAGGTCGTGATCCCTGTCGTGGAGTGCCGTGCCCCCTACAAGATGTTCCTCGATACGGTTGCCTATCGTCAGGAGGTTATCAACCTGATCGACGACGAGGAGAACAACTACAACCGTTATGCCGGACTCAAATTCGGTTCCATGGACAATGGTAACAATGAGGCAGGTAACTGGGAGTAAAACCCCTTCTTCAAAATTCGGAGTGTCCATTCAGCAGTCGTTGGATGGACACTCTTTTTCACTCCCGGAACTCGAGCAGATGACCCCGTCGGACAAGCCGGTCGAGGTGGAACTTCTCCTCCCAAAAACCATGCTCGTGCCGGAAAACCTGTTCCAAAATGAACGGGCAGCAGAGTTCCTCGCCGCAAACGGAATGCCGCTTGCCGAGTCGGAGTGCACCGCAGTCTGTCCGGCCAAGAACGGCACGGTAGCCGTGGCGGCTATGGAGAAGAAGACCCGGCAACTGATCGCCGAAAAACTCCCGCAGGCACGATTCATCTCTCCGCTCGAGTATCAGCCCGACGAGACCCGCAGATGTGTATGGATCTGCCGGCGGGGAACACTCCTCTACGTCAAAGTCTATCGCGACGGAGTGCTGCAGCTGGCCGAGGTAATTGTCGGTTCGACAGAAGCCGAAATCGGCTATTTCATCCAGCGGCTCGGTGCGGAGTTCCCGCTGGCGGAATATGAACTGCGGATTGCCGGCGATGAACCGAAAAAAGTCCGGAAATGGATCGGTAAAGTTTTCGAAAAGGTATTATGCGAATAGTAAGCGGTAAATACAGAGGGCGGACCATCAATCCCCCACGCAATCTCCGGGCCCGGCCTACGACCGACTTCGCCAAGGAGAACCTCTTCAACGTG
Source organism: Alistipes sp. An116 (assembly GCF_002161005.1). Lineage (NCBI taxonomy): Bacteria > Pseudomonadati > Bacteroidota > Bacteroidia > Bacteroidales > Rikenellaceae > Alistipes > Alistipes sp. An116. The sequence goes on from NZ_NFLR01000006.1 coordinate 179,604, forward strand.
CTGAACAATCTGGTCGATTTCGAAGAGTGTGACGTGCTGGATCTCTTCGCCGGGACCGGATCGATCAGTTATGAATTCGCCTCGAGAGGGGCGCGGAGCGTCACGTCGGTGGAGATCAACCCCGTCCACTACAACTTTATCCGACAAACGGCTCAACAATTAGGCATCGACAACCTCCATCCCGTCAAGGCCAATGTCTTCCTCTATCTGAAGAGTTGTCCCAAGCAGTTCGACATCATCTTCTCGGACGCTCCATACGATCTGCCCGGCAGCGAGGAGGTCATTCGGGAGGTCTTCGAGCGTGATCTGTTGACGCCGGACGGACTGCTGATTTTTGAGCATTCCAAGAAAATGGATTTTTCGACTTACAAGCACTTCTGGCAATTAAGAAGTTACGGAAGCGTGCAATTTTCTTTTTTCAAAAAGGTCTGAAAAAATTTGCCGATTCCAAAAAAAGTGCTACCTTTGCACTCGCAATACCGAAAGGGGTGCGTTAGTTCAGCTGGTTAGAATACGTGCCTGTCACGCACGGGGTCAGGGGTTCGAGTCCCCTACGCACCGCCAGAAAGGGTGTAAATCAAG
>NZ_NFLR01000007.1:0-167038 GCF_002161005.1 Alistipes sp. An116
TCGATGGACCACAACGAGCGGGCGCTGGAGTTGCTCTCGACGATGCCGACGGATGCCGTGACGGAGTACCTGCGGGCCATAGCCTGCTCGCGGCTGGGGCGCAAGGCCGAGGGACGTGAGCACTTTCTCGAAGCCTGCCGCCGGGATGAACGCATGGAGTACCGGGGGAATCTGGACCCCGAAATTTCGGAACTTTTAAAAGAGTAAAAATGATGAAACGCAAACGCATAATAACGATTCTGACCTACGTTCTTCTGGCTGCAGCCTGGGGCGCGATCTTCGTCTCGCTCTTCACGGCCTGCAACGTCTATGAGGATACGACGGTCGAGGTGATCCGATGTCCGACAATAGACGCGGACACGGTAATGATTCCCGATTGGGAAGATGTGCCGAACGATTCGGTCGAATACTAAAAAACAAAAAACGATGAGACGATTGAAAAGATGGCTGGCGCTCTGCGCCGGCATAGCAATGACAGGCGTGCTGACTGTTGCATGCGATGAGAACCTGAACATTCAGCAGCGCTATGGCTTCACCCTTGAGACGATGCCCGTACAGAAGCGGCTCAGTGTGGGCGAGACAGCCGAGATACGCTGTACGCTGGTTCGCGAGGGAGAGTATGACGAGGCCCGATACACGATCCGCTATTTCCAGCCGGACGGCGAGGGGGAGCTGCGTATGGACGACGGGACGGTCTTCCTCCCGAACGACCGTTATCCGCTGGAGAGAACCTCGTTCCGCCTCTATTACACATCGTTGAGCGAGGCTCAGCAGGTGATCGACATCTATGTCGAGGACAATATGGGACAGGTGGTTCAGAAGAGCTTCACGTTCCAGAATGACACCGATACGGGTGAGTAAAAAACCGCAGACGCCCGGCAATTTTGTCGGGCGTTTTTAATACGAAAGAAAAATGACACCACAGGAAAAGGCAGACATTGCTCTGCTCGATCAGGATCAGACCTTTCAGGATTTGCTACGCACGCTGCCTCTTGAACGGCGTACGAAGGCTGTCTGCAGCCATGCCGTCGAGATGTCGGGAGCCAATATTCGCTATGTGCCTCGGGAGTTGCTCTCGCGGTCGCTGTGCCTCCGAGCCATTCGCGACTGGGCTTTTGCCTTCGATTACGTTCCCGAGGAGCTGAAGACGGAGGCGATGTGCCGGGAGGCGGTTCGCCATTACGGCTCGGCGCTGAATTTCGTGCCGGACAAGTATCGCACGGCATCGTTGTGCATGCTTGCCGTGCGCCATGATCCGTGGGCCTTGACATTTGTTCCCGACAAGGTGTTGACCGCGCAGATGTGCGAGACGGCCGTCAAGGGTGACGGACTTGTGCTGAAATATGTTCCCAAGGCGCTGCGCACGCCGGAGTTGTGCCGGGAGGCTCTGAATGCGGAGCCGTTCACGCGTGAGATGCTTCGCAGCGTTCTGGAAGATATTCCCTTCCCGGAGGTTTGTTTGGAGGGTTTGCAGAAGTACCATCGGCAAGGCTACAACCTTATGGAACTCATGGCCGGGATTGATCCCTCGGCGCTTACGGAGCAGGTCGCGCTCTACGGGGTTCAGACGGATCCGATGTGTCTGCTGGTTCTTCCGGCGCATTTGAGAAGCGAAAAGATCTGCCTGGAGGCCGTCCGAGGAGACGGCATCCTGCTGCATGATATTCCCGAGGCGCAGCGTAGCGCCGCATTGTGCGAGGCGGCGGTGATGAACAGCGTCGGAGCCTTGCTCTATGTCCCGGACAAACTGCATACGCGGGATCTGTACCGGAAGGCGCTGGCCGCGGATCCCGCGGCTATCCGTTACTTCAAACCGCAACTGCTGACCCGGGAGGATTGCGAGATGGCATACGCCCGGACGAAGGGCTGTGATCTCGTTCGCTTCATTCCATATCCCGATCTGCTTGAGCGCATGCTCGATGAACGCTGTGATACGTACTCCAAGACGCAGAATTTCCTCAAGAATATCAATCCGGAAGTCATGACGTTGCGTCTTGCCGAGAAGATCTTTCTGAAAGAGCCCGAACTGTTCTATGCGCTCCCGGAACGTCTCCGGGACCAGTCGCTCTGCGAAGCGGCTGTGAAGACCGACGGGATGAATCTTCGCTACGTCCCCGAGGCGCTCAAAACCGAGGCGCTGTGCCGATCAGCCGTCAGAACGAGCCCTTATGCCATCGAGTATCTTCCCGAGACGATGAAGAACGAGGCGTTTTATGCCTCGCTGATTGAAGAGACTCCGCGGATTCTTTTTGGCGTCCCGGAAGCGGAGCGTACGGAGGCGCTGAACCGCCTTGCCTTCGAGCGGAGCTACTTGCGTGATTCCTCGGATTTCTCGGCCCTCGGAGCGATCACACGTCCGGAGCTTCTGATGCAGGTGCTGCATGAGGAGCGCGATCCGCAGAAGATCGACCGGCTGCTCAACCTCATTCCGCGACGCATGGTAAGTGAGGAGATGGCCTATGAGGCGATACGGAAAAACAGCCGCTGCCTTCATCTTCTTGCCCCGGAGATCATCTCGAAGCGCATCGCCGAGAGCGCCGTGCGTGAGGATCCGCGGGCTATCCAGTGGGTTCCGCAACACCTGCGGACTCCCGATATGTGTCTGTATGCGGAATCGAACTACCTGCATTTGAGAATTTATGTCCCCGAGTCGGTGGCAAAGGGCGACAACATCTACTCTTTCCATCGACGTGTCGATCAGACGCTGCGGCAGCCTCTCGACTATGCACAGTATAAGATCCTCTATACCGGAGGTTCAGTTGTTGTGGATGATGTTGCGACACGGGCCGGATATGCCGGCTGCTGTCGGGTTTCTTTCGATCGGAAGAGGGATGAATTCAGCTTCCAGCAACTGACGCGGCAGCAGGAGCAGACCTTCCGCGTAGTCCGTATGCGGAAGACACAACGGAAGATGAAACTATAATTTTCGCGACGATGAACAACATGGAAAACAGCTCTCTGATTCAGTCCGAGGAATCCCTTCATCCGGGCGATGTCTTCATGATGCTTGCAACGGACGGGAAGGTTCAGGTAACATCGGCCAACGGTCGTTTTTTCAGAAGTTTCTAACATTTCTCGATACACTGAGCGATGGCTCTTCTCAATCAAATGCGGCCGCCGTATGGCAACAGCTTTTTTTGTCCATTGGCGCTTTGAGAATCCCGCATCCGTGTGGGCCGGAAACGAAAACATTTCGATCTACCCACGCAGGCTGCTGCAGGCCGTTCGGGACCAGGGCCTGCGGCCGCGTGCTACGAGACGTCTCTATCCATTGCTCTATGGCCTTCAAAGGGGGGGGGTACCCGTCAGATAGCGGATCTGTACGACAATCCCGACTATCTGGAACGGGTTCGCCTCTATGAGGGTTCCAATTTCGAAGAACGTCCGCTGTCGTACCGGGGTATTGAAACCGATGCGGGCGTTCTTCTCTTCAACTGCACTCTGCGTGGCGAGTCGCTTTACGATGATTATCTGCGTTTTCTTGCAGATCATCTCAACCATCCATGCATGGAGCTTACCTACGTTCGCACGTTGGAATTGCTGCCCGACGAGACCCTTCGTTCAAAGGTCAATCCTCCGGTGGACGTGCTTGGGTCCGGGAGTATGGAGATGCTCGGTCGCAGACCCTCCGTGTACCATGCGGAATGGGATCAGCTCGGGATCTACACCGAGCTTCGGCGCTTCGACCTCACTCCGAAGGAGACGGTGAATGCCGATTTGATCGAGAAGGATTTGCGCACCAAAGGTCGCTTGTCATTCAATGATTTTTCCATTATCGTCAGCGAAGAGGAATTAAAAACCGGATTTCAGGCCAGTGGCTTGTTTGCCAAGACGGGGCATGGACAACAATTGCTCGACACGCTGAAAGTGCATCTTAATGTACTGAATATTCCGGATCCAGCACTGATAGATTCCTATTTTGCGGCTTTTGTTGCAGAATTTCTCCGTTTGAAGATGTTGAATGTCGTGGAGACATTCACCATTGAAACGGTTATGTCCGACAGCCGCAAGTTGGATTATATTCAGCTGGCCAAGAGTATGGGCTATCGGATCTATCTCTATTTTGTCTCCACGAAAGATGTTACGATCAATATAGACCGGGGTCGTTTCCGAGTGGAAGTAGGGGGTCATGATGTTCCGGAGGAGAAGATCCGCAAGCGATATGAGGGGTCTTTGCGTAATCTGAGGCGAGCGATTCAACTTGCCGATCGAGCCTATTTTTTCGATAACAGCATTACGGACGAATATGTGAAGACCTTTTTTGCGGAGTATGATGGCTCTAAACATCAGATTCATTTCCGGGCAGATCACTATCCATGGTGGTTTGAAAAGTACGCTATAGGCCAATAATCATTATTATTCAAAGTCAAAGGGCGCTCCAATGCTTCCCGCATTGGAGCGTTTTTTCATTTGCAGGTCCTGTATGAATGTTCTGTTTACGGGACAGAACAGACGCACGCGAGTATTTACGAGGCTCTTTTCCTCCAAGCTGTTCGCCATAGAATTGTATTTCATAGCGATTTTTTGATCTATCCGGATGCGGATGGCACTCCGATAGAGATTTATTATCCCGACATATTTCGTTGTATATTAATTTTAGTTATTATAAATTTGAGTGATTAAGACATCAGAGTATGGAATAAGTCCGATCTTTCATTGGCCTGCGAGACCGAAAGCTATGTTCTGACCCCATACTCTTTACATCGGAATCCGGATAGTTCGTAAGGTGTTTGAACCCGTATTCGCAATGAAGGATCAAGGTGTAAGCGATGTCATTAAAACTAAAAAACCAAACGGCCATGAAATACATTGGAATCGACGTGAGTAAGGCTACATTCGTGGTGGCTTACTCCTCCAGCAAAGGCGGAGAAATCCATACTTTTAACAACACGACCGCTGGGATTAAGCAATTCATCGAAACTCTCCCAAAAGACGGCAGCATCCACTGTGTCATGGAAGCCACCGGAAACTACAGTGCCTTGCTGTTGTACATGCTTAATGTCGTAGGGATTACTATCAGCATGGAAAATCCGTTGAAGATAAAGAACTTCGCCAGACCATGCTCTCCACTGTCAAGACTGACAAAATCGGCGCTCGGCTCATAGCTCTCTACGGAGAGAAGATGAATCCGCAACCTTTCAAGATACAGGGAGAGGCTATCCTGCGGCTCAGGCAGAAGAGAACGGTCATACGGCAGCTCACTAAGCAAATTACCGCCATGTCGAACCTCCGAGGCTCTCTGGCTTGTCTGCCTATCCCGGATAAAGGTGCGATCCATACCGTAGACGAAACCATCAAGTTTCTCGAAAAGAAACGTGACAGGCTTCAATCGATCTTGCAGTCGGCATTGTTGATGATCGACTCCTTGACAATCGGCGCGAAGATGTAGTCCATGTTGGACAGCGCACGGATAACCGATGGATTGTTGACCGTCCCGGGCAAGTCGAAAAACACAATGTCAAAAGCGGCCTGCGACGTAATTCGTTCTGCATCCTCAATGGATCTTTCAGTGCTACTTTCGATGACCGGATAGGCCTTCTTGTTGAGACGCGTGAACTGCGCATAGGCAAGGCCTCGATAATACTCGTCATCCTTAATCTGCTTCAAATCCCGGCGCCGCATCTCCACGATCGAATGCTGGGGATAGTCACAGTCCAGAACTGCAACATTGTAACCTCTCACATAGTGCAGATACGACGCGACAAGTACGGTAAGCGTCGTTTTCCCGGCTCCTCCCTTCTGTGTCGAGAAGGCCAGATAAATGGGGTCTTTTGCCATACTCTTTTCAGATTTAAGAGTTCATATATAAATCATTGATTCATAGATATTCATGCCCGTTGGAGCAATTCTGAATTTCAATCTATCCTTAGCGAACGGCTGATAGATTGAACTAATGCCATGTTTCATCTCTGATTCTGTGTTGTGCATCCATATTGAAAACAGTGTATCTGTAAAACAACAAAACTGTGTATCGGTAAAACAGCAAAACAGTGTACCTGCAAAACAGCAAAACAATGTGTCCGTAAAACAGCAAAACAGTGTATCAACAAAACAACAAAACTGTACACCTTCAAATTTTTACATCGATGTTGATCGAATTGCATGTTGAAAAATTTAATGGCTGACTTGTTGAATCGAATCAATGCTGGTTTGTTGCCGGGAACAAAGAAAGGGGCATTTCACCCGATTTGCGCGGGTTCCTGAGGATATGGCAGTGGTTGGCGTCGGTGTGGCAGTGGTTGGCGTCGCGTTCGACCATGAAAAGCGATTACTCTTATCGAAAACCGTGTCCCGTGAGACTATGCCGGGACCCGACGTTCGCCTCTTTGTGCTGGCCGACGAACAGGGGGAAACGGGGCGTGATGTTCGACCCGTTTTTGAGTCCCCAGAACATAAAAAATGTTCGGGACTCAGCAAGCTGTGTTTTCCGTTACGCGAAATATTCTCGGTAACGAAAACAGCTTGCCCGCAAGGGAGTGGAAAACTCCTCCGAAGTCGTCGTTTTTTACAGGGCACCCCATGTGCCGAGACCGGATTTTAACCGCTGAAGGGTTTCCGGCACCCTTCGTTCAAAAATGGGGACCTTGGAAGGCATAATTGCGTCCTACGGGCAAAAGAAAAGGAGCAGCCTTTGAAAGACTGCTCCGACAAATGGGGATATTCTGTTTCGATTCTCGGATGAAATCACACCGGTTTTCTGACTGTAATCACGAGATATGACGAACATCTAATGGCTTGTTCCATCTCAAATCGAGGCCGTGACACGACCCTCTCTTCATACACATAAGCAACGTAAAACAATGGAATTAGCCGCCACAATGGCCTTCTCCCACGCTCAATCCCATAAAAACTCTGTCAATTATTACCATGATTTGCGGCGGTTAAGGACCATTCTTTTGTGCAAAAAATACGCTGGAAAACCTGCTTATGGGCACACCCAAATATGACCAAACAATTGCTGTCAGTGGAGGAAAAGTAGGTTGCACACCATTTATCGAGTTTATTTTTGAGTAATTGCAAAGACATAGACTACCCAGAAAACTGCCCCAAAACCACCTCAGTTTTTGCTCAGGAAGAGAAGTTAAATGAGAATGGTCGACACCCGGGAATTTCACATGCTGCTCTGGCCTGGTTGGTAGGTATTACGCCCGATGGTGTCAAATACCATTTGTAACGTCTGACTCGTGCGGGTGTGATTCGTCATGTCGGCCCAGCGCGTTCTGGCGAATGGATCATCTGCAAATAACAGCCACCCCGAAAACATACTCCGGTCTTTTCTCGCGCGAAGACCATACTCGGCAAAATATTTTGCGACCAGATAGGACAAAGGAAACTTAGCCTCTCGGGGTTGTCTTTAACACTCAATCTGTAAACATTCCAGCCCCTGCTACCTGCTATATTCTGTCCGTGGCAGTGGTTGGCGTCGGTGTGGCAGTGGTTGGCGTCGCGTACCCTTATACAACCAATGATTCCTCTCGGTAACTTTGCCTCGTGAAACAGACCGAGATCGGATCCTCTCTCTCCGGACAGTCAGAAGGACAAAATAATAGCATTGTCGTCTGCTGGATATCGGTCCACATTTAACACAGAGGAGCTTCGTCTCCTCCATGCAAAATTGAATGCTATGGAAGACCTTATTACTCCCGACAAACAAAGGAAACCGGGCAGGCCTCCCAAAGCCGATTCGGCAAAGAAATGCGTCATGGTTCGATTTACGGACGAAGAATACGCCCGTTTCCTGACCATGTTCGAGACATTCAATGGCTCGTTTCATCAAGAGGCGGATCTTTGACAAAACATTTCGCGTCATCCAATTGATTGCTGTCAGTGAGAAGATTTTTGCCACAGTTCAAAAATTAAGACAAAATGATAGCTAACATAACTACCGGAAAGAATGCGTATGGCATTCTGAATTACAATCAGTTGAAAGTCAACAAGGGAAAGGCTTTCGTATTGTCGACAAGACTGATATTTGAAGATCCTGACGGGAATTGAGAGCGCTACTCGCCCTGTATCGTATCGGTGTAGAAGAGCCGCAAGGATCACGTGCAGGAAACCATACCACGGTTTGGTATATACCGTGCTGGATGAGAATGGGAAAAAGCACCCGTGACGCCGCTGAAAGCGTCCAGCCTGGGAGATGACGCCTCCTTGAAAAAGGTCGAGACCATTCTGGCAAGTTCCTCGGAGAAGATCAAGTCCGCCAATCTTCATAAAATGACATTACATCATGCAGAGGAGGAGCCATAATAATTAACCATATCACTTTCAATAACAGTCTCTGCCAACGAAAGAATCCAAGGTTATCGAGGAAAATATAAGCAGTAATGACGAGAATTCCAGACTCACAGGGAGCTCCGTTTTTATTATGCAAGCTGGACTCTCATGATACTGGGAAATACCTAAAACTCGGGATTGTTTCTCTTTTCCCTTGAAAGTACTTTTGTCCCCGTATTTGAAAATGCGAGTCACAACGCAGCTAACGATGTTTTTCAGTCTAAATAGATTTAAATCTGCAAAAACTCTTGAGAATGCGTTCCGAACTCCATAAGCGAGCAAGCTACAGTCCTATCGTGCACATCTCCATATCCAACATAATGTTATATATACGAACAAACCGGCTCTGAATGAAAAAACATTACCTCGCAATTCTCCTCTCCTGGATACTGCCAGTGTTGCCAAGCATGGGTAGCTGGGCTCAAGAAAAAACGATCAAGCAACATTGCGAGTTGAGCGGCACTGTCACCGACAACCACGGGCAGCCCCTTCCGGGTACCACCGTGCGCATCAAAGGCACCATGCAGGGAACCGTTACCGACACCAACGGGCACTATACGCTGCGCGGAGAATGGGCCATGGGAGACATCGTGCTCTTCACCTTCATCGGCATGAAGGAAGTATCCGTAAAGTATACCGGACAGAAAGTTCAGGATGCCGCCATGCAGCAGGATGCTACCGATGTGGGTGAAGTGGTCGTGGTCGCCCGCCGCAACATCAACGAACTCGACATCCGCGCCAAATCGGGCGTCGTACAGCGCGTAGACATGGAACGTCTGAACGACAAACCGATGATCGACATGTCGCTCGCCCTGCAGGGTGCCGTTCCGGGACTGATTGTCACCAACACGGGCGACCTGGGCTCGAAACCCCAGATCCGTCTGCGCGGGAACTCATCGTTCCGAGCCGGAGATACGGCCAACGAACCCCTCTACGTCATGGACGGACAGATCATCTCTTCGGATGCCCTCCTGACGCTCAATCCTGCCGACATCGAAGAGATCAAGGTCCTCAAGGATGCTGTGGCATGCGCCCTCTACGGCGTAAAAGCCGCAAATGGAGTCATCGAAATTACCTCCCAGCGCGGAAACCCCGACGGAGTACTCAAAGTTAACTACGACTTCAGCATCGGCGTCACGCTGCGCGGCCGCCGTGGCGTGGAGATGATGCAGAGCGACGAAAAGCTGGAGATAGAACGTCTGTTGCAAAATCCGTCTACCCCCGGGTATCGCTACAGCGCCGACTATTACCGCAAATACTACCCCAACGATCCAAGTCGCGACGAAATGATCGCCCAGGGCTCTCAGATCCTCGATTCGCTGCGAGGCATCAACACCGACTGGTTCCGGGAACTCATCCGCCCGAACATCTACCAGCGGCACAACATCAGCATCCGCGGAGGTGACGACAACACCTCCTACTTTATTTCAGCGAACTACTCCCAACAGGGAGGCCGGGTTCCCGGGAACGATGTGCAGCGCATCTCCACACGCATGAGCCTCGATCAACGACTGGGCCGCTGGGGCTACCTCTCGCTGGCCAGTGACGCCGGATACTCGATCACGAACACCCCGAACGGCAGCTCCTTCTCGCCGACGGACCTCGTCTATCAGCTCAACTCGTACGAGACCAAAACCAGCCCGCTGGTCTCCTTCTCGAACGAATCCTCGGAGTATACCTACAACGACCTGCTGAGCCAATACCAGAGCAAATCCACCGACAAGCATGCCGGCATAAGCGGATCGCTCAACCTTCACCCGGTCGAAGGTCTCGACGTCGATGCCGTAGCGGGTGTGGATTTCATGTTGGACGAAGGTCTCACGTTGCTGCCCTCGACCTCGATTGAGGAGCGCAAGTCGGGCGCGGCCATCAACGAACGGGGTCGTCTGACCAAGAACAAAAATGTTACGACCAACGTGTCGTCGAACATCCGTCTGACATATAATCGGGTCTTTGCGGAACGCCACGACCTGACCATCGGCGGCAACATGGACTACTACCTGACGGATCAGGACAACGTCTCGATCACGGGCTACGGCGTCGGCACGCAGATGTCACCGGCGGCCATCAACCAGTCGATCACCGGCAACCGCAAACCATCGGTCGGCTCACTCAAGGAGAAGAGTGCCCAGATGGGATTCGGATTGGTGTTCGGATACTCGTTCGACTCGACCTACGACCTGTTTACCACCTACAAGACCGACGCCTCGTCGATCCTCCCGGCCGACAAACGGTGGAACGCCGCTTGGGCCGTCGGTGTGGGCTGGACCCCGACCCGCTACGGATTCCTGCGCGACAGCCGTGTCATCACGTCACTCAACCTCAAGGCTTCGTATGGCAAGATGGCCAATCTGGCTGGCGTATCTTCGGCTTCGGCAATCGGAACCTTCTCCTATTCGACGGATTTCTATGGAGATGCCCGTCTGCTGGAGCTCCTGGCCTTCTATAATACGGACCTCAAGCCCGAGCAGACCGAATCGATCGATGCGGGGCTTTCGCTCGAACTCTTCAAGCGAGTGACTCTCGGCGTGAACTTCTACCGCCGGGATACCGAGGATGCGCTGCTGTCGGTTCCCATCTCCCTCTCGAACGGGTTCTCGACCATGCTGCGCAACATCGGCGTACTGCGGAATGAAGGATACGAACTCTCCGCCTCGGTCAAGGTTGTGGATCGGGATCCCTGGCGTCTGTGGCTGCGTGGATCGCTGGCCTACAACCGAAACAAGGTGATGGATCTTTATTATGCCGACCGGATCTACGCCAGCGCCGAGTCGATCATACCCGATTACGAAGTGGGAAAGGCGTACGACATGCTTTACGGTCTGGAGTCGCTGGGGATCGATCCCATTACGGGACTTCCGGTTTTCCGAGGGGCTGACGGTCGCGAGATCCCCGCCACGGAGACACCCTCCAAAGAGAATATCGTGGCGTTGGGCCACAGCACGCCGCCCTACAGCGGATCGATCAACGTGAGTCTGTCGTACCGCAGTTTTGATCTGGACATGGACTTCTACTATGTCTTCGGAGGCGTGCGCCCCTACAACTACACCTATGTCCGCAACACGGACGACGCCAACAAGAATGCGATCCGCGGTCAGGTCGACAACATGTGGTTTAAGCGCGGCGACGAGGGCAAGATCTACCACTCGCCCTTCTTCAGCTCCTCGGCAATTGCCTCGCTCAACTACGCCAACACGATGACAGTCGGCAAGAGCGACTACTTCAAGATGTCGATGTTGTCGCTTCGTTACCGGCTCTCCCCGGCGTGGCTCGAACGCAACTGCGGCGGGGTGATCAAGTATGCCAGCGTGGCGTTCCAGGCCTCGAACCTCTTCATGATCACGCCCTACAAGGAGTCGGACCCCGAAACCGGATCACTGGCCGGGACGATGCAACCCGTACTGACCTTCAACCTCAGTCTCACCTTCTGAAACAATGACATCCATGCAAAAAATCATCAGATATGCACTTTCGGGGCTGATTGCAATGCTGGGCAGCACGGCCTGCACGCTGGATATCCCCTATGAAAACCAGCTCTCCGACCCGTCGGCCATCACCTCCGTGACGACGGCCCGTGAGTTGTTGGCCTCGGCCTACGACCGACTTCCCAACCCGGAGTTTGAGTTGTCGGTGTTGAGCGACGATTTCGAAACCACCTCGCTCATTTCGCGCAACAGCGACCTGGGCAACCTCTACAAATGGCAAACATTGCCCATGACGAATCTAGCCCTCACGCTCTGGCAGGGCTACTACGAATCGATTGCCATTGCCAATGCCGTGCTCGAACGCACGGTGGCGATCTCACCGCAGAACGAAAGCGAGCAGGCTGACCTTGCGGCTGTGAATGCCGAAGCCAAGGCTCTGAAGGCCTACTGTTACTTCGACCTGCTGCGCCTCTTTGCCCCGGACATCTCCGAGGGCGGCAGCCGCGACGGGGTAATCCTCAAGGAGCAGTTCGAGTTGGAATTCCTGCCGCGTTCGAGCATCGACGCTTGTGTGAGCTACATCCGCACCCTGCTGACTGAAGCCGTTGCCACGGAGAACAGTCCAGAAACAGCCTATTGGATTTCCCAGCAAGGGGTGCGGTGCCTGCTTGCCGAGCTGGAGCTCTATGCCGGGCAGTATGAAAAGGCGGTCGAGTGGGCCAATCTCGTGCTGACCACGGCTGGCGGGTACGATCTTTTCACGGAGACGAACTACCGGCAGCTGTGGAACGGTGGAGCCGGTCCCGAGAGCCTCTTCTCGCGTCACACGACTGCCCCGTTCTATCTGGACATGCGTTACGACACCGAAAAGGGCGATTTCCTGGAGGTTTCCGAAGAGCTCGCGGCAAGTTACGACACGGAGGATCTGCGCGGTGCAGAGAGTATCTATCCGAAGGAACTTCCGGGTGAGACCGTGGGCGAGACGATCACGATGCGCTGCCTGGGCAAGTACAACCGCATGAACTGGGACGCTACGGAGATCTCCTGCATCCACAAGCTGCGCACCGTGACGGCCTGCTTCGTACTGGCCGAGGCCTACTGCCTCCAGGGCAACCACGACGGCGAGGCACGCACGGCGATCAACGAATACCTCACACGCCGCAAGGCCCGGCCGCTCGACGAGACGCTTACGGGTGACGACCTGTTGCAGGCCGTTCTCGCCGAGAAGCAAAAGGAGTTCGTCGGCGAGGGCGAGCGCTGGTTCGACCTGAAGCACTACCGCAAGGGGGTGCTCGCCGACTGGGGCCAGGGGAACAGCGACAAGCGCATCGACGCCACGGACTACCGCTGGACGCTGCCCATCCCCCAGGAGGAGTATTTCTACAACGAGAACGTCACCCAGAACGAGGGGTGGCCCAAGATCGAGAACTGATCCGGCATGAGCCAATCCGGATCGGACCAGATAACGGAACATTCACCATCAAAAAAACGCAGAAAGATGAAAAAAGTATGCTTTTGGGGCGGGGTGCTGCTGACGGCAGCCGTCGCCATGACCTCCTGCAACGAAGAGAAAGCCACCGGTTACTCCGGTACGAATAGGATCTATCTGACGGCGGCCGACAACAACGCCGTCATCACGGAGTCGGATGCCACGCCGCTCGAAGTGGAGGTGTCCCTTACGTCGTCGGTCGAGACGACCACGACGCTGACCTTCCGTCTGGAGGATGACACGCAGGAGCTGCTCCGTCTGGAGGGCAACCCCGTGACGATCGCCGCAGGCTCGAAAACGGCGTCATTCCAGGTCATCTCAAACCTCAAGAACCTCCTTGCGGAGAGCACCTACATCTCTGTGGGCATCGATGCCGCCCAGCTGCCCGCAAGCATGGAACTGGCCGGGACGCTGCGCATCCGTGTCAACCCCAACCCGGCCATTCCCGAACTGACCGAGGAACAGAAAACGCTGATCGATGGCTACAAGGAAAAGTTCGGCATCGACCTCAACGAATTCCTCGGCGTGATGAAGTGCACGACGACCCTCAACATCCCGGGCAACGGCATGACCAACGACTTCTCGACCCCCAAGACCGAGGAGATCCCGGGTCAGACGATCATCACTCTCAGCGAGGAGTCCACGGCCGAGCAGCCCGTACTGAAGATGGTTGACAATCCGATGGGACTGACCGAACACCTCTACCGGGTCTTCCGTCAGAATACCATCGACGATGACGAGTACTGGAACAGCACGGATGAGGAGTACGCCTCGCCGAGCAATCAATATCTGATGGAGACCATCAAATGGACACCGACCAGCAACGAGACCTTCAACGTCAAACTCGACGGCATCAAGTGCCGGAATATCACCGCTACGGGAGCCGATCTCGACATCCTCGGCGAGGCGAAAGCCTACGAAGGGACCGATTATGAGACCGTCTATTCGCCCGTCGTACCGTTTGAGTATTCGTTCTCGGCCTGGGATCGCCAAAAGGCAATTCTCGAGACCGGAGATGCCGAAATGATGGATGCCTATATCTCGGGAGGCTCGGCCGAACCCAGCTACTATCTCTTCTCCTACAGCGTCGACGAAGACGGCTACGAAAACGGCAGCTGGATCGAGAGCAAGGGCCATATCGACTTCGAGAAGGGCGAGATGACCTTCCAGTTCGTCATGGACCACTACTACGCCGGCGACTATACAATCGTACACGTCACCTACACGAAATAAGAACACCGTTAACCACGAACAATCATGGGCGAACGTATTCAGAGAATCATCCGGAACTCGGCTGCTGGCATGCTGGCAGCCCTGTTCCCGGCTTTATTACAAGCTCAACCGGAGCCTCTGCCATTGCCCCGGGGGACCTGCGAAGGGGTGCTCCCCAACGGGTTACACTACATCCTTCGCCAAAATGACCTTCCGGCCTCGCGCATTGAATTCCGATTAGTATTGAGGACCGGATCGGTCCAGGAGCTTGATCGGGAGAAGGGTTGTGCGCATTTTCTGGAGCACGTCGCCTTCGGCGGTTCGCGTCACTTCCCCGACAAGTCGCTGCAAAGCTACCTCGAAACGCTCGGAATGAAGTACGGCGTGGATATCAACGCCTTCACGAGTCAGGACCGGACGATCTACCTCTTCGCCGTGCCGACCGACACCCAACGCAAGGGGGTCATTGACAGTGCCCTGCTGATTCTGCGCGACTGGCTGGACGGTCTGGTGATCAGCCCCGGACGAGTTGAGACCGAGCGGGGTATCATCCTCGAGGAGCTGCGCGGGTATGACGTCGGCGACGACTTCTACGACCTGAAGATCGGCGAGGGAATCCATGCCCGGCGATTGCCGCTCGGCACGGTCGAGGACATCCGGCGCATCACGCCGGCCACACTCGAAAACTACTACCGGAAATGGTATGTGCCGGAACTGGCAACAATCGTTGCCGTGGGCGATTTCGACACGTCGGAACTGGAGGGAAAAATCCGCGAACAATTCTCATCGCTCGCACCCCGCAAGGCCCGCGACTTCAAGGTCTATCCGCTCGAATACACCCCGGGAACCCGGGTGTTTGAGATCCGCGATTCGCTCTACAACCGCACTCAACTCGAGGTGATGATCCCCCACCGGAGCATCACGGTCCGAACGCTGAACGACGCCGTGGCCAAAGCCCGCGAGGAGTTGCTCATCGAGGCCCTCTCGGCCCGGATGCGCGGCCGCGAAATCCGGACGACAATCTCCGACACGTGGTATCTGAGCGACAAGAGCCACTTCACGGTGACAACGGCCGGTTCTTCGCGCGAAGAGTTGCTCGACGCTCTTGCGCATCTCTCCTCGGCCCTGCACGATTTGGTAACGGTCGGCTGGGATGAGGCAGAGCTCGCCGATATCCGTACTCGTCGCTGCAACCGGATGGCGCACTTCGAGGTCGATGCCCCGCAAAGCTCCTCGGCCTGGTGCGACGACTTCGCGGATTATATCCTGGCCGGCGACCGCACGATCCGTGACACGCTCCTCTACCGTCGGATTATCGACTCCGTGGCGGCAACGCCCGGAACCCTGCTGCAGGAGATGCTCCGCCGGCGCCTGTCGGGTTACGACGCCGCAGCCCGAATCGCCTGCCACAGCCATCCGGGACTCGGGGCGCCCCTGACATCCGAAGAGGTCGATGACGCCTGGCACAAGGGCGCCGCAACCCCTTGCGAGCGCTATGTCTATGAGCCTCGGGAAAGCAGAGAAACCGAGATTCCGGTCGAAATTCCGCGTTGTCTGTCCGTCCGTCCTCCGTTCGATTCGTCCATGATCGTCTCGACCCGGAAATATCCCGGTCTCGGCGTTCGCGAGGCCTTTCTGCAGAACGGTATGCGAATCATCATGCGTCCGACACCCGGAGGCGGCAAGGTGCTGTTCACGCTGATCGCACCCTATGGCACATCCGCGATTCCCGACGATCAATACCCGTTGCTCGAAGGGACAGCCGGGTACCTGGAGATGGGCGGCATAGCCAAAGCCGACCAGCAAAAGCTCTCGGAATACCTCTATCGCAACGATATCGCATTGTCGATGACTCTGGAGAACCATTGGCACGGTTTCATCGGTACGACTCCGGCTCAAACGGCTCCTGTTTTCTTTAACTTGATTCGGGAAAAGATCTTCGATCCGGAACTCAGATACGACGAATTCGAGGAGCTCCGCCAGGAAATGCTTCAGGAGAAGGAGGAGGAGTCGCTGCTGAGCCGTATGCTGCAACGCGCCTCCGACCGTCAACTTTCGGCTCGCATGGACGAATTCACCGGATCGGCCATTCCGCGTCACGCCACGAAGCTCCCGAACAAGGAGATTGCCAACCGACTCAATCTCGACAGCATCGCGGCATTCTATCATCGACTCTACACCCCGACAGAAGGGAGTTGTGCGATAATTACCGGAGAATTTGATCCCGATACGCTTTTGACCCAGTTTGCCGCAACATTTGCGCCGATCCCGGCTCAAGCCCACGGTCCCGAATTCGGATATCGCCAGCACCAACTTCCGGAACAACGGTCGGTCGAAGGGTTCGATAACGACAACGAAACCCAGACCCTGTTCGATTACATCTATCCGGGATATTACGAGCCATCACTGCGCAGCAGTTTGAAACTCAAACTCATGCGAGACATTCTGCGCAACCGGTTAATCTCCATTCTCCGAGAGCGGGAGTCGCTGGTCTATTCACCCTGTATTGCTCTCTTCTACGAAGGCATTCCAACACGCAGTTTCTGTTTCGACATCAATGCTTCAGCCGACAACCGCAACATGCCGGCCATAGACACGCTGCTGCGCACGATCATCACCGATCTGCAGATCCGGGATGTTCCGGCTCAAGAGCTGGAAAATCTCAAACGTTCCTTCCGAATCGCCAAACGAGAAACGCTGACCGACGATGCCGCATCGAACTGGCGAAACGTTCTGGCGGGCATTATTCGGAATGGGGAGACGCTTTCCGATTTCGAGGAGTACGACCGGATTCTCGAAACCATTACCCCCGCAGAGTTGCGAGAATCCTTTTCGCAACTCATCGATCCGGAATATTACGTATTGTTGTATTTGAGCAAAGAAAAACTGAAAGATGACACGTCCGATCGTTAGGCTGCTGTGCAGCCTGTTGCTGCTGGCGCCGCTCTGCACGGCCGCCGGCCCTGCGCCCCGTTCCGGAGCCGGAACGGAGACCGCCCCCCGGAAGGAGAAATCCGGCGAAGCCCGGCATGCCAGAGGCGAACTGCGCGCCTATGCCCTCTACGACAGCGAGTGGCACGAAATCACCTTCGGCGAACTGATCGACCGGCTCACCCCGTATGATGCGGTCTTCGTCGGCGAGGTGCACAACTGCCCGATCACCCACTGGCTCGAGCTGAAGATCGCCCAGGCGCTCCACGAACGCCACGGCAACAGTTTGGTTATGGGCGCCGAAATGTTGGAAAGTGACATCCAGCTGATACTCGATGAATATATGCAACGACTCATCTCGCCAGACCGCTTCGGTGCAGAGGCCCGGTTGTGGGACAACTACGAGACGGATTATCATCCGATCGTCTTTTTTGCCAAGGAGCATGGCATTCCGTTCGTGGCTACGAACGTTCCGCGGCGCTACGCCAACAGTGTCCGCAACCACGGTCTCGCGATCCTCGATTCGCTCTCCGATGAGGCCAAACGCTACATAGCTCCGCTGCCCATACCCTTCGAATATGACGAAGCACAGAGCCAGGCCACCTTCGGCATGATGGCCATGCTCGGACACGGCAGCGACACACGCCGGCTGGCCGAGGCTCAGGCCGTGAAGGATGCCACAATGGCCTGGTTCATCGCCCGCAATTTGAAGGAGGGGTGCCAATTTCTTCACTTCAACGGCAACTTTCACTCCGACTTCCACAACGGTATCATCGCCTACCTGGAGCGTTATCGACCCGGCACGCAGGTGGTCACGATCGCCTCGGTGCGGCAGTCGGAGATCGACAAGCTCTCCGAGGGACAATACGGACGGGCGGATTTCTACATCTGCGTCCCCGAAGAGATGACCAATACCTACTGATCCGAAACAAAGAGCGGCTAACTGCGGTTTCTGCAATGAGGAAGTGGCATGCCCCGCATACAATTTTCCATCGTTCACTCTTCTGTTGAATAGATTCTCACCTCATTTGGATAGCTGAAATAGCATTACAAGCCGGGACGTACACCTGTTGAACTTTGATATGCAGCGCAAAGAACAACCCGCCATTGCGTAGAGCTACTATTTTTTCACGCTATCACTCATCATAGCGCTTGCCAATCGGCTGTACCTTGCTTCCATTAAGAGCAAAAATCCTAAAAAATGGGTATTTGACATCTCTTGGCAACCTGCTTTCTTTGTATTATCAAACATGGGTCATCCATATATGCGACCGCTTAAAGACAAAACATACAAGGCTATCCTTGACGCAGCCCGAGGCGAATTTCTCCTTCATGGTTACAAAAATGCATCCATGCGGACGATTGCTCGCAGGGCCGGAGTAGGAACCAGCAATTTATATAACTATTTCGAAGGGAAAGACCGTATTTTCCGGGCGATTGTCACTCCAGTCCGGAATCGTCTGTTTTCATTCATTGCCGAGCAACACAGCAAAGAACGGGTATCCTGTAGCCGAATTGCCCCTTTCGGCCATGACATGGAGGTCGTGGAAAAATATATTGATCTGGTTTGGACATGTCGGGAGGAATTTTGGCTGCTGCTTTATGGAGCAGACGGCTCTTCGGAATCCGGCTTCCGAGACGCCTTGACCGATCACATCACGCGCGTCAGCCACGAATACCAGAAACTGGAAATTACGTATTTTCACCGTACAAAATCCGTATCGCCGTTTTTTATCCATATCATGGCGGCCTGGACGGTCAGCGTATTGGGAGAGATTGTTACACACCGCCTGGACCGGCCAAGGATCCGGGAGTTTTTCCGGGAATTTTTCCAGTTTGAATATGCGGGTTGGATGGCCCTGACCGAACCGAGGAGAGCTTAACAGTTCTCCTCTTTTTTTTGAACAAAACGGAACATTGTTCTCTAAAAAACAGAAGAGGTATGAAACCAACGTATGATTTTAAGAACGTGGTCGCCGAGACCCTGCTGATCCCGCTTTACATGCGGGCCAAGGAGAGCCGTCGCGGCGATGCAGCGATCCTGTGTGATCGTGAGGCTGAACGCCTCATGCAAAGTATCAGGTACGATTACAGCCGTTTCGACGGAGCGCCATTGAGCGAGGTGGGCTGCGTGGTGCGGGGATGGTATTTCGATCGGGCGGTCCGCCGGTTCATCGATCGGCATGACCACCCGGTTGTCGTCAATGTAGGATGCGGACTTGATACGCGGGCCCAACGGCTCGGAGAGAATCCGAAGGCGGTTTTCCGCGAGCTTGACCTGCCGGAAGTTATTTGCCTGCGGCGGGAACTGATTCCCGAAACGGAGCATGATCGCTATATCTCCGCCTCGCTGACGGACACGGACTGGATGGATACATTGAAAACGGCCTTCCCCGACGGGGAGTTCATCTTTGTCGCCGAAGGGGTGTTGATGTATTTCTACGAGTACCAGGTCAAGGAGTTCGTGCACCGCATTGCCGACCGTTTCCCGGGAAGCGAGTTGTGGTTCGATGTCTGCGGAACGATCATGTTCCGACGCGGGATCAAGCCCGATTCGCTACGTGGGCACAAGGCCGAAATCCGTTCGGGAATCAGCGACGGACATCTGCCCGAGCGCTGGGATGCGCGGCTGGCACTCATCGAACAGGCCAACTACATGAAGTTCTTCCGGTCACGCTGGGGCTTCCTGTTCGGGCAGATTCTGGGACGCCTGCCCCGGCTTTGTTTCGGATTCAGCTCCATGCTGGGATACAGAATCAAATAGGATTGTCTGAAAGATAAATACGGATATCCATGAAAATTCTGAGAAAACTGCAGCACTATATGGGGCCTCGCCGAGGGCTACTGCCTCTTGCCATGATACTCTCTGGATTGAGCGCATTGACAGGAATAATTCCATATGCACTGATTTGGTTGATTGTTAGAGACCTGTTAATCAGCGGCGGCATGCCGACTGATATGGAGCGAATCTCTGCCTTCGCATGGTGGGCTGTCGGGACATCCGTTGTCGGCATAGTCCTTTATTTTGCCGCATTGATGTCTTCACATTTGGCAGCCTTCCGGGTGGAATCGAACCTGCGCAAAGAGGCCATGCGCCGTATCGTCGGCATGCCGCTTGGATTCTTTGACTCGACTACCAGCGGCCGCATCCGCAAGATCATTGACGACAATGCAAGCATCACGCATAGTTTCCTGGCTCATCAGATGCCCGACCTGGCAGCAACCGTATTGGTGCCGGTCGCGGCTCTCGGATTGATTTTCCTTTTTGATTGGCGACTCGGAGCGGCCAGTCTGGTTCCGATGCTCTTCGCAGGCGGATTGATGGCGGTCATGATAGGCGGCAAATCGCAAGATTTCATGCGGGAATACATGAATGCATTGGAAGAGATGAACACCGAAGCCGTAGAATATGTACGAGGCATCCCCGTGGTGAAGGTATTCCAACAGACCCTCTTTTCATTCAAGAATTTTCACCGGAGCATCCTGTGCTACAAGGAGATGGTCACCCGATATACGCAGGCCTGGGAGCATCCCATGTCAGCGTATACGGTCCTTATCAACAGTTTTGTCTACATATTGGCCCCGGTGGCGATTCTGCTTATCGGCCGGACCGGGGAGTATATGGATATTTTACTCGACTTCTTCCTTTTTGTCCTCGTGACTCCACTCTTCTCGCAATGCATCATGAGAAGCATGTATCTGAGCCAAGCGGTAGGCCAGGCCTCCGAAGCCATTGCCCGCCTCGACGAACTGACGGCTGTCGCCGGATTGCCGGTTCCCGAAGCGGTCCAATCACCACAGTATTTCGATATTGACTTTGACAGGGTCACTTTTACCTATCCGGGGACCCGACAAAGAGCCGTCGATGGCGTCAGTTTCAGAATCCGGGAAGGAGAGACCGTCGCTTTGGTCGGAGCCTCGGGAAGCGGGAAGACGACGCTCGCCCGGCTCGTACCACGATTCTGGGATGTGGATGCGGGTCGCATCTCGATTGGCGGGGTGGATGTCCGGGAGATTCCCCCCAGCAGAGCTGATGCAGCGAATTTCCTTCGTCTTTCAGCGCCCACGGATGTTCAAGGCCACCCTGCTCGAGAATATCCGCTACGGACATCCGGATGCCTCAATCGACGAGGTGATGCAGGCCGCTGCCGCGGCGTGCTGCCGGGAGATTATCGAACGGCTGCCGAATGGGTTGAGGACCGAGATTGGCGTGAACGGCACCTTTCTCTCCGGAGGTGAACAACAACGGATAGCTCTCGCCCGGGCCCTGCTTAAAGATGCCCCCATTGTGCTTTTGGACGAGGCAACGGCCTTCTCCGATCCCGAGAACGAACACCTGATCCAGTCGGCCTTGCGTAATCTGATGCATGGAAAAACGGTACTGATGATTGCCCATCGTTTGTCAAGTATTACGGATGCAGACCGTATTCTTGTGATGGATCGGGGGCGTCTGGTCGAACAGGGGACACATGAGAAACTGCTGTCCGAAAACGGAATTTACCGGCGGATGTGGGAGGAATACCAGCAATCCACCGAATGGACCCTTAAAAAGAATTGACATATGTTCGGAATCATTCAACACCGCTTCGCCCTTTCGAAACAGGGCGCCAAAGATCTGTGCAGGGGAATTTGCTGGACGACAGGAATGGATCTCGCCCTGATGCTGCCGGCGGTCTACCTGTTTGTCTTCCTCAGAGATTATCTGCGACCTGTTCTCACCCCGGGGAGTTCGCCGCTGCTGGGGCTATGGTATTATGTCGCACTGGGCCTTTCGTTTCTGGCGGTCATGTATCTTGTGGCCCTGCGGCAGTATCGGAGCACCTATACGAGTGTCTATGCAGAGAGCGCCATCCGGCGAATCTCGCTGGCCGAGAAACTGCGTAAACTGCCACTGGCCTTTTTCGGCGAGAAAGATCTTTCCGATCTGACAGCCACAATCATGGACGACTGTCCGATCTTGAACACACTTTTTCCCATGCAGTGCCGCAGCTTATCGCCTCGTTGATTTGCCTGGTGCTTGTTGCCGCCGGCATGTCTGTTTATGACTGGCGATTGTCCCTGGCGCTTTTCTGGGTAGTCCCCGTAGCACTGGCTATCGTCCTGCTGGCGAAACGGGTTCTACACCGGAACAATCGCAAAGCCTACTTCACCCGGCGGGATGTCAGCGAACGGATTCAAGAGGGACTGGATGCAATCTGTGAAATCAAGGCCTGCAATCGTGAAGCGGAATTTTTGCGGGAACTCAACGAACGGATCGATACGCATGAGCGGGTTCAGACCCGCGGCGAGTTGTTGATCGGAGTTTTGGTAAATGGGGCACAGAGCCTTCTGAAGCTCGGCTCTGCGAGTGTCATCCTGGTTGGGGCCGGACTGCTTGGGGCTCAAGAGACGGATTTGCTTACCTACCTTCTCTTTCTGGTCGTAGGATTCCGAGTCTATGCTCCGGTCAACGAGGTGTTAAACAATCTGGCAGCGCTCTTTTACCTCGATGTGCGCATCGACCGCATGAACGAGATGGAAGCGATGCCCATACAGCAGGGACGGACAGACTTTCACCCGAAGAATTTTGATATCGAATTCGACGACGTGGACTTTTCCTACGAATCGGGGAAACCGATCTTGAAGCAAGTGTCGTTCACGGCCCGCCAGGGAGAGATCACGGCATTGGTCGGACCTTCGGGCGGAGGCAAGAGCACCGCAGCCAAACTCGCCGCCCGTTTCTGGGATATTCAGCACGGCACAATCCGCCTGGGAGGAGAGAACATAAGCGGGATCGACCCTGAAACCCTGCTGAAGAACTACTCGGTCGTTTTTCAGGATGTCGTGTTGTTCAATGCTTCGATTCGAGACAATATCCGCATCGGCAGACAGAACGCTTCGGAAGAAGAAATCCTGCGGGCTGCACGTCTGGCCTGCTGCGACGAATTCGTCCGACGGATGCCGCAAGGTTACGATACGGTGATCGGTGAAAATGGAGAAACGCTCTCCGGCGGAGAACGACAACGCATATCAATCGCCCGGGCTTTACTCAAAGATGCTCCAATTGTGCTGTTGGATGAGGCTACGGCCTCGCTCGATGCGGAGAATGAAACGAAAATTCAAGCGGGAATATCTGAGTTAATTCGCAACAAGACCGTACTGGTTATTGCTCACCGCATGCGGACCGTAATACATGCCAACCGGATTGTGGTTATGGACAACGGTCATATTGCGGAATCCGGGTCTCCCGAAGATTTACTGCAGCAAAATGGAATCTTTGCCCGCATGGCCAACACACAACAAGGCAAATAACCTTAATGTGATCATCTTGTCAACAGGATCTTTCAATTGACTGTTTGAAAAAGCTCTCCACCAAAACACATGGTTCAAACAATACCTAATACGCATCAGGAACAGACTGTAATAAATCATAAAAAGTAGGTATTGCCCGACCTTGGCAACTCCAGTAATTTTGCCCCGAAAACAAAAGTATCAAACGATATGAAAATCAAAACAGTACTTATGATGTTATCCGCCGCAGTCCTTATGATGGCGTGTGACAAGAATGAAAACGGTTCGGAAACGGTCGATTTTGCAGGCCGCTACAACGGCTATACGCTGGCCAGTTGCAACTATTTCCAGGACATGGTCTCGGCGGACGAGACGGTCGTAATCACGGAAAATACGGACGGCACCGCCTCCGTATCGTTCACCTCCGCCACGTGGGGTACATTCACCATCACCGATGCACAGGCGAGTGTAAGCGGAGACGTCTGCTCCCTTTCGGGCAACGGGCAGACGCAGATGGGCATGGGTGGAAGCACCTCGGCCTACGACTGTACTTTCACGGCCGGGATCAAGTCACAGACCGATGCCCGGATGGAGTTTTCGATACCGGCCGTCATGGGCGGTATGACCCTTACGTTCCAGACGGGCGACGCCCCGGCCGACCTGCTACTGGCCGGCACGTACGAAGGCTATACGGATGCCGACTGCTCCTACTTCCAGAATACCTACACCGACAACGAGAGTGTGACGCTGACGGCCAACGGCGATGGAACCCTGAAGATCGTCTTCGAGTCCGCCTCATGGGGAACCTTTACTGTTGAGTCGGCCACTGCGACCAAAGAGGGCGAAGAGTACGTCTTTACGGGCAGCGGCAGCGTGGCCATGGGAATGGGCGAATCGACCAGCAACTACGACTTCACGCTCAGCGGCCGGACCAATGCCGCCAAGGACGACTTCTCGATTGCGTTCAACGTACCGGCCGTCATGGGCGGACTGACCATCACGCTGCTGCCGGGAACGGCTCCCGCCACGGAAGAGTAACTCTACGGAAAAAGCGAGATTGGCCATGAACTGCAAACAGGCTGGGCTGTTCCTGTCGGGAGCGACACTGCTGCTGTCGCTCCCGGCCTGCAACGGCATCTTCGAGGGTATTTATGATATGCCCACATCCGAGACCGGGAACGAATATGGGTTTATCCTCATCGATGAAGAGGCCCGTACGGGACGGATCCATATCAACGCCACGGATTACACCGAATGGCATTATGTCGATCTGCACGACAAACAGCTGACAACGACACAGGTGGGTGACGCGGCTCCCGAAACGTGGGATTTTGCCGTACACCGATATGACACGAAGACCAACGGCGGCACCGTTTTGGAAAGCCAGGCGGGGTCTTTCGATGCGCTTACCGTTCCGGAATCGGTTTCCGGGGAGCAGTGGACGGCCGATGAATGGACCACCGACCGCATTACGGTCGACATGTCGCAGATGATGGACGGCACCATTCTCTACGCCGAGGACTACTGGAACCCGTGCCTTTCGCGCTGGCTCGATGTCGATACCTCGACCATGCCGCCGATCTACACCCTCTCGGGGAAGATCTATCTGCTTCGTCTGAAGGACGGTACCTTTGCGGCCCTGCGCCTCGCAAACTTCATGAACGATGCAGCCGTAAAGGGTTACATGACCATTGACTACCTCTATCCCGTTGAATAATGATGAAACTGCTGGTACTGTCTCTTTTGGGGTTGCTGTTTGCGCTGCACGCGCAGGCGCAATACAAGATATCCGGCACCGTTTCGGACATGGCAGGCAGACCGCTCACCGGGGCGGCCGTTACCGTAAAGGAATTGCCGTCACTCGGTGCCGTGACCGACACGGAGGGTCGTTATAAAATTGCACTTCCGGACAAAGAGACGTATACGCTTTGCGCCTCGTTTATCGGGTACGAACCGGCCGGCGAAAAGATCGCTGCCGGCCAGACCGGGCCCTTGAATTTCCGGCTTGCGGAGCGCTCCACGATGATGGATCAGGTGGTGGTGACGGCCACCCGTACCCCGAAACTGTTGAAGGATGTGCCGATTGTCACCCGAGTCATCTCCGAGGCCGATATCAAGCAGGTCGATGCGACGCATGTCGGCGATCTGCTGCAAAGCGAACTGCCGGGCATCGAGTTCTCCTATTCGATGAACCAGCAGGTTGCGCTCAACATGTCGGGATTCGGCGGCAATTCGGTGCTCTTCCTCGTCGACGGTGAGCGCCTGGCGGGCGAAACGCTCGACAACGTCGATTACAGCCGTCTGAACATGGACAACGTCGGGCGCATCGAGATCGTCAAGGGGGCCGTTTCGTCGCTCTACGGGTCGAATGCCATCGGCGGCGTGGTGAACATCATCAGCCGCGAATCGCGGGAGCCGTGGTCGGTCAACCTGAACGGCCGTTACGGGGCCCACAACGAGCAGCGTTACGGCGGATCAATCGGGCTCAATCAGGGCCGGTTCAACTCGACGACCAACGTGCAGTACACTTCGATCGACGCCATCGACCTCTCGAAGGGGACTGACAACGCAGAGGTCGGCGATTACAGCACCATATTCGGCAATTCGTCGCTCAACATCAAGGAGCGGCTCGTATTCACGGCGGCCGAAGGTTTGAAATTCACGGCCCGGGCAGGTTACTTTTACCGCGAGCGCGACGCTTCGGAGAGCATCAAGGACCGTTACCGCAGCTTCTCGGGCGGACTGAAGGGCAACTGGGCGATTTCGCAGTCCGATGATCTGGAACTCTCCTATGCCTTCGACCAGTACGACAAGAGCGACTATCTGGTCCCCACGTCGCGTGACGTGCGCGACTACAGCAACGTGCAGCACACCCTGCGTACGCTCTACAACCATACGTTCTCCGGAAAGCACATCCTTACCGTCGGCGGCGACTACATGCGAGACTACCTGATGTCCTACCAGTTTACGGACAACGGCAGCCATACGCAGCATACGGCCGATGCCTTCGCACAGTTCGACTGGAACCCGCACCGGAGATTCAACCTCATTGCGGGCCTGCGTTTCGACCATTTCTCGGCGGCAAACCTCTCGCACCTTTCTCCGAAACTCAGCGTGATGTATAAGGTTGCAAACTGCTCGCTTCGGGCATCATACGCAGGCGGATTCCGCGCCCCGACCCTCAAGGAGATGTACATGGACTTTTACATGGGCAACATCTTCATGATCTACGGAAATCCGGAACTGAAAGCCGAGACAAGCCACAACTTCTCGCTCTCGGCCGAATACATGGCCGGGCAGCACAATTTCACCGTCACGGGATTCTACAACCTGGTGGACAACCGCATCACCACGGTCTGGAACCAGGAACTTGACGGACAGGTCTACACGAACATGTCGCCTCTGCAGGTGGCCGGGGCCGAGGCCAATGCGTCGGGACGATATGCGTGCGGCATCTCGTGGCGCGTGTCGTATGCCTACACGCACGAGATGATCGAGCGGGGACAGCCCCTCCTCTCCTCGACCCGACCCCATGCGGCCACGGCGCGCCTGGCGTATGACAGGCAGTGGAAGAACTACGGTCTGAACGTGTCGCTGTCGGGACGCTGGCTGTCTGCCGTCACATGCGACGTCTATACCAAACTGACCTCCTACGAGGAGACCGTGCGGCAGACCTATCCGGGCTATACGATCTGGAAACTGAGCCTTACGCAACGTCTGTGGCGTGGGATGGACCTCACGCTGGCCGTCGACAACCTCTTCAACTACCGGCCCGACTACTATTACAGCAATTCGCCCACGACCATCGGTACGACCTGTTCGGTGGGTCTTTCGCTGAATCTCGAACAATTTTTCAAGAGCAAATAAAAAATGAAACAGAAGATACCAATGATCTGGGCAGGCGTGCTCCTGCTTGCCGTCGTAACGGGCATTATGGTCTGGAATCGCTGGTTCTCGGCCACACGCATCGCTTTTGTAAATTACCAGGCTACGACGCTCGGCCAGATCGCCCGGGCCAATGGCCATGCGCGGATCCGTCTTGCCTCGGTCGAACCGTCGGAGTTCGGCCGATTGGGGCGTTATGACGTGGTACTGATGAACGGCATGGGCCTCCGCATCACGGCCGAAGAGCGGGCCGCGCTACAGCATGCCGCCGACCGGGGGCTTACCGTTATCACGACCATGGCGACCAATCCTGCCAACGAGATTGTCTCGGCGGACTCCGCGACGCTGGCGGCCGTCAAGGGCTACCTCAACGGCGGCGGCCGGAAGAATTACCGCAACCTGCTCGTCACCCTTCGCCGTACGGTCGACGGCAAGCGGTTTGATACGGATGAGCCCGAACCGCCCATGGTGCGCGACCTGAAACAGTTCTACCATGCCGACCCTTCGGATCCCGAGGCGGAGGAGCTGGATTTTGACAGCGTGGAGACTTACGAAACCTTCCTGTCGCGGCACGGTCTGCTGAAACCGGATGCCCCGCGGGTGATTGTGACGGGACAGATGGGCGAGCCGACCGAACTGATTGCCCGGCTGGAGGAGACCGGCAACACGGTCTATCCTCTTCGTAACCTGCCGGCGGCGATCCGGAACGGGCAGGCCGACTCGATCCGTCCGTCGGCCGTCATCAACATGGCCCACGGACGCCTGGGCGATGCTGTCGTGGAGTACCTGACGCGCCAGAACATTCCGCTCTTCTCACCGCTCAACGTCAACCGGATGGTCGACGAATGGGAGGCCGACAAGATGGGCATGAACGGCGGTTTCCTGTCGCAGAGTGTCGTGATGCCCGAGATCGACGGAGCGATCCGCTCCCAGGTGTTGTTCGGACACCGCCTCGACGGCGAGGGAATCCAGCAGGTTCATGCCATCCCCGAGCGGCTGGAACGCTTCGTCGAGACGGTGAACCGCCATATTGTCCTGCAACGCATACCCAACAGTGAGAAGCGCATAGCGATCTACTACTACAAGGGTCCGGGGCAGAATACCCTGACGGCCTCGGGTATGGAGGTCATTCCGTCGCTCTACAACCTGCTCGTACGGCTCCGCGGCGAGGGTTACCGCGTGGAGCATCTCCCCGCGACGCCGGAAGGGCTGGCGGCTCTCATCCAGCAGCAGGGAGCCGTCTTCAACGACTATGCCCACGGTGCCAAGGCCGAATTTCTGAAAAACGGCAAACCGGCGCTCATCACCTCCGAGGAGTATGCCGCGTGGACCTCCGATGCCGTGCCGGCGGAACAGATGGAGGAGGTCCGGGCTCTCGACGGCGAATTCCCGGGCGGCTATCTGTCCGATGACGCCGGACGGCTGGCGCTGCCGCGCATCGAGCTGGGCAATATCGTGCTGCTGCCGCAGCTGGCGGCCGGGGCGGGCGACGACGACTTCGCCATCGTCCACGGCACCGACGCCGCGCCGCCCCACGCCTACATTGCCTCGTACCTTTGGGCCCGCTACGCTTTCCGCGCTGATGCCATCATCCACTTCGGTACGCACGGCAGTCTGGAGTTCACGCCCCGCAAACAGGTGGCCCTGAGCGGCAGCGACTGGCCCGACGCGCTGGTTGGAGCCACACCGCACCTCTACATCTACTCGATCGGCAACGTCGGCGAGGGCATCATTGCCAAACGCCGCGCCTATGCCACCCTGCAATCGTATCTGACTCCTCCCTTCATGGAGAGCGGCGTGCGTGGCATCTACCGCGACCTGAACACGGCGATCCAAACATACAACGACCTGCTCTACGCCGACGGACAGCCCGACACACGGGTTGCGGCGCTGCGCGTCAAGCGGCTGACCGTCGAACTGGGCATCCACCGCGAGCTGCGGCTCGACTCGCTGCTGACTGAACCCTATACCGAGGCGGAGATCGCCCGCATCGAGTCCTTTGCCGAGGAGTTGGCCGCGGAGAAGATCACCGGGGAACTCTATACGATGGGCCGACCCTATTCGCCGGAACGCATCCGCAGCAGCCTCTTCGCCATGTCCACCGAGCCGATCGCCTATTCGCTGCTGGCGCTGGACAAGTTCCGGGGCCGGGCCTCTGCCGATCTCGAAAAACACCGCACGCTCTTCACGCGCCGCTATCTTGAACCGGCCCGCGATCTGGTCGGGCGTCTTTTGAGCGGAGCGCAGCAGCCGACCGATGCCTTTATCTGTGCGACGGGCGGCATCTCGGCCGCGGAGTTGGAGAAGGCCCGCGAAATCCGGCAGTTGCTCTCCGCCCCGCAGGAGATGATGGCTCGGATGATGGTGATGGCCTCTTCGGGAGCACAGATGCAGCATCCGGCCGGCATTCCCAAGTCGGGCAAGGGAGCATCGAAACACCCCTCGTGGATTCCGAAGACCGGCAAACGACCGGCAAACACCGGACAGGCAGAGGAGAAGCCCGCAGCCATGCCGACCGAAGCGACAGCCGCCATGACGGGTCTTGGAAAAGAGTATTCGAAAGAGGATCGCGAATTTGCCCGGGTGGTGACCGAGCTCGAACGCACGATCCGCAACGTCGACAACTACCGCCGTGCGCTTGAAGAGAGCCCCGAGGTGGAGCTTTCATCACTCACCAACGCCCTGAACGGCGGTTATACGGCCCCCTCGCCGGGTGGCGATCCGATTGCCAACCCCAACACGCTGCCCACAGGCCGTAACCTCTACGCCGTGAACGCCGAGGCAACGCCGAGCGAACAGGCATGGGAGCGTGGCCGCGAGCTGGCCGACGAGACGATCCGCATGTACCGTGAACGTCACCACGATTCGCTGCCCCGCAAGGTGAGCTACACGCTCTGGAGCGGTGAGTTCATTGAGACCGAGGGGGCAACGCTCGCGCAGGTGCTCTACATGTTGGGCGTCGAGCCCGTCCGTGATGTTTTCGGCCGGGTGAGCGACCTGCGGCTCATCCCCTCCGAGGAGCTGGGGCGTCCGCGTATCGACGTCGTGGTGCAAACCAGTGGACAGCTGCGCGATCTGGCGGCATCGCGACTGTTCCTCATCTCGCGGGCCGTCGAGATGGCTGCCGCAGCGAAGGACGACAGCTATGAGAATTTCGTGGCCCGGGGCGTCGTCGATGCCGAGCAGACGCTTATCAACAAGGGGCTTTCGCCGCGGGAGGCGCGCGAAATCTCGACCCATCGGGTCTTCGGCGGCGTCAACGGCAACTACGGCACGGGCATTACCGGCATGGTGCAGAGCGGCGATCGTTGGGAAAACTCTTCGGAGATCGCAGCGGTTTACCTGCAGAACATGGGCGCCTATTACGGCAGCGAGCAGGCTTGGGAGCAGGTGCAGCAATATGCCCTCGAAGCGGCGCTGACCAACACGGATGCTGTCGTGCAACCCCGCCAGAGCAATACGTGGGGAGCGCTGAGCCTCGACCACGTCTACGAATTCATGGGCGGCATGAACCTCGCCGTGCGCAACGTCACGGGTCGGGAACCCGATGCCTACCTGAGCGACTACCGCAACCGGAACCGCGTGCGGATGCAGGAGCTCAAGGAGGCGATTGGCGTGGAGAGCCGCACGACGATCTTCAACCCGAACTACATCCGCGAGAAGATACAGGGCGGGGCGAGTGCCGCCGCAGGCTTTGCCGCGGTGGTGCAGAACACCTACGGCTGGAACGTCATGAAGCCCGACGTGGTGGACAACGAGCTCTGGGACGAGATCTACCGGGTCTACGTGCAGGACAAGTTCGGCATGGGACTCCGCGGCTATTTCGAGCGACAGAACCCCGCGGCACTGGAGGAGATCTCGGCCGTGATGCTCGAAACGGCCCGCAAGGGGATGTGGCAGGCCTCGGACGAGCAGCTCGCGTCACTTGCCGCCCTCCACACCGAGCTGGTCGGCACACACGGCCCCTCTTGCTCGGAATTCGTCTGCGACAACGCCAAACTGCGCGGCTTCATCGCCTCGAAGAGTACGCCCGAAGCTGCCCGCAACTACCAGCGGCAGATCCGCGAGGTGCACGAGGCTTCGCTCGACACAAAGGGCGGTACGGTGCTCAAACGCGAGGAGCTTGCTACCTCCTCTGACCGCACGACTACGCTGGTCAGCAACACGGTTGTCGCCGTGCTGGTAATCGGCATTATTGCGGTGCTGGTCCTTGTCGTTCGCCGCCGGCGCAAAAAGATGGAGGCCTGATGGAAACCGTCGTACTGGTCATGATGATCGTGGTCTGCTTCAACTACCTCGTGAAGCAGACCTGGCGCAAGCCCTTCTTTGTGGCTCTTTCGACCGTAGTCTGTGCCCTGTTCGTCGGGCTGGCGTGGCCATGGGCCATCGAGCAGTCGAAAAACCAGATCGCGGACTGGCTCGCCGACTCCGCGCTGATGCTCGACATGGCGGTCCTCCTTACACTGGAAGTCGCCTTGCAGATGACCTTCTGCGTCGTTGCGGCACACATCCACACGGCAGGACGCGTAAAACCCTCCGTCGTTTGGATCTACCGCCTGCTGCGCTGGTTTCCGGGACTGCTCGTCTTCCCGGTGCTGTTCAGCCTGCTGGTCGCCGCCATCTTTGCCCTGCCCGGCACCTCTTTCCCGCTGACGGCCTGGTCGCTGGCCGCAATTGTGGCAGCAGCGATTCCTCTGGGGCGTTGGGCGTTGAAGCACCTTCTGCCCGAAAAGGAGATCCGCCTCGAACTGCTTTTCCTCACCAATGCACTGATTGCCATTCTGGGAATTATCGCCACGGTCAACGGCCGCACGGCCGTTGCCGGTATCACCTCTGTCGACTGGCCGTCTCTGGGTGGAGTGATGGCCTTTGTCGCTGCCGGCTTGCTGCTTGGCGTGGCGGTTTTCCGCATCAAACAGAAACGTATGAATAAAAAACAGAAATAAAACCATGAATTACATTTCCGACATTCTCTATTGGATCTCGACCGGTCTGCTCGTTCCGGACATCGTTCTGCTGATCTTTTTCTTCGGGCGCTCGCTGCTGCTGATCGGCAGTTTCTTCGGACAGTATCTTGCCATCCGCCGTACGGCCTCACTCATCGGACGCGAACTGGATGGGCTCACTCCGCAGACGGTCGCCACGCTTGCCGAGCGTCTTCCCCAAAAGAATCCGTCGCTGCTCGTGGTCTACCTGAACCGCCTGCTTGAGGCCCGCGACAATGCCCCTCTTCGCCAACGGCTGCTTGCCGATTTCGAGATCGAAGCCGACCGCGACCTCGCCACCTCAAAGACGCTCTCGAAGATGGGCCCCATGCTCGGGCTGATGGGAACGCTCATCCCGATGGGCCCGGCGTTGGTGGGGCTCTCGACGGGTGACATCGCCTCGATGGCCTACAACATGCAGGTGGCCTTTGCCACGACCGTCGTGGGGTTGTTCGCCGCGGCCATCGGCTTCATCACCCAGCAGGTCAAGCAGCGCTGGTACCTGAAGGATCTGTCCAACCTGGAGTTCGTAGCGGAGTTGTTGAATGCCCAAACCGGGAAGCGATGAGACGCAATTTACTGAAGCACGACGAGGAGAGCGACCCGATGAGCGTCGTGAGTAACCTGTTCGACGTGGCGATGGTCTTCGCCGTGGCGCTGATGGTGGCTTTGGTGAGCCGTTACAACATGACCGAGGTGTTCAGCCGGGAGGATTTCACGGTGGTGAAGAACCCGGGCAAGGAGAACATGGAGATCATCACCAAGGAGGGCGAGCGGATCAACCGCTACACCCCTTCGGAGGATCAGGAGTCGCAGAGCGGCAAGCGCGGCCGCAAGGTCGGCGTGGCCTACGAGCTGGAAAACGGCGAGATCATCTACGTCCCCGAGTGACTGTCCCCTGTTCTGATTGCCAAACGCCTTCGAAACCAAGTTTTGAGGGCGTTTTTGTCATCCACCCATCTCACTCTACCAATAGCTACCAACTGGTCTGGAGTACTCTTCGATCAGAAAACAAGGATTTAAATCGGAAACATTACCTCTGTTTAGGAAAAAACGTCCGCCCCTGAAATATAGACGGTCGTATTTCTTGTCCATGAATCCTGCTCGACCGGCTTTTTATTCTTCCGATCTATTGGCAAAGATAAAATCATGCTAAAACTTGGACAATATGTTCTTTAACAAATATTTACAGTTCGGCCTATGTATATGAGATTTTGAAAACAGAATTAAGATTTGGGAAAATCATGCTGGAATAAACATATTCGTAAGTCACAAATTAAATTGCACATTTAAGAAAAATACTATAATTTTACATCGAGTCTAATGCAGACAAACCCCTGTCAAATAACAGCAGTGATTTGTGACTGATTTGTGACCGGACAAGAAAACCGTACATCAAGTCCCTGTAAATTAGTGAATTATACTATAATATTCTGAACCCACCAAATCTCTTCAACATGCATTCACGAATCTTTCGTATCACACTGCTGATGCTGCTGTGCGTCCTGGCCGTCTCCGGAGCACACGCTGCCTCGACCGTTCAGGGGCGCATCTATCTCAAGAACGGGCGTATAATCGAATGCGGCGAAAAAGACCGCATCGAACTCCCCAAACACGCGCAGGACGTCAAACTGCTGCGACGTGCTTTCTACAAGGACAAGAGCAAGGAGGTCTATCGCTACGAGGAGATCGACTCGATCGTCTGCTGGCACGCCACGGCACCTGAACATCCACAGAAGTTTATCCCCGCAGGAAAAGTCGGCTGGCTATGGGTCTATTTCGAGACGCCGCATATCTGCGTCGGCATCTTCGCACAGAAGGGATACGGCGTCGATTCGAACGGCGGCATCGAGGTGCTGATCAAGTATCGCTATCTGAGCCGTTCGCGCACGGCCTACTACCTGCGCAAGACGGGCGAAGAGGAGTTCTATGACGCCGGATCGGCCAGCCGCCGGGGCAAGGACCGCTTCCGCGAATCGGTAGCCGCCTATGTGGCCGATGATCCCGAACTGGCCACGGAGATTCTCCAGTCCAATACCTCTGACCGCAGCAAGATCATTCTGACGCTTGAGGCGTATCAACCTGCAACTCATTGAAAATTCAGTCACTAACCTAAGATAGTCATGAAACACTTTTTCCTCTGTGCACTTGCTGCATTAACCACCATCGGTATGATCTCCCCAGCCGAAGCCAAGGCCCCCGAAGATGCCGAGTCGAGCCACGTGATCGTCACCCTCAAGTCGGGCGAAAAGGTCGACTGCTATGTCCATCGCGGCTGGTACGCCGAGAATTCACGTTTCAAGAAGGAGAACTACTCGTTCAAAGTTACAAAAACGCCCGATAGCAAGGAGCCGATCAAATATACGGCCGACGATGTCGTAAGCATCGACTACGTGGAGACCACGACGAGCCATCCCGACGGCGTGCGCTGGGAGTCGCACCCGCTTGCCAGCCCCAACTTAACCAACCGCTACCACACCATGCAGATGCTCTTCTGCGTCAACAAAGTGGGCAAAAACGCCACGACCTACTGGTGGAAAATCTGGGTCGCATCGGGACGGAACAACATGGGCCGCTCGCTCCAGACCAACTACGGCATCCGCTTCCACAACGACCCTGAGGGGATTGTCTATCCCTACATGCTGGTCAACTCGGTGCTGATGAAGGATCGCTATCCGGGTCTGCAGGATTTCTGCAAGAAGTGGTTCAAGGGCCCCGAGGGCAAGGTTCACAAGAAGGAGGCCGGGGAGAACGATGCGTGGATCCTCGACATGTATGACGCCTATCTGGAGCAGATGGGCGACCAGGCGGCCAATCTGCCCTATCCGATTCCCGACAAGAAGGGCTCCAACGAAAAGTAGCCATCCGTTCAACAGGAACCATACAAATCGGGGAAGGGCCGGCTGGAACCTTGAAAAACGACAGGCCCGGAATGACATCCACGGGGGCCGGAATGATATCCACGGGGGGCTGGAATGATATCCACGGGGTCGGAATGACATCAACGGGGTCGGAATGACATCAACGGGGACCGGGATAACATCAACGGCATCGCCTCTAACCAAGCTGAAATCATACCAATCTCACAATACTTCGGTATTGTGAGATTTTTCATAAAACAGGCCTCGCAACTCCGAACGCCACCTACTCCGAAGCATCTGCCACGGATTATTCAACGGCAAACCGCGGATCATCTCCCCCAAGGCATCCAACCCTCCGACAAAACGAAGAGATTGTCCGTAAGGCGGCTCACACCCCGATATTCACGCCTCAAGGTTCTGCTCGCCGCCGACAAGCTCTTCCATCTCCAGGGAGAGCTGGACTATGCACAAAAGGCCACGCTGCTCTTCGGCAAGCAGGGCTCCGATTACAAGGAGCGCCGGACGAAGGAGATCTTCCTCGACGGAACGCCCGTCACACTGACGGTCAAACAGGAGGAGGAGGGCAACCCCTTCAACCCCTCGGGTATCGACGTAACGGTCAAGGGCAGTCCCGAACAGCGCCTCATCGACCTGCAGTTCTCGATCGAACTGATGAACATGTTCGTCGAACTGGGTGAAGGAACCGCCAAGGATGAGGAGGCAAAGGCCAGCTCCAAGAGAGCGCGTGACGACTTCAACAAGACGCTCTTCGCTTTGATCGACTCGGCCCGCAACTGCCGGATGATCACCTACATGATCAGTGACTTCATGGTGCCCCGCTACCCGATCAAGACGATCGACAGTCTGTTCAACACGCTGACCGACAGCGTCAAGCAGAGCCATCTGGGCCGCAATCTGGCCGACAAGATCGCCCGTCTGAAGGCGGTCAACATCGGCGCCAAGGCCCCGGATTTCACGCTCCCGACGGTCGACGGCGGTGAACTCCGCCTTTCGGACCTGCGCGGCAAGGTCGTGCTGCTTGACTTCTGGGCTTCGTGGTGCGCACCCTGCCGCGGCGAGCTGCCCAACGTGAAGAAGATCTATGAAAAGCACCACGCCGACGGACTGGAGGTTGTGGGCATCTCGCTCGACAACAAACGCGAAAACTGGCTCAAGGCGATCGAGGAGGAGCAGCTGCCCTGGATTCAGGTCTCCTCGCTGAAGGCCTTCGACTGCGACGTGGCGAAGACATACAGCGTACAGGCCATTCCGCGCATGTTCATCATCGACCGTGATGGCACGATCATCGGCCTCGACCTGCGCGGCGAGGAACTCGCTCAACGCATGGATGAGATCTTTGCCAAATAGGATCTGAAAAACCGGAATGGCAAGAGCCGCTCTCTTTTTACGGGGGCGGCTCTTTGCTTGAACGGCCCGGAAGGTTTCGCGGATGAAGACTCCGGCTGCGGCGGTCCCGGCAGTGAGGCCGTTCGAAAAAAAATCGCACTGCCCGAAACTCCCTGACAGCAAGTGCGACGCGCGCCAAAGACAAGAGCCGGACAAGGAGATGGGGATAGTCAAAATTTTGACTGTCGCACAAAATGAACTATCTTTGCGGCCGGAATCAAGGATCATGACCAACGGAGGCAACGATTTTCGGGAGTTTCAACTACAGATCGTGCGGATGCGGATCGCCTTCCGCCAGTGCCTTCAACGCACGCTGAAACGCCACGGCATCAGCGTAACGTTCGAGATGCTGCAGGTGATGAGCTGCCTGTGGCGCGAGGAGGGCTCGACGCAGCAGATTCTGGCCGAACGCACGGCCCGGAGCAAGGCCAGTCTGAGCAGCCTGATGACCACCCTCGAGAAACGCGGCTATATCGAACGCCGGGCGGAGCCCTCCGACCGACGCAACAAACGCGTCTACCTCTCGCCCGAAGGCGAACGCTTCTGGCTCGGCATCCTGCCGATCCTGAACGACCTCTACGCCCGCTTCGAACAGAGCATCGGGCCGGAATGTCTCCGTGTCATGACGTCGGATCTAACCCGCATACAGCATGAACTGGAAAGCATATAGGAACCTTCTTCTCCTTGCACTGGGAGCGACCGCCGGGCTGCAACCGGCCGCCGCGCAGAGCGACACGCTCTTTCTGCCGGTGGCCCGGCTCTTCGAACTGGGCGTTCAGCAGAGCCTCACCCTGCAGGCCGACGCACTGGAGGAGGATGCCGCACGGATCCGCGAAGAGGAGGCCCGGGCCAACCGGTTGCCCGACCTTTCGGTCGGGTTGCGCGGCGGCTTTGCCGGACAGCCGGTGATCTTCCGCCAGGGGCTGCGGGAGCCCTACCGCCCCGATTCGCCCGACTGGTCGCAGAACTACGCCGTCGACTTTTCGCAACCGCTCTACCGGGGCGGCAAACTGCGCCACTCGATCCGCCGTGCCGGCATGGAGCGCACGCTGGCCGCCCTGAAGAGCCAAACCGACGCCGCCGACCTGAAGCTGAATCTGCTCGGCCAGTACATGCAGCTCTTCAGCCTCTACCGCGAGCAGGAGGTGCTGTCGCGCAACATCGAGGAGTCGGAACGACGCCTGCACGACATCCGCCGCATGAAGGAGGAGGGGCTCATCACGAACAACGACGTGCTGCGCAGCGAGATGCAGCTGACCAACGACCGCCTGTCACTGCAGCAGACCGACAACGACATCGCCCTCGTGTCGCAGCAGCTGGACATCCTGCTGGGGATCGACGAGAGCCGGCTGATCGTTCCCGACACGACGCTGCTCTACCGCGCCATCACGATGGACGACTACGACCACTACGTCGAGGAGGCCTGCGCCGAGGATCCGACGATGAAGCAGCTGCGCATGCAGACCGAGATGGCCCGTACGGATGTCGATCTGGCCCGCTCGGCGCTGCGTCCCGACCTCTCGCTCTACGCCTCGAACACGCTGGCACGGCCCATTGCCCGCACGATGGAGGATCTCTACAACAACACGTGGAACGTCGGTCTGTCGGTTTCCGTACCGCTCTCGGCACTCTACAAGGGCCGCCACAAGGTGCGCGAGAGCCGCGTGGCGGTCGATGTACGCCGCAACGCCGAGGAGCAGCAGATGCAGCGCATCCGCGTGAAGGTCCGCACGGCCTTCCTGCGTCACCGCGAGGCCGTGCAGCAGGTCGAGGCGCTGCAGCTCTCGGCGCGTCAGGCCCAGGAGAACTACCGCATCATGCAGAACCGCTACATGAACCAGCTGGCCATTCTGACGGACCTGCTCGATGCGAACAGCGTGCGGCTGGACGTGGAGTTGCAGCTCACGGCGGCCCGCACGCGGGTGATCTACACCTACTACGAACTGCAGCGGGCCATCGGGCGGCTGTAATTGACCG
This sequence comes from Alistipes sp. An116, assembly GCF_002161005.1. Classification (NCBI taxonomy): domain Bacteria; kingdom Pseudomonadati; phylum Bacteroidota; class Bacteroidia; order Bacteroidales; family Rikenellaceae; genus Alistipes; species Alistipes sp. An116. The sequence goes on from NZ_NFLR01000007.1 coordinate 38,720, forward strand.
ATGGAGGGGCCTTCGCCGGAGGGACGAAGCCCCGAATGCCCGCACACGAATCCCTCCGGGAGGCGGCCGAAGCGGCCCGGAGACACCGACTCCGCAGGCCCGGCCCAAGGGAGGGGGGCCCCGCACGGAACGAGTGCGGCGGACGGATGACGAAACGAAGAACAAACGAAAGGAAAAAAGGTTAGGAAAGCATGGGAGACTGGAGTAAGAAACGCGACGAGCTTCGCAAGCAACGCCACCGCAACATCGTGTTGAACGTCGTCTGCATCCTGCTGGCAGGATCGGGACTGTGGGTAACGGCCGACTATTTCCGGCGCCACAAGAACTACGTGGTGACGAACGACGCCTCGATCGACCAGTACGTGGCGCCGATCAACATCCGCGTGGCGGGCTACATTCGCGAGGTGCGCTTCACCGAGCACCAGTTCGTCCACAAGGGCGACACGCTGCTGGTGCTCGACGACCGCGAATACCGCATCCGGGTCAAGGAGGCCGAGGCGGCGCTGCTCGACGCCCACGGCACGCAGCAGGTGATCCATTCGGGGATCGAGACGTCGCGGACGAACGTCGCGGTGCAGGATGCGAACATCGCCGAGGCGAAGGCCAAACTCTGGCAGACGGAGCAGGACTTCCAGCGTTTCGAACGGCTGATGCGCGATGAATCGGTCCCGGGCCAGCAGTACGAACAGGCCAAGGCGTCGTACGACGCGGCGCAGGCCCGCTACCAGGCGCTCGTGGCGCAGAAGGAGGCGGCCGTCTCGCAGTACTCCGAGGCGAGCAAGCGCACGGTCAGCGCCGAGGCCAACATTCTGCGCTGCGAGGCCGACCTCGACATGGCGCGGCTCAATCTGAGCTACACGGCCCTCACGGCCCCCTACGACGGCTACATCGGACGCCGTACGCTCGAACCGGGCCAGTTCGTGCAGGCCGGGCAGACAATCTCCTACATGGTGCGCAACCAGGACAAGTACATCACGGCCAACTACAAGGAGACGCAGATCGCCCATATCTTCATCGGACAGGAGGTGATCGTCAAGGTCGATGCCTTTCCGGGCCGCACGTTCCGGGGCCGCGTCACGGCGATCTCCGAGGCCACGGGATCGAAATACTCGCTCGTGCCGACCGACAACTCGGCCGGCAACTTCGTCAAGGTGCAGCAGCGCATCCCGGTGCGCATCGACCTGGTTGACATTTCGCAGGAGGAGATGGGCCAGCTGCGTGCCGGCATGATGGTCGAAACCGAAGCCGTGCGCCGATGATGACGACCGCCGAACTCGAACTGCCCGTCCGACGGTGGGTTCCCGACTGGCTGGGGGTGGTCAGCCTCTTCACGGTGCTGCTGCCCGTGACGATGCTCAACGGCTCCTATACGGGCAGCATGCTCGAGGTCTCGAACACGCTGGGGACCAATACCGAGGACATCACGATGGGTTTCTATGCCACGTCGGCCGGCATGTGCATCGCCTATCCGCTGGTTCCGAAGGTTCACGCCGCCTTCTCGTCAAAGGCGCTACTGTTGGTCGACCTGGCGCTGCAGTTCGTGCTGAGCTGGATCTGCGCCCGCTCGCAGAGCGCCGACACGCTGATTGTCTGCAGCTTCTTCATCGGCTTCCTGAAGGGTTTCCTGATGATGTGGTGCATCCGCCGCATCAAGAAGATCTTCAGTCCGAAGGATGTCCGCAGCGAGTTCTACGCCTACTTCTATCCGGTGGTCTTCGGCTTCGGCCAGTTGTCGATGATCATCACGGCCGAACTGGCCTACCGCTACGACTGGAAGTACATGTATTACTTCATGATGCTGTTGCTGCTCGTGGCGCTGCTCATCGTGGCCGTCTGCTACCGCCACGACCGGCCCAACCGTCCGCTGCCGCTGCGCGAACTGCACCTTCGCGAAATGCTGGTCATCTCCGCCGGAATACTGATGTTGATGTACGCCCTCAACTACGGCAAACTGCTCGACTGGCTCTCTTCGCCGCGCATCTGCCTCTACATCGTGGTTGCGCCGATGCTGATCGCCTACTTCCTCTGGACGCAGTGGCACGCCCGCAAGCCCTACGTCAATCTGGCGCCGCTCTACCAGCCCAAGGCCATCGTGGGCTACCTCTACATGATGCTGGTGATGTTCTTCAGCACCTCGACCACGTTGCTGACCAACTACATGACCACCATCCTGCAGGTCGACGCCACTCGCACCTACACGCTCTACATCTACCTGCTGCCGGGCTACATCCTCGGGGCGTTCATCTGTTTCTGGTGGTTCCGCTGGCAGCAGTGGCGCTTCCGCTTCCTCATCGCCGGGGGCATGGCCTGCTTTGCGCTCTTCTTCGGGATGCTTTACTTCGGGATCTCGCCCGACAGCACCTACGAGAGCCTCTTCATCCCGATCTTCATCCGCGGCACGGGCATGCTGGTGCTGATCATCGCCTTTGCGCTGTTTGCCGTCGAGGAGCTGGACGAACGCTACCTGATCCACAACGCCTTCTTCCTGATTGCCAGCCGATCGGTGCTGGCGCCGATCCTGGCCACGTCGTTCTACAGCAACACGCTCTACCGGCTGCAACAGCGTTATTTCAGTTCGCTGGCCGCCGACATCACGATGACCGATCCGCTGGCCGCCGAACGCTACACCTCGTCGCTGAACGCGTCGCTGGCCCAGGGCCACAGCTACAACGAAGCGGTACAGCTGGCCACCGGTTCGTTGCACACGACCCTTCAGCAGCAGAGTCTGCTGCTGGCGCTGAAGGAGATTCTCGGCTGGTTGTTTGTCGTCTCGCTGGTCATCGCGGTCATTTCGCGCTTCATTCCCTTCCACAAGACCATCCGCGTGAAGTTCACCAAGGCGGGCGACGATATGGTCTGATCCTTTCCTACCGGGCGAAGGTCACGCGGGCGCTGCCGCCGCCAACGGCTGCGGCCAGTCCCGAGGGATCGTCCAGACGCCCCAGCCGGGTGTAACTGTACGACGAGGAGAAGGTCTCGTAGAAGAGCACCACCGTCGAACTGCCCCACAGCAGCAGATCGCCCGCACGAATGGTTCCGGGACGAAAGGTCGCCGTCTGCAGGCTCTGCGGCAGATCGGCGTATTTCTCGTTGCCGTTCAGTTCGGTCATGTCCAACTCCAGCGGCAGCAGCCCGAAAAAGGCCCGTGCGGCGGCATTGTCTTCGAGGGTTGCCGTATAGGTGCGGCCGCCCACCGTTACGTTGATTTTCATATTCTGCGGGTTCTGATCGTCATTTTCATTCTCTCCGGGGGTGTCCGAATCATTCGGGTCGTCGGGGTCTGCGGGAGTCTGCGTCTCGTCGTCCGACCCCGAACCGGGCGTCTGGACCGTCCCCTGCCCGCCTGCGGGTGAGACGGTCCCGGCATCCTCCGGGCTGCAGGCCGCAACTCCGGCAAAGATCCAGCCGAAAAGCGCCATCAAAAACATGCGTTTTTTCATTGTGTTCTGCGTATTGTTGCGACCTTCGGCCGGCGGACAGTCTCCAACGCGCTCCGCCCGCAGGTCCGGTTACCGTTTATCGGATTCGACAGCCTCGCCGACCTCGATGCGGCGGATCCGGCGGGCCGGGGCTCCGCCGACGATGGTATTCGGCTCGACGTCCCGCGTCACGACGGCTCCGGCCGCCACGACGGCTCCGTCGCCGATCGTTACCCCCTGGAGGATCGTGGCGTTCGAGCCGATCCAGACGTTGCGTCCCACGATGATCGGTGCCGGGATCATTTCGGCCCGATGCGCCGGATCGAGACGATGGTTCAGCGTCGCGAAGACGACGTTGTGGCCCACCAGCACACCGTCACCCAGCCAGACACCGCCATGGTCCTGAAAGTGGCAGCCGGCATTGATGAAGACGTTGCGGCCCAGGTGGATATTGCGGCCGAAATCGGTGTAGAAGGGAGGGAAGAGGCGGAACGTGGGATCGACCGGCCGACCGAACAGCCGGCCCATCCACTCGCGCAGCTCCTCCTGCGTGTGGTAGGCACCATTGATCGCACAGGTGATGCGGCGCGCACGGTCGTTCATCTCGTTCATCAAGGCCGCGATCTCGGGCGTATCGAGCGACCGGCGTGCGGCCACATGTGCAAGAAAGGCTTCGAGTGTCATTGTTATCGGAGATTATCGCGGAAGAAACGCTCGATGCGGTCAAAGGGGATAATGTCCATCCGGTCGTAGAGATCGACGTGGCTGGCGCCGGGGATGATCACCAACTGCTTGTTGTCGCCCTTGAGGCGTTTGAAGGCATCCTCGCTGAAGTAACGCGAGTGGGCCTTTTCGCCGTGGATCATCAGCACCGCCGAGCGGATCTCGTCGCTGTAGGAGAGCAGCTTCGTATTGAGGAACGAGAGGGCCGACGTACGGGCCCAGCCGCCGTTGGAGTTCAGCGAGCGGGGATGGTATCCGCGCGGCGTCTTGTAGTAGTCGTAGTAGTCCCGGACGAACTGCGGGGCATCGGCAGGCAGCGGATCAACCACCCCGCCGGCCAGGGCATGAGTGCCCGTGCGGGCATCTTCGGTCCGCTGGGCATTGAGCTGACGGCGGAGTTCGTAGCGGCCGTCGGCATCCATTGAATCGAAGTAGCCGTTGGCCGTCACGCGGCTCATGTCGTACATCGTCGAGCTGACCGTGGCCTTGATGCGGGTGTCGATGGCGGCGGCATTGAGGGCCAGACCGCCCCAGCCGCAGATGCCGATGATGCCGATGCGCTCGGGATCGACGTCGTCGCGCAGCACAAGGAAGTCAACGGCCGCCGAGAAATCCTCGGTATTGATATCGGGCGAAGCCATGTAGCGGGGTTCGCCCGTACTTTCACCGGTAAACGAGGGGTCGAAGGCCACGGCTACGAAGCCGCGTTCGGCCATCGTCTGGGCATAGAGCCCCGAGGCCTGCTCCTTGACGGCGCCGAAGGGGCCGCAGACAGCCAGGGCAGGCAGTTTGCCCACGGCATTTTTCGGTTTGTAGAGATCGCCGGCCAAGGTCGTGCCGAAACGGGTCCGAAAATGGACACGCTCGACGGTGACCCGATCGCTCGGCGCAAAGGTCCGGTCATTCTTCCGGGCTTGCACGCTGTTCATGGTTACCAGTATTAAAAATAAGACAAAGACAAATATCCGTTTCATGGTCGCCGTTTTTACGGGTTATCGTTCAGCCGTCGGACGGATCCGGAGACCGGCCCGATTCACCGATACAAAGATCGGAAGAAGATTCGGGAAAAGCTGTAGATGAATTACCGATTTTACAACCCCAATTACGGATTGGCCGACGCCCTTGAAGATGTTTTTTTTCCGTTCAGAGACGTCGGAACCGATTTTTTCGCTATATTTGTCCGACACAAGAGGGGTGCCTTCGGGAAAAACGGACGCCGCACGGGATTCACACCGCCGGCGGGCAGGTTCCACGCAAAGGCTGAGATCACACCCTATGAACTTGATGCGGGCAACACCGACGAAAGGACTTGTTCATAGACCGTAATTTCTCACGGGCACGTCTTCTGCAAATTACGGGATCCATCATGGAAGTAACCATCAATCACAAGCCGGTCGGAGTCGAGACTCCGATGAGTCTGGCCGAACTGCTCGCGCACGAGGGAATCCCCGCCGAAGGGGTTGCCGTTGCGGTGAACAACCGCGTGGTGCCGCGCAGCGAATGGGCCTCGAAACCCCTCGAGGAGGGGATGAAGATCACCGTCATCCGAGCCGTCTGCGGAGGATGATGCGGATCGTCGTCATCACGGCGCCCGACTTCGTCCGGGGCGAGGCGGAGACGATCGGCCGCCTGCTCGACGCAGGGGTCGACCGCCTCCACCTGCGCAAACCCGCGTCGGAGGAGGGCGCCATGCGGCGGCTCATCGAGTCGCTGCCCGAGGCGTTGTACCCGCGTCTGAGTCTGCACGACCACCTGCCGCTGGCCGCCGAATACGGGCTGGGAGGCGTCCATCTCAACGGCCGCAATCCGGAGGCGCCGAAGGGTTTCGCGGGATTGCGGAGCCGTTCGTGCCACACGCTCGGGGAGCTCACGGCCTGCGCCGCAACGACCGACTACCGCTTTCTGAGCCCGATTTTCGACAGCATCTCCAAGAGCGGTTACCGGTCGGCCTTCGACGAAGAGGTGCTGCGCCGGGCCTCGCGGCAGGGGGTGATCGATGCGCGGACGCTGGCACTGGGCGGCGTCGAACCCGAACGGCTGCCGCTGCTGCGCGACGTGGGATTCGGAGGTGCAGCGCTGCTGGGGTGCATCTGGCGCGACACCTCCCGCGAGGGGCTGCGGCAGACGCTCCGACGGATCGAACAGTACAGAAACGCATAGAAAAACCATGTTGCAATTCATCACACATCGGAACGACCGATACGACGAAATCTCGGGCACACGGGCCGTCCTCGAGGGGGGCTGCCGCTGGGTGCAGCTCCGCATGAAGGATGCCCCGGACGAGGAGTTCCTGCGCGTGGGACGCGAGGTGGGACGCCTGTGCCGCCAGTACGGCGCGACGTTCCTCCTGGACGACCGCGTGCACCTGGTCACGGAACTCGGTGCCGACGGCGTCCATCTGGGCAAGAACGACATGCCGCCGCGCGAGGCCCGCACGCTGCTCGCCGCCGGAACGATCATCGGCGCGACGGCCAATACGTTCGAGGATATCGAACGGGCCGCAGCGGCCTGTGCCGACTACATCGGGCTGGGGCCGTTCCGCTTCACCCAAACCAAACGCAATCTGAGCCCCATCCTCGGGCTGGAGGGTTACCGGGAGATCTTCACACGCTGCCGCGCGGCGGGCATCACGCTGCCGGTGGTGGCCATCGGCGGCATCACGGCCGCCGACATTGCGCAGATCCTCGCCACGGGAGCCACGGGCATCGCCCTTTCGGGAGCGCTGCTCGGCGCCGCCGACCCCACGGAGGAGACTCGCAAAATCGTCGATATTCTAAAACAACACAAATCATGAACGAATTGGTAATCGGCGGACGGACGTTCCGTTCGCGTCTGTTCGTCGGCACGGGCAAGTTCAGCTCCAACGAGTTGATGTCGCGTGCCATCACCGCCTCGGAGACCGAGATGATCACCGTGGCCATGAAACGGGTCGACATGTCCAATCCGCAGGACGACCTGCTGGCCCATATCCGCCGTCCGGGCGTGCAGCTGCTCCCGAACACCTCGGGCGTGCGCAACGCCGAGGAGGCCGTTCTGGCGGCCCAGCTGGCCCGCGAGGCCTTCGGGACGAACTTCATCAAGCTGGAGATCCACCCCGATCCGAAATACCTGCTGCCCGACCCGATCGAAACGCTCCGCGCCACGGAGGAGCTGGCCAAGATGGGCTTCGTCGTGCTGCCCTACATCCAGGCCGACCCCGTGCTGTGCAAGCGCCTCGAGGAGGCCGGTGCCGCCACCGTCATGCCGCTTGCGGCACCGATCGGCACGAACAAGGGTCTCGTGACGCGTGAACTGCTCGAGATCATCATCGAACAGAGCAACGTTCCCGTGGTGGTCGATGCCGGCCTGGGCGCGCCGTCGCACGCCGCCGCAGCCATGGAGCTGGGGGCCGACGCCGTGCTGGTCAACACGGCCATCGCCGTAGCGGGCGATCCCGAACGGATGGCCCGGGCCTTCGCACGCGCCGTCGAGGCGGGCCGCGAAGCCTATGAATCGGGACTGGGCGCCCAGTCGCGCCATGCCGAAGCAAGCAGCCCGCTGACCTCGTTCCTCGACTAAAACCGTGCGTACGATGTTTTCCGAGGAATTAGCCAAATACGACTGGGAGGAGACCACGGCACGGATCCTCTCGAAGACGGCCGCCGATGTCGAGCGGGCCCTTGCGAAGGAGTACCCGACGCTCGACGACTTCATGGCGATGGTCTCGCCGGCTGCCGAGGCCTATCTGGAGCCGATGGCCCGACTGAGCCGCCGCTATACGCAGGAGCGTTTCGGCAAGACGATCTCGATGTACGTTCCGATGTACATCACCAACTCGTGCACCAACTCGTGCATCTACTGCGGATTCAACCGCCACAACGCCATTCCGCGCGTGATCCTCACGCCGGAGCAGATCGAGGAGGAGTGTCGGGCGATCCGCGAACTGGGTCCGTTCGAGAACCTGCTCATCGTCACGGGTGAGAATCCGCGGGCGGCAGGCGTCGACTACATCGAGCAGGCGCTGCACATTTGCCGCCCGTACTTTAACAACCTGACGATCGAGGTGATGCCGCTTTCAGCCGAGGATTACGAGCGGCTGACCCATTCGGGTCTGAACGGCGTGGTCTGCTTCCAGGAGACCTACAACCGCAAGAACTACAATATCTACCACCCGGCGGGCATGAAGTCAAAATTCGAGTGGCGTGTCAACGGCTTCGACCGCATGGGTCAGGCCGGGGTCCACAAGATCGGCATGGGCGTGCTGATCGGACTCGAGGAGTGGCGCACCGACGTGACGATGATGGCGCTGCACCTGCAGTACCTGCGCCGTCACTACTGGAAGACGCGTTACAGCGTCAACTTCCCGCGCATGCGGCCGTCCGAGGGGCACTTCCAGCCCAACGTCGTGATGAGCGACCGCGAACTGGCCCAGGTGACCTTCGCCTTCCGGATCTTCGACCACGACGTCGACATCTCCTACTCGACGCGCGAACGCGCCGAGTTCCGCAACCATATGGCCACGCTGGGCGTCACGTCGATGAGCGCCGGCTCGAAGACCGATCCGGGAGGCTACCGCGTCTACCCGACGTCGCTCGAGCAGTTCACCGTCAGCGACGAGCGTACGCCGTCGCAGGTCGAGGCCGACATCCGGCGTGAAGGCTACGAGGTGGTCTGGAAGGACTGGGACAAGGTCTTCGACTGATGATGGACTCGACGGAACGTTACGCCCGGCAGACGATGCTCCGGGAGATCGGCCCCGAGGGTCAGCGGCGTCTTGCCGAGGCGTCGGTGCTCGTGGTCGGGGTCGGCGGACTGGGCTCGCCGGCGGCGCTCTACCTCACCGGTGCCGGAGTGGGCCGCCTCGGGCTGGCCGACCCGGACCGCGTCTCGGAGAGCAACCTCCAGCGGCAGACGCTTTACACCGAGTCGCAGATCGGACGCCCGAAGACGGAGGCGGCCCGCGAACGGCTGTCGGCCCTCTGCTCGCAGACGCGCTTCACGTGTTACGACGAGGGGCTCACGGCCGAAAATGCCCGGGAGGTGATCGAGGGCTACGACCTGGTCGTGGACTGCTGCGACAACTTTCCGACGCGCTACCTGATCGACGATGCGTGTGCGGCCTGCGGCAAGCCGTGGGTCCACGGCTCGATCGGCGAGTTCCAAGGGCAGGTGGCCCTTTTCAACGGACGCTCGGGGCGCCGCTATGCGGAGCTCTACCCCGACCGCGAGGCGCTGTGCGCCCGGCCGCGGACCACAAGCGGCGTGCTGGGCACCGTCCCGGGAGTCATCGGTACGCTCGAGGCGTCGGAGGCCATCAAGTGGATCGTCGGCTTCGGCGAACCACTCGACGGACGTCTCTTCACCCTTGATTTGAAAACCCTGCAAACCGAAATCATAACCTTTTAAGCAAAAGACAACAGAAATGGGAAAAGGATTCGACCAGTACGCATCGGCCTATGATGCCTGGTTTCTCGACAACCGCAACGTACTCTATTCCGAGGTCAATCTGGTAGCCTCGACACTCAAGGATGCCGGGCGGGTGCTCTCGGTGGGCTGCGGCAGCGGTCTGTTCGAGAAGATTCTCCGCGAGGAGTACGGCATCACCGTCACCGACGGCATCGAACCCTCGAAGGGAATGGCCGAAATCGCCCGCAAGCGGGGCATGCACGTGGTGGAGGCGACGGCCGAGGAGGCCGATTTCGGCCACGGGACCTACGACACGCTGCTCTTCAACGGCACGCCGAGCTACATCGGCGACCTGCGGAGCGTGGTGCGCAAGGCCTACGAGGCGCTGCCCGCCGGGGGCCGGATCATTCTGATCGACGTGCCGAAGGAGAGCTCCTACGGCCTGCTCTACAACCTGGCCAAGGCCGTCGGGACGTGGGATCACCCGCTGCTTGCGGGGTGCTACCCGCCCAACCCCTACCCGATCGAGTTCGTCGATGTGGCTGCCTGGCGCACGACGGCCGAGAAGGTGGAGCTGCTGCGCGAGGCGGGCTTCACCGATCTGGAGTTCTCGCAGACGCTGACCTCGCACCCCGTCTGCTCGAACGACGAGGAGGAGCAGCCCACGCCGGGATACGGCAAGGGGGATTACGTGGCCGTTGTGGCCCGCAAACGCTGACCGGCCATGAGACGCTGGAGCGATGAGGCGTGGGAGGCGGCCCTCCCCGTCTACGAAAAGATTCTCGCGCACCCGTTCGTCGGGGCGCTGGCCGACGGAAGCCTTCCGGAGGAGCGTTTCCGCTTCTACATCCTGCAGGACGCCCTCTATCTGGACGGTTATGCAAGGCGGCTGGCCCACGTGGCCGCGCGTCTGCCCCGCAAGGAGCAGGCCGAACGCTTCCTGCACTTCGCGCTCGACGGTATCGAGGTCGAACGGGCCCTCCACGCGCAGTTCCTCGCGGGGAGCCACCCGGCCCCCGAAGAGATCAGCCCGACGTGCCTGCTCTACACCTCGGTGCTCGACGCCCAGGCGCTGGCTCCGGTGGAGGTCGAGGCGGCGGCCGTGCTGCCCTGCTTTGTGGTCTACCAGCGGGTCGGCGAGTGGATCCATGCCCGGGCGGAGAGCAACGGCCGACGGGCAGCCGACGGGCTGGCCGCAGGTTCCGCGACGCACGCCGACACCCCGACCGGGCCGAAAGCGCACAGACCTCTTGCAGAAAATCCCTACCGGGCGTGGATCGAGACCTATGCCGATCCGGCCTTTGCCGCCTCGGCGGAGCAAGCCACGGCGATCTGCAACGAACTGGCCGCCGCGGCAGGCGAAGAGACCCGCCGGCGGATGAGCGAACTCTTCGTGCGCTGTACGCGCATGGAGTGGCTGTTCTGGGAGAGCGCCTGGAATCTTGAAACGTGGAAAATATGAACAACGAAACCCCAAAACACTACAAACGCGCGCTGACCATTGCGGGGAGCGACCCCAGTGGCGGCGCCGGCATCCAGGCCGACCTGAAGACCTTCTCGGCGTGCGGATGCTTCGGAACGTCGGCCATCGTGGCCGTTGTCGACGAGAATACGGTGGGCGTCACGGGCGTCCATCCCATCCCGGTGGAGTTCGTCACGGGACAGATCCGCTCGGTGCTGGACGATATCGGCACCGACGCCGTGAAGATCGGCATGCTGCACTCCTCGGAGCTGATCCGCGCCGTGCGCGACACGCTCCGCCCCTACGGGCTGCGCAACGTGGTACTCGACCCGGTGATGGTGGCCACGTCGGGCGATCCGCTGCTGCAGCAGGAGGCCGTCTCGACACTGCGCGACGAGCTGATCCCCACCGTACGGATCATCACGCCGAACATCCCCGAGGCCGAACTGCTGCTCGGACGGAAGATCGACCGACAGGAGTCGCTGCCCGAAGCGGCACGCGAACTCTCGCGCAACGCGGGCGGTGTCTCGGTCTTTCTGAAGGCGGGCCACCTGCACGACGAGGAGCTCGTCGATATCTTCTACAACGCCGAAGAGGAGCGCATCCTGCCGCTGCGCTCGCGCCGTCTGGCAACGCGCAACACCCACGGCACGGGCTGCACCCTCTCGTCGGCACTGGCGGCCTTCCTGGCCCGGGGCTGCTCGCTCGACGAGGCGGCCACGCGCGCCAAGGAGTACATTGCCGGGGCCATCGAAGCCGGGGCAGCCTACGAGATCGGCCACGGACACGGCCCGGTCCACCACTTCTTCCGCTTCTGGGAGTAGCACCCAGCAAGGGACTGAACAAAAGGGGTGCGGCATGCAATTGCCGCACCCCTTTTTTCGAGACAAAGACTCTTCCGGGAGAGCTTCCGAGTAACAAAATAGTAACAAAATCGGCCTGAGAACGACCGGGAAAAGCGGATCAGCCAGCCGTCCCGAGGTGTAGAAAAAAAAGCAGTAACCGTTGCAAATGGCTGCATTCCATCACATTACAAATCAGACTACCGGAATTTTTCCCGATCCTTCCTGTATATCTGATAACTGTTCACGAAATTCTGCCAGACGATATAGGCCGTCGGGGCAATCGACGAGATGGGATTCAGAAAGGCCTGCGCCATCCACACGGCCAACACCGTATTTTTCTGCCCGAGCGACTGACCGCCGGCCGGCGGATCGCCATACCGACGACCAAGCATGCGCCCCACCTTGAACTGCACCAGACAGATCACCAGAGCGGCAAAGGCCAGCCACAACTCCGTCGACATCGAGGCATCGTGGAGGTCGATGATGAAACAGGTCGTACGGCCGATAATCACCAGCAGCGACAACAGCCACATGTAGAACGAGATCAGACTGTGATCGCCGATCCATCGGGCCGCCTTCGGGAAGACAAAACGGAAGAACTGCGCCGCGGCAAACGGTCCGATCAACAGCGGAGCGATGCGGGCCAGAATCTGCGAGAAGGTGCAGACGCCGTTGCCCGTGAAGGTGAGGATCACGGGGGCCACCAGCGCAATGGCCATGTTGCAGATCAGGCTGTAGGTGGCCATCGTGGCGACGTTGGCACCGAGCATGCCGGCGATGACCACGGCGGCCATCGCCACGGGAGCCAGTACACAGACCATGGCACCCTGAGCCACCACCTCGTTCAACGGGCGCAGCACCAGATAGACCGCCACACACATGACCACCTGGAAGAGCAGCAGCCAGAGGTGCAGCATCGAAGGTTTCATCTGTTTGGGGCTGACGCGGCAGAAGGTGACGAAGAGCATCAGGAAGATCAGCGTCGGGGTGATCATCTGATGACTTGCGGCCTCAAGTCCGGCGAGCGGCCGGCACAACAACGCCCCCACCACCATGACCGAAGGCATGGCAATGGTCTTCAGGTTGCGGTGCAACGATTCGGAAACGTGCATTACCTAAGCGAGCAACTCCTTGACCCGGGCCGAAATCTCCTTGCCGTCGGCACGTCCGGCCAGACGTTTCGAGGCGACGCCCATCACCTTACCCATCTCCTTCATCGACGTGGCACCCACCTCGGCAATGATCGTGCGAAGCTCGGCCGTCAGCTCTTCGGGCGTGAGCTGCTTGGGCAGGAACTCCTGATAGACGGCCACCTGCGCCAGCTCCTCCGACGCCAGATCGGGGCGGTTCTGCTCGGTGAAGATCTGTGCCGAATCGGTGCCCTGCTTGGCCAGCTTCGAGATGATTTTCAGCACGTCGGCATCGGGCAGTTCGGCCACCTCCGGACCGGCCGTCTTGGCCTCGATGATGTACTTCTTCGCATTGCGGAGCGCACTCAGACGCACCGTGTCCTTGGCCTTCATGGCCTCCATGATCCCTTTCGAAATCTGCTGTTCCAATGACATAACGTTATAAATTTTAGAATGTAAAACCTTTTTATCTCTACCTTTGCTTCACGAGGAAGTCCAGCACGTCGCGCATCATCCGATCGCGCTCCACCTCGCCGCCGATCGTCTCGAACGGGAAGCCCGCGACGAAGGTCCGCCCGGCGGATTCACTCGCCACGGCGGCCGTGCCGTTACCGTCGACATAGCGCATCACGGCAAAGGCCTCGCGGCCGACCGGCTCCAGCGCATCCGACCGCTCGACGACGTAGCAATCCGGACGATACTCCGTATTGAAGCGGTACTCGCCGCGCGAGAAGCCCGGATGGGCCGTCACGACGCGCACGCGGCCCGAACCCGTCGCGCGACACGCCCCCAGCCGGCAGCGCAGCACCTCCCCGGCGAAGCTCCGCTCACGCTCCGAGGCGGCCTGCCCGGCCAGATCCGACAGCACATAGGCACCCGAAGCGAACAACGCCCCTCCGTCGGCCAGATAACGTCTCAGACGACTCTGCAAAGCCTCGGGAAAGACCTCGAAGGCGGCATCGGCGATGCCCCGTCCGATCGTCGTGGTGCGCTGCTTGCCGAGGATCAGATCGACGGCATCGTATCCCCGCAGCGCCACACGCCCCTCTTCGACGGCCCGGGCCGAAGTCGAACAGTAGGAGTAACCGGCGGCCGCCATGGAACGGCCGTGCAGCGACGGATAGTCGAACGTATTGCCGCCGATGACGTCGGTCTCGTAATCGCGGTCGCAGGCCCCGAGCGCCAGGCTGTCGACATTGCTGCGCGCCATCGCGAGGTCGAAGACCCGCTGCGGCCCGACGAACGAGATATCCATGCGGTCGGGCACCCCGCCGTCGAGATCCATGCGGAAACCGGCCAACGAATCGCTGCGCATCGCAACGGGGCCGCTCACGCGGTCAAAGCCGTTGACGATCAGTACGCGTCCCCGCTCATCGGCCACCCGGCATGCGGCCAGCGTCTCGCTCGGGAAACTCTCGCCGCCGGCATTGACGGCCGTCACGCGGAAGGCGTAGCGGCGGCCGGGCTCCAGGTCGACGATCAGTTCGGGACGGTCCACCAGACGGCCGTTATCGAAACCGCCGTCGTCGAGCCGCATGTAGACCACATAGCCGGTCGGCACGGCCGACGCCTCGAGCGGATCGACGGTCGGCTGCCACGAAAGGCGCACGCGGTCGTCAGCCGTGAATTCGGCGGCAAACGAGCAGACCGGAAGCGGCTGAACCGTTACTTCCGATAATCCGTATTGCGAGCTGACATAGCGCAGGATACCCTTATAGACGGCGCGGCTGACCGCAAACCGGAACCGCGGATCCTGCCCCAGACGCATGTCGGCAAAATTCTGGTGCGAAAGCAGTTCGAGCAGCATCGTCGGGACACTCGGGACACGGGCTTCGTAGTAGGCCCGGTTCCAGAGTCCGCGCCGCTGCCAGTCGGGCTCATAGAGGTGGCGGATATCCTCGACCACCTGGGTCTGGACAAGGTCCGTCAGATCGCGCGAACGGTAGCGGTCGGCACCGCCCGTGAATTTGCCCCCCTGTTCGCGCGTATAGAAGATGCCCAGCGTGCCGACAATGCCGTCGCCGTCGCGCACCCCGGCATCCGAATGGAACGCGAGGGCCAGATCCAGCGGAATGTGCAACCCCGTCGAGTCGGGCAGGCGCTCCGAACCTCCCATCACGGCATTGACCCAATGGGCCCGCGACATGTAGTCGTCCTTGTAGTCGTCACGGTCGTGTTTGGGCGTGTAGACCCCCTCGGGGAAGCCGGCCCACTGCAGCCAGTAGCGAGCCCCCTCGCAGAAGCGCGGATAGCCGCTCGTCTCGGCGATATATTCGCGGTCGGCATGGCGCAGCGAGTCAATCGGCGTGCGGGCCACGTTGCCGAAGCCGCCGCCCAGTTTCACGGCATCGGCCGAAACAAGCCGTCCGGCCCGCCGCGAGCGGTTGGTCAGCGTCACAAGCGTCTGCTCGCCCGCCGCAAAGGTGAATCGTCCGAGGTAGATCCACGTCCCGCCGCCCATCGTCTGATTGACGGCAAATTCGGTCTCGCCGCCCAGGTGGTGCACCGTATAGTGGGCATCGTCAACGCTCTCGGGGGTCGACTCGTAGCTGACATAGACGGCATATTCGCCCCGCTCGGGGATCGTGGCCCGCCACGCAGCCTCGCCCGAGGGGCGATGGGTCACGCTGCGGATGCGACGCGTCGTGCCGTCACGGAAGGGATTCTCGCCCGTGAGGTAGACCTGCCGCAGATGGGCGAAGCCCGTGCCGCCCTCTTCCCACGCCCCCTGTTCGGCGTATTCGTCCCGCGCGTCGTTGTCCGCGAGCACCTCGTGAAGCTGCACGTCGCGTTCACGGGGCAGCACCACGCAGGCCCCGGCGTTCTCCAGCATCGGAACCAGGTAGGGCAGCACGTAACTCTGCGTATAGAGGTCCTCGCACGTCTGCCACAGCGTCGAACGCTGCCACCGCCAACAATCCCGCGTCTGGTCGAAATAGCGGCCGTGGCTCTGCCAGAGGGCGATATGGCGTCCGGCAAGGCCTCCGGTCACGGTGCAGGCCGCCGAGAGCGAAGTCACCAGCGGCCGTACGGACCGGTTGGTGAAGGGGATGAGGCGTCGTTTTTCGATCAGTCGCCGCGTCTGCCCGGCATCGCGGCACGCCATGGGGATCAACTCCCCCACCTCGCGGTTGTCGGTATAGAGTTCGATCTGCGCCTTGCGGTACTCGGCGGGCAGCAGCGCCCGCACCGAATCGCGCATGGCGGCGGTATTCTCCACACGGAAGGGATAGTACGAAAGTCCGATCGTCGCATAGATGCGCACCGTGCGACGCGATGCCTTCACGGCCTGCACCCGCACGGTGATCGGCTCGGCCTTCTGGTAGCCCCCCGAGACCTCGCGCGAGACGATCCGCGACAGCGTGCGGCCGATCCGGGTTCGCGTCGCCGAAGAGATCGAGGCGGCCGAGAGGGTCGTCGAAATGGTTAATGCCAAAAGCGAGGTGAAGATATGTAAATACCTATTTTTCATTTCGTTGTGACAGTATATACATGCCGATGACGGTAAAGGCGGCGTTATAGATCAACAGTTCGAATCCGATCTGGTAGTCCCACCTCTCGCGGGCCCAGAACTGCAGCAGCGCACTCAGCACCGGAGCTGCAACGGCCACCAGCGGCATCCAGCGGTCGCGCACCCGGCGGCGCGTCATCATGCCGAAGGCAAACATGCCGAGGATCGGACCGTAGGTGTAGCTGGCCACCTTGTAGACCAGATTGATGACGCTGTCGTCGGCCCAATACTCGAAAGCCAGAATCACTCCGGCCATCAGCAGCGCCATGCCGACATGCACCCCCTTGCGCAGGCGGGTCAGCCGGCAGTCGTCGAGTTGTTTCGTCCCCTCGAGGATATCGACCGTAAAGGAGGTGGTCAGCGCTGTCAGGGCCGATCCGGCAGCTGAATAGGTGCTTGAAATAAGCCCGACAACAAACAGAATGCCAACCACAAGCGGAAGTCCACCTTCTACGGCCACCATCGAAAAGACCTGGTCGCTCTTTGCGGGCAGCGGCAGCCCCGTCCGGTCGGCGTAGAGGTAGAGCAGCACCCCGAGAACCAGGAAGAGGAAGATGACGAAGATCTGGCTCACGGCCGTCAGCACGATATTCTTCTGCGAGTCGCGCGGCGTGGCACAGCTCAGATTGCGCTGCATCATGTCCTGATCGAGTCCCGTCATGGCCACCAGCAGCACGATACCCGCTGCAAACATCTTCCAGAAATAGCGCCCCGAGGCCGGGTCGTCGAAGAAGAAGATCCGCGACATGGGCGACCGGGCCACCTCGCGCGCCGTCTCAGCGGCCGAAAGGTCCAGCGCCCGCATGATGAAGAGGATCGACAGCACGAGGCTCCCGACCAGGCACAGCGTCTTGAGCGTATCGGTCCAGATCAGCGACTTGACACCCCCCTGCCGCGTATAGAGCCACACGAAGGCCATCGTGACGAGGGCATTGGCCCAGAACGGAATGCCGTAGTGCGAGAAGACCAGCAGCTGGAGCACCGCGCAGACGACGTAGACGCGCAGGGCGGCGCCGAGCATCTTCGAAAGGAAAAAGAACCAAGCCCCGGTGCGGTGCGAGGCGACGCCGAAGCGGTCGTCGAGGTATTCGTAGAGCGAGACCACCCGCAGGCGGTAGAAGGTCGGAATCAGCACGCAGGCCACGATGAGCTGCCCCACCGTGAACCCGGCAACCATCTGCATGTAGGAGAAGGAATCGACGGCCACCGACCCCGGGACCGAGATGAAGGTGACGCCCGACATTGCCGCGCCGATCATCGCAAAGGCCGCCATATACCACGGCGTGCGGCGGTTGCCGGTGAAGAAGCCCGCATTGTCGGCCCGGCGGCCCGAAAGCCATGCCACGACGAACAAGACGGCGATATAGCCCAATACGGTGAGAATGACGGCTGCGGGTGTCATGTGGTTCGGTTTGCGGAAGTCCGGAATTACACGTTGCCGGATCGCGGCACCCCGGTGGCGGGATGTCGTACGGAACGGATCTTCCGGTTCGTATCGGGACAAAGATACGAAAAAGCTCGATAGGATATACCCCGCACGACTACATTCAGGGTGTTCCTGTTGCGTGACCTCAAGGCGAGGCCTGCAAACGGCGTCCGACGGCCGGGCCCGACCGCGCAAAGGGCGTCACGCCGATCGGCTCGAATTTCAGGGTTTGGCGATTTTTTCGTATCTTTGTCCGGATCGGCACGTTTCGTCCGACCGTCAGTAAACTTGTAACCCATCAAAAATCGAACAGTATGGCTTTCTTCAAGGAATTCAAAGAGTTTGCTCTCAAGGGCAATGTCATGGACATGGCCGTCGGCGTGATCATCGGCGGCGCGTTCGGAAAGATCGTCTCCTCGCTGGTGAACGACATTCTCATGCCCCCGATCGGCGCCCTGATCGGAAATACCGACTTCTCACAGTTGCGGATCGATATCTCGAAGGTCCGCGACGTGACCGCGGGCGCCGTGCGGTCGGTCGGAGAACTCGTCGGCGACGGCGCCGCTGTTGCTCAAAACGCCCCCGTGGAACCCGTCTACTGGAACTATGGCGCCTTTATCCAGCAGTGCATCGACTTCACCATTCTGGCCTTCTGCGTCTTCCTGATGGTCAAACTGATGAACCGCCTCATGAAGAAAAAGGCCCAGACTCCCCCAGCTCCCCCCGCTCCGTCGAAGGAGGAGCTGCTCCTCACCGAGATCCGCGACCTGCTCAAGGCCCAACAGCAAAAACAAAACTGACAATCGAAAGCATATCGTCATTCAATCCGGATCAAAATGGTCCGGATTTTTCATTTCAAAACAATTCGAAACAATATACCCCACTATTTATGTTTCGAAATTGGATTATAACGAAATTGATGTTATATTTGCGAGGAACAGAAACCTAAAACGAAATCCCCATGAAAAATCGACTCCAAACTGCAGGGCTCGGTCTCCTCGCGCTGGCTGCCGGCGGATGCTCCAGCCAGAAACCAAACCAACCGAACATCATTCTGATTCTCGCCGATGACCTCGGCGCCGAATGTCTCGGCTGTTACGGCGGCGTCAGTTACCAGACCCCGCACCTCGATTCACTCGCCCGACAGGCCATCCGCTTCGAGAACATGCACGCCTTGCCGCTCAGCACCCCCTCCCGAGTGCAACTCATGACCGGCGTCTACAACGACCGAAACTACGTCAACTTCGGATACATGAACGACGACGAACACACCTTCGCCCACCTCGCCCAACAAGCCGGATACTCCACGGCCATCGTCGGAAAATGGCAACTCGGACGATCCCGGGAGATGGTTCCCAAACTCGGTTTCGACGAATGGTGTCTCTGTCAACTCGAAATCTACAAGGAACTCGCCGGCGATAAGGCCACAGACCGTTACGCCTTCTCCTATCTCGACAACAACGGCCGTTACGACTTCAGTTACTACGGCCCGGATGATGCTCTGCGATACGCTTTCGACTACATCGACCGGCAGGCCGCGGCCCGAAAACCATTCCTGCTCTACTACCCTACGCCGCTGGTACATACACCCCATGTGCCGACGCCCGACTCCGAATGCTGGACCGATAACCCGGAAACCCGGTTCATCCATGACACCCGCCACTTCCCGGACATGGTCGCCTATCTCGACAAACAGGTCGGCAAGTTCGTCGACAAACTCCAGACCGACGGCCTTTGGGACAACACCATTCTGATCTTTGTCGGGGACAACGGAACCATGGAACAGGTCGTCTCGAAACTGGACGACGGCCGCGAAATCAAGGGCGGAAAAGGCAACTCCACCTCCAACGGTACCCATGTCCCGCTGCTCATCGCCTGGGGTGACAAGATCAAAAGCGGACGAGTCAGTCAACGTCTCGTCGATTTGACCGACTTCATGCCGACGCTGGCCGATGCCATGGGTGTCAAGATCCCCGATGAGTGGAACACTGAAGGAATTTCGCTCTATCCCGAATTATGTGGCGATAAACCCCTCG
Organism: Alistipes sp. An116; assembly: GCF_002161005.1. Taxonomy (NCBI): domain Bacteria; kingdom Pseudomonadati; phylum Bacteroidota; class Bacteroidia; order Bacteroidales; family Rikenellaceae; genus Alistipes; species Alistipes sp. An116. The sequence continues at coordinate 58,657 of NZ_NFLR01000007.1, forward strand.
AGCGAGAGTTCACTCTGATGCACTTCAACCCCCTCTGGCCGCACAAAGCCTACCCGAGAGCGGCCCGCTGCGCCTTCAACACCCAGTACAAATATTATTGGGACGGACGATTCTACAACTTTGCGGAGGATCCCATGGAACAGCACCCGATCGACGTAAAACAATGCTCGCCCGAGGTACAGGCCTTGTATGCAAAACTCAAGGCCAAAGTCGACGAAATGCCCGATTGGTATCCGGACAAACCCGGAGCTCCCAGACACGGTGACTACAAGAGTTTTTACGACGCCAATCCCAAACCCGCAATCTGAAAACAGAAGCCCCGGCCTTCGTGCCGGGGCTTTCGCTTGAACGGAATGGGCAATCTCCGAACAGAGACCGCACCCGTAGCAGAATCTCATACCTCCGGAACCCCTGCACCGGATGCGGATGATGCTGGCGGGGCCGGAGTTGAAACGTCGGGTGATGACGATGCAGATGATGCGGGGGAAATCGAGGCGGGTGATGTCGAGGACGAAGGCGTGGAGGACGAAGGATTCGATTGCTGCGGCATATACTCCTGCAATATATAGGTCGTGAAGATCGGGAAGAACATCATCCCCAGCGACGGCAGCAGCACGCAGACCACCTTCCCGACGGCCGTCACCGGAAAGATCTCCGCACCGACGGTCGTGACGTTCATCCACGCCCACCACAGCGCATTGCCGAACCCTTCGAGTTTCGGATTCACCAGCACCTCGTAGTCGTAGAAGACCAGCGCCGAAACGTAGGTGAAGACCACCACCGTGAAGAGATACGCCGCAAAAAGCCACCGCATCCGGCCGCCCCGTTTGCCCCGCACCATCCACTCCACGATGAGAAACATCGCCAGAAAGGCCCGAAGCATCGGAACCAGTCCGACCAGGATCCCCCAATCGTGGGTCATGCGGACGCCCGTCCACGAAATCAGCGTCAGGTAGGGAATCGATATCAGCAAATAGAACAGGTGGCGCACGAAAAAACGACCACGGTGCTCGGACTGCAGTATCCGAAGCAAAAAGTCATAGAGAAAAATCACGCAAACAAAAAACTGGATCGTCAAATAGGTCATTGAAAGGTAGCGGTGATCCCCGGCTATGATCTCCCACGAAAGGGACACCAGCAACGTGATTCCGGCCAACAATTTGACAATGCCCAGTCGGTCGGTCGATTCGGCGTGTTTGGATTCAGAGATGGTCATCGTATTTCAATTTCACGCAGGTGTCTCAAAATCAATGCCAAGGATTTCAAGGCCCAATTTTCTCGCGTTTTTTCGCCCGAATATTTTGCAGGTTTCGATTTTTCCATTACCTTTGCACTCGCAATCAAGCAATGGCGGGATAGCTCAGCTGGTTAGAGCGCATGATTCATAATCATGAGGTCGAGAGTTCAAGTCTCTCTCCCGCTACAAACCCTCCGAAAACCACTTGCTGGCAGCAAGTGGTTTTTCTTTTACTACTTACTACTCCCCTTCATACACGCGATGTGGCCGCTTGGCAATCCGCCACTCCCCCACCTGCAGCATTCCCGCACCAAACAATTTACACCGATTCCATCACAAAGCACCACTTCGTGAAGCTATCCTGAGGCGTGTGGAGTCCGTACAGACCGGGGCGATTGCCGATTGCATCAGCAAGAAAAGACGGAAGGGAGGGGGGGATAGGCGGCAGAGTCTATGGCGGGACAAGGCAGGAAAGGGAAGAGGGCAAAAAGATGGCGGGGCAAGGCAGGAAAGGGAAGAGGGCAAAAAGAAAACCGCCCGCAACCCAGGTTGCAGGCGGTCGTTCACAAGTCGAAAGGTTATCAACCGATGTCGACCAGCGGAGCGTCCGTCGGAACGTTCTGGCCCACGCTTACAAAGATCTGCTTCACCTCACCGGCATAATCCGTCGTGATGGAGTTCTCCATCTTCATCGCCTCGAGAACCAGAATCTCGTCGCCGACCTTCACCTGATCGCCGACCTTCACCTTCAGCTCGATCACACGACCCGGCAGCGGCACCGTAACGGCCTTGCCCTGAATGGTGATCGAAGCGGCTTCCGGCTCGGCAGCCGGCTTCGAGGCCGGAGTGGCAGCCGGCTTCGAGGCCTCGTAGGCCTTCACCTTCTCGTTCGTCAGGAAGGTCTTCGCTACAAGCGGGAACAGCTCCAGCAGCAGCACCTCCTTCTCGTTGGCCGCCAGTTTCACGCCGCCGGCCTCGGGAAGCGTCGGATTCGGCTGCATCTGGTATTTCGACGTATCGTAGGGGGTCTCCTCACGCACACCGCAGATCTTGAAGCGGAACTCCGGGTCGATCTTCACCGGCGTCTTGCCGTATTCGCCCCTCACCAAGCCGACAAACTGCGACGATTTGTTCGTGTACATCGGACGGCCGGCTTTTTCGTCCAGGGCGCAGTTCACGGCCTGAGCACCCACGATCTGCGACGTCGGCGTCACCAGGGGCGGAAGTCCTGCGGCCAGACGAACCGTCGGGATCAGCTCCATGGCGCGCGGAAGGATCTCCTCGGCCTTCAACTGCTTGAGCTGGGCCACCATGTTCGAGTACATGCCGCCCGGGATCTCGGCCTTCTGGACCAGTTCGTTCGGAGCCGGGAAGCCGAAGTAGGCCTCGATCTTGCGGCAGGCGTCGATCGTAGCAGCCTCGTCGTCGGCCTGCGCAGCCTTGATGGCGCGGTCGAACAGGGCGTCGATCTCCGCCGGCAACTTGTCCGTCAGCGGGTTGAAAGGTTTCGGCTCGGGTTTCTCCACGCCGAAGACCGACATGTTCAGCTCCTTGCGGATCTCACGCAGCTGCGTGTTGATCTTCGCGACGGCCTCCATGTTGACACCCAGGTCGATGCCCAGCTTCTTGCAGAAGACGTAGACCAGCTCGATGGCCGGAGCTCCCGTGCCCCCGGCGAAATACCAGCAGTTCGTATCGACGATGTCGACGCCCGCGATGATGGCGACCAGCACCGATGCCAGACCGTAGCCCGGCGTACAGTGGGTATGGAAGTCGACCGGAATCGAGAGGTTCTGCTTGAAGAGTTTGACCAGCGTGGCAACGCGGCGCGGCGGAATCAGTCCCGACATATCCTTGATCGTGATCATGTCGGCGCCCAGTGCGGCCATCTGGCGGGCCTTGTCGAGGAAATAGGCATCGGTGAAGACCGGAGCCGGATTCTTCTTGCCCTTGAGCTTGTCCCAGAAGCTCAGCGCCGGATATTTCGGGTCCACCGTATAGCAGACGGCGCAATCGGCAATGCCGCCGTACTGCTTGACATATTTGACCGTGGATTTTACGTTGTCGACGTCGTTCAGCGCATCGAAAATACGCATGATACCCAGTCCGCTCTCAATCGCATTGCGGCAGAAGCCGTCGATAATCTCGTCCGTATAGGGCGAATAGCCGAAGAGGTTGCGGCCGCGCGAGAGGGCCGTGAGTTTCGACACGTTGCCGACGGCCTTGTAGATCGTCTCCAGACGCGTCCACGGATTCTCGTTCAGGTAACGCATCACCGAGTCGGGCACGGCGCCGCCCCAAACCTCCATCGCATAGAAATTCGCATCCTTGTAGAACGGCAGGCAGCGGTCGATCTGCTCCTGGTTCATACGCGTCGCAAACGACGACTGCTGGCCGTCGCGCAACGTCAGATCTCTGATTTTGAGATTTCTTGCCATTTGTATTCCGATTTTACTGTTATTACAATAACAAAGGTAGTAAAGCCGTACAAATTTGCAACTTTTTTATGGGATTTTTTTACAAAAAGATGTCAAAAAGGCCCTTCACGATAAGAAAACGGGGTATCGGAGGGTCAACGAGGCTGTGAATCGAGAACGAAAAGGCAGTCCGGCGTGCGGTAACGACACCGGAACGGAGTGCCGTCGGCGGAGGAAACCGGCTATCGGAAAGAATCTTACGGGGTAAACGGCCGGCGGAGAGTCACTGGCAGATGCGGTTCCGCTCCAGGTAACGGCACTTGAAGAGGTTGACGAAGTAGAGAAACATCGCCAGAAGCAGCGGTCCGAAGATCACCCCCATGAAGCCGAAGAGCGAAAGCCCGATAATGACCCCGAAGATCGTCACCAGCGGATGGGTATGGGCCATGCGCCGCTGCATCAGGAAACGCACGACATTATCCACGTGGGTAACCACCAGCGTCCCGTAGAGCGTCAGCCCGATAGCCGGCGCCCAGCTACCGGTCAGGGCCATAAAGAGTGCCAGCGGAATCCACACCAATGCCGTGCCGACGATCGGGATGACCGTCGCAAAGCAGGTCAGCACCCCCCAGAACAGCGGACTCGGAGCCCCGAACACCAAATAGCCCACGTAGGCCACGATGCCCTGGATGACGGCCAGCAGCGGGATGCCGATGGCATTCGAACGGACGATGAGGTGGATTTCGTGGATAACCTTGCGCGAGATGCGGGGGTCGAAGGGCATCAGAGAGCTGCAGTAGGCCTCCATCCGACGACCGCCGGTGAGCATGAAGTAAAGCACGAAGAGCAGCACCACGAGGTTGATGGCGAAATCGACTGCCCCGACCACCACCCACTGCCCCACGCGCGGAATATATCCCAACAGCCACCGCACGTTGGCCTCGGACCAGAGTTCGTAGCCCGTGCGCGCCTCGACCAGTTCGACAAGGTGTTTCACCGGGACGAGGATCGAACGCGGATCGACCACCACACGCTGGACCTTCACGGCGACCATCCAGCCGATCAGCGATATGGGAATCAGAAAGCAGATCACCGCCTCCGCCAACAGCACCGTAGCAGCCAAACTCGGACGCCAGTGCCGGTGTTCGGTCAGTTGCCACAGCTGACGCCGCAGCAGAATGTAGATCGTCACGGCTCCGAGCAGTCCGCCCAGAAAGGGAAGGATCTCCACGAAGATCGTCACGCCCAGGCCGGCGATCAGTACATAGAGCGAATATCGCCCGTATTTTTCGCGAAAGGATGACATACGCGGCCTCTGTGCTGCAAGGAGCGTGCCGCAACATACGCGAGAGGACGGGCATGAAGGGGCTCGATGCCAAGAGGGAGAGGTGTACGGGGAGGTACTCAACGCCGACGCGGTCCAAGAGATGGCCGGGAGAAATACCCAACGGCGAAGCGGGCCAGGAAGTGTCGGGCGGAGGCTCAGCCGAGCAGCTGCCGGCGCAGCGTCGCACAAGAAGCCGACGGATTCCGGTGGTCGAAGAGGAAACCGTGGATGCCCAGCCGTTCGGCCGCTGCGACGTTGGCCTCGCGGTCGTCCACAAAGAGGCTCTGCGAGGGATCGAGACCGTAACGCTCGAGCAGAATCTCGTAGATGCGCGGCTCGGGTTTGACGACAAGCTCCTCGCACGAGATGACCTCGCCGTCGAAAAGTCCGTAGACCGGGAAACGGCGCAGGTGGGCAATGAATTCGTGGGCCATGTTCGACAGAACATACAACCGGAAGCGGCCCGAAGCCTTCAGGTCGCGGACAAGCTGCTCGGTCACCGGAATCGGCTCCTGCAGGTCAATGGCCTGTTGCAGCACCTCGGCACAGCGGGCGTAGGTCTGGCCCGTCATCTCCACAAGCGTACGGGTCACCGACTCCAGCGTATTGGTGCCCCGGTCGTAATCCTCCCAGAAGCGAGGCATTTGAGGCGCCCGCAAAAAGCTGAAATAACCCAGCAGATCCGCATCGCATTTCCGTTTGTCACGGGCGAACAGCACGCCCCCAAGATCGAATATGATATTTTTCATGGTCGTCGTTTTCGGGGGCAAAGATACGGATCCTCCTGCGCAGAAGCAAATTTTGCACGCCCGTTCCGCCCATACGGCACAGAAAAAGGAGACAGCCCTCTTTGGAGAGCTGTCTCCCTGAATCGTGCATCGAACGGTATGAGGCATGAACCGGGCGGTCGTTCCGCGGTTCGCACACCCCGCATTCCGAACCGGGCAAAGGCATCGGCGCACACCCCTCCCTCTTCCGGTCCCCGGGTCAGAAGAGGTGCCAGACCACCGTAAGGCCCGCCATGACGATCGAGACCATCGACATCAGCTTGATGAGGATGTTGAGCGACGGGCCCGAGGTATCCTTGAAGGGATCGCCCACCGTATCGCCCACGACCGTCGCCTTGTGGCATTCGGAGCCCTTACCGCCGAAGTGTCCCTCCTCGACCATCTTCTTGGCGTTGTCCCACGCTCCGCCGGCATTGGCCATGAAGACCGCCAGCACGAAGCCCGAACTCAGGCCGCCGATCAGCAGCCCCATGACGCCCGCCACGCCGAAGATCAGACCGACGGCCACCGGAACGATGATGGCCAGCAGGCTCGGGAACAGCATCTCACGCTGTGCTCCGCGCGTCGAGATAGCCACGCAGCGCGCATAATCGGGCGTTCCCTCGCCGGTGAGAATCCCCCGGATCTCGCGGAACTGACGCCGTACCTCCTGCACCATGCTCTCGGCGGCACGCCCCACGGCGTTCATCGTCAGGCCGCAGAAGAGGAACGACATCATCGCCCCGATGAAGATGCCGACAAGCACCGTCGGGTTCATCAGCGAAATATGGTAGTAATCCATGAAATCGAGGATCGAGGCGTCCTGCACGAAGCGCGTCACACCACCCGGCAGGTCGAGCATCGTCACGCCATTATGCAGCAGTCCGATGCGGATCTCCTCGATATACGAGGCCAGCAGCGCCAGGGCCGTCAGCGCCGCCGAACCGATGGCAAAGCCCTTGCCCGTGGCGGCCGTCGTATTGCCCAGCGCATCGAGCGCATCGGTGCGTTTGCGAACCTCGGGGCCCAGACCGCTCATCTCGGCGTTGCCGCCCGCATTGTCGGCAATCGGACCGTAGGCGTCCGTGGCCAGCGTGATGCCCAGCGTCGAGAGCATGCCCACGGCTGCAATGCCGATGCCGTAGAGCCCCAGCGAGAGGTTCTGCGGCGCCAGCATGTTCTCCACGTCAAAGCCGATGGCGCACAGGTAGGCCAGGATGATCGCCACGCCGATCGTCACCACCGGAACGGCCGTCGAGATCATGCCCGACCCCACACCCGCGATGATGACCGTCGCCGGACCGGTCTGCGAACTGCCGGCAATCTTCTGCGTCGGTTTATACGAGTGCGACGTATAGTACTCCGTGGCCTGGCCGATGACGATGCCCGCCACCAGTCCCGTGATGACCGAGAACGACAGCCCCAGCCAGTTCTGGATCCCCAGCAGGTAGAGGATGCCGAACGTCGCCGCGGCGATGAGCAGCGAACTGAAGTTGACCCCCACGCCCAGCGAACGCAGCAGGTCGCGCATCGAGGCCCCCTCCTTCGTGCGGACCAGGTAGATGCCCACGATCGAAAGGACGATGCCCACCGCCGCAATCAGCATCGGAGCCAGCACCGCCTTCAGCTGCAGAGCCTCGCTGCCCGCCGTGGCAAAGGCCGCCGCACCGAGGGCTGCCGTCGCAAGGATCGAACCGCAGTAGCTTTCGTAAAGGTCGGCACCCATGCCGGCCACGTCACCCACGTTGTCGCCCACGTTGTCGGCAATCGTCGCCGGGTTGCGCGGGTCGTCCTCCGGGATGCCCGCCTCGACCTTGCCCACCAGGTCGGCGCCCACGTCGGCCGCCTTCGTATAAATGCCGCCGCCGACGCGCGCAAAGAGCGCCTGCGTCGAGGCACCCATGCCGAAGGTCAGCATCGTCGTGGTGATGACCACCAGTTTCTGCGGTCCGGCCACGTCGACAAACGCATTCAGGATGAGATACCAGAACGAGATATCGAGCAAACCAAGGCCCACGACCACCAGTCCCATCACGGCGCCGCTGCGGAAGGCCACCTTCAGCCCCCGGTCGAGCGACTGCTGCGCCGCATGAGCCGTACGCGCCGAGGCATAGGTCGCCGTCTTCATGCCGAAGTAGCCGGCCAGTCCCGAGAAGAAGCCTCCGGTCAGGAAGGCAAACGGAACCCAGCCGTTCTGCACACCCGCCCCGTAGGCCAGGTAGGCGAAGAAGAGGGCCAGAATCACGAAGACAATGCCCACGACCTTGTACTGCTGGCGCAGGTAGGCCATCGCCCCCTTGCGCACGTGGGCCGCAATCTCACGCATGCGCTCCGTACCCTCGTCCTCGCGCTTCATCAGCCGGTAGAAGGCCCACGCAAAGAGCAGAGCCACGATCGAGGCCGCGGGTACAACCCAGAAAATTGTCGGAATGTTCATATCAGGTAGTTGTTTGATGATTGGCTTATTTGTTATAAAGGTACGAAAATATTGCGAATCCGGTATCGTTCAGCGCGATATTTCGGCAAAAAAACAGAGATTGGGCGGTGCAAGGAGGAGTCGGAAGGCCGTATGCAGGTCGGGACGACGGCTGGTCGGGACGCGACAGGTCGGGACGCGACAGGTCGGGACGCGGCAGGTCGGGACGCGGCAGGTCGGGACGCGACAGGTCGGGACGACGGCCCGCCCGAATGCCCGGAATCCGCCCGAAAGGGGCTCCGGTTCGAACGGCGCTGTTCCTCAGCGGCAAACTGCTCTGACACCGGCCGGACTGACAAAAAGAGCCGGGACCCGATCGGGTCCCGGCTCTTTTCTCCGGTTGGCGGCCGCTATCAGCTGCCGAAGTTGTCGTAGAGGATATTCTCAGGCGGCACGCCCAGCGAGTCGAGCACCTTCACCACCGACGAGATCATCATCGGAGGTCCGCACATGAGGTAGATGCAGTCCTCCGGGGCCTGATGGTTCTTCAGGTAGTTCTCGTAGAGGACGTTGGCCACGTAGCCCGGCGTATAGGGGATACCGGCGGCATCGGCCTCCGGATCCGGACGGTCCAGCGCCAGATGGAACGAGAAATTCGGGAACTCCTTCTCGATCTCGTGGAACTCGTGCAGGTAGGGAGCCTCCTTCAGCGCACGCGCTCCGTACCAGAACGATACCGGACGCTTCGTCTTCTCGGTCTTGAACAGATGCATGATGTGGCTGCGCATCGGGGCCATGCCGGCGCCGCCGCCCACGAAGATCAGCTCCTGCGTGTCGGGCAGGTTGTCCGGCAGGAAGAACTCGCCGTAGGGGCCCGAGATCGTCACCTTGTCACCCGGCTTGCGCGAGAAGATGTACGACGAGCAGATGCCCGGGTTCACCTTCATGAACGTTCCCGTCGCACGGTCGAACGGCGGCGTGGCGATACGGATGTTCAGCATGATGATGTTGCCCTCGGCCGGGTGGTTGGCCATCGAGTAGGCGCGGAACGTCGGCTCGGGATTCGTCGCCACCAGATCCCACATCTTCATGCGGTCCCAGTCGGCACGGTAGCGCTCGTCGATGTCCATGTCCGAGAACTTGATCGCATCGTACTTCGGAATGTCGATCTGGATGTAGCCGCCGCTGCGGAACTTCAGGTGCTCACCCTCCGGGAGCTTCACCACGAACTCCTTCAGGAAGGTCGAGATGTTGCGGTTCGATACCACCGTGCACTCCCACTTCTTCACGCCCAGCACGGCCTCCGGCACGTGGATCTTCAGATTCTCCTTCACCTTCACCTGGCAGCCCAGACGCCAGTGGTCCTTGGCCATCTTGCGCGTGATGAAGCCCGTCTCCGTCGGAAGCAGCTCGCCGCCCCCCTCCAGCACCTGGCACTTGCACATGCCGCACGATCCGCCGCCGCCGCACGCCGAGGGAAGGAATACCTTGTTGTTGGCCAACGTCGCCAGAAGCGTCGATCCGCTCTCCGTCGTGATGACCTTCTCACCGTTGTTGATGTCGATCGTCACGGCCCCCGACGTGGTCAGCTTCGCCTTGGCGTACAGCAGCAGAGCCACCAGCACCAGCGTGATGACCAGAAAGGCCACGATCGCTATGATTATCGTTGTTGTCATTGTTCGAATCTCTTAGTTTAGAACTGAATACCCGAGAAGATCATGAAGGCGATACCCATCAGACCCGTAATGATGAAGGCGATGCCCGGGCCCTTCAGCGCCGCCGGTATGTGCGAATAGGTCGTCTTCTCGCGAATGGCCGCCATCATCACGATCGCAAGCCACCAGCCCAGACCCGAGCCCAGACCGTAGGCGATCGACTGCCACAAGGTCTGCAGTTCGCCCGCATCGACCTTCTGCTGCATGAACAGCGAACCGCCCATGATGGCGCAGTTCACCGCAATCAGCGGCAGGAAGATGCCCAGCTGGTTGTAGAGCGTCGGCGAGAACTTCTCGACGACCATCTCCACGAGCTGCACGAAGGCCGCAATCGTGGCGATGAAGACAATGAACGACAGGAAATTCAGATCCACACTCTCCGGAATGGACGGTATCCACGCGTGAAGCGCCCCCGGACGCAGGATGTATTCATACAAGAGGTAGTTCAGCGGTACGGTCATCACCATCACGAACGTGACGGCGGCGCCCAGTCCCAGTGCCGTCTTCACGCTCTTCGACACGGCGATGTACGAGCACATGCCGAAGAAGAAGGCGAAGACCATGTTGTCGATGAAGATCGACCGGATGAAGATATTCAATGATTCCATATGCTACCCTCCTATTTTTCCTGTAAGTCCTTGTTGCGCGAACGGTGCACCCAGATGATGCATCCCACGATGATCAGCGCCATCGGCGGGAACAACATCAGACCGCAGTTCGAATAGAATCCTCCTTCGGCCATGTACCAGCTCTCGGGGATAATGCGGAAGCCAAGAAGCGTCCCCGAACCCAGCAGCTCGCGGAAGATGGCCACGATCACCAGAATCATGCCGTAGCCCAGTCCGTTGCCGATGCCGTCGAGGAACGACGCCCACGGCTTGTTGCCCAGCGCAAAGGCCTCCACGCGGCCCATCACGATACAGTTCGTGATGATCAGTCCCACGTAGACCGACAACTGTTTCGAAACTTCATAGACGTAGGCCTTCAGCACCTGGTCCACAAGGATCACCAGCGCAGCGATCACAACCAGCTGCACGATGATGCGGATGCGCGCCGGTACGCCGTTGCGCAACAGCGACATCACCAGGTTCGAAAAGCCCGTGACGACCGTCACGCTCAGTGCCATCACGATCGCCGGCTTGAGCTGTACCGTAACGGCCAGCGCCGAGCAGATTCCCAGAATCTGCACGATGACCGGGTTGTTCGCCGAGAACGGGCCCGTCAGGTATTTCATGTTGTTACTCATTGCTTTCAGCTTTTTCTTCGTTTGACACCTCCGCAGCGCCCGTCTCCGTTGCCGGAGCGGCTGCCTGACGTTTCGACTCCAGCAGCGGCAGATAGTGACTGAGGCTGTTGTAGAGCATCGCCGTCACACCGTCCGAGGTCTTCGTTCCGCCCGAGACGGCATCCACCTCGTGGGCCGGATCCTTCGCCCCGCCCTTGCGGAGCGTCACCGACACGAACTTGTCACCCTCGAAGATCGTCTTGCCGACGAAGTTCGCCTGGTATTTCGGCGTGGCGATCTCGGCACCCAGTCCCGGGGTCTCCCCCTTGTGGGCCATGATGATGCCCGCTACCGTATTCATGTCCTTCTCCAGCGCCACGTAGCCCCAGATCGGACCCCACAGTCCGTTGCCCGTCACCGGGATCACCATCCGGCCGTCCCTGGCCTCGAAGACCGGGAACTTGCCCTCGGCAAAGGCCGTCGGAAGGTCGTTCAGCAGCGCGAAGACGTCTCCGTCCGTACGCTGTCCCTCGGCATCGACCACGTAGGCGTCGATGAACTGGTCGTAGGACTCGCCCTCGGCCGACAGCGACGCCAGGATGTTGCGTTTCTTCTCGTTCAGGTCGTTGGCATCCTGACGCGGTTTGAGCGCCAGAGCCGCCACGGCCAGCAACACCGCGACGATCACCACCATCACCGTCGAGTAGAGGATGATATAGGTGTTGCTGTTCGTATCGAGACCCTTCTTCGGCTCCTTCAGTTCGGTGAATTCCGAAGCCGGAGCCCCGCAAACGGGACACTTGTCGGGCGCGGCATCTCCCTCGTGGATATAGCCGCAAACGTTGCATTTGAATTTTTTCGTTGCCATCTCTTCCCTATTTTGCGAGTTTCACACGTTTCTTGCGCCGCGAAATATTCGCCTCGACCACGAAGTAGTCGACCAGCGGGGCCAGCGCATTCATGAAGAGGATCGAGAGCATCATACCCTCCGGATAAGCCGGGTTCACCACGCGGATCAGCACGGCAAGGGCGCCCGTCATGAAGCCGACGATATACTTGCCCTTGTTGGTCTGGGCCGAGGTGACGGGGTCCGTGGCCATGAAGACCGCGCCGAAGGCGAAGCCGCCCACGATCAGGTGCCACCAGGCCGGATAGCTCGTCACGCCCAGCGCCTGGAACAGATAGCCCATGGCCAGTCCGCCGACGAAGACCGAAACCATCGTCCGCCACGAGGCGACGCCCGTCCACAGCAGAATCACGGCGCCGATCAGGATGGCCAGCGTCGAGGTCTCGCCGAACGAACCCGGGATCATGCCCAGGAAGGCATCCAGCGGCGAATAGGTCATCGTACCGGTCGAGCCCAGCTGTTCGAGGGCCGTGGCGCCGGTGATGCCGTCGACGTGGGCGCCCATCATCGTCCAGTTCGAATACCAGACCGTCTCACCCGACATCGAGGGCGTATAGGCGAAGAAGGCAAAGGCGCGGGCCAGCAGCGCCGGGTTGAAGACGTTCATGCCCGTACCGCCGAAGACCTCCTTGCCGAAAATCACGGCAAAGGCCGTCGACAGCGCCACCATCCACAGCGGCGTCGAGACGGGGAAGACCATCGGAATCAGAAGACCCGTGACCAGGAAGCCCTCGTTGACCTCATGGCCGCGCACCTGCGCAAAATAGAATTCGATGGCCAGACCCACGATGTACGACACGCACACCATCGGCAGCACGCGGACCAGTCCGTAGAAGAAGGCCCGGAAACCCTCCAGACCCACCTGCGAGCCCGTCCACCAGCAACCGAACAGGAACGCCGGCATCAGCGCCAGAACAACAACGATCATCGTACGCTTCATGTCGTTGCAGTCGCGGATGTGTGCGCCCTTCACGGTCGTCGTGTTCGGCACGAAGAGGAACGTCTCGAATGCATCGAACGTCGACTCCAGGAAGCCCAGCTTTCCCCCTTTCGAGAACGTGGGCTTGATTTTATCCATTATGTTGCGAAGTCCCATCTTTAAGCCTCCTTGATCATTAAGTTAATACCGTCGCGGATGATCTGCTGGATCTCGGTCTTCGACGGATCCACGAATTCGCACAGCGCGAAATCCTCCTCCGTCACCTCGTAGATGCCCAGATTCTCCATCTTGTCGATGTCGCCCGCCAGGCACGCCTTCAGCAGGTACATCGGATAGATGTCCATCGGCAGATACTGCTCGTAGAGACCCGTGACGACGAACGGACGCTCGCCGCCGTTCATGTTCGTGTCCAGGTCGTAGGCCTTGTGCGGGAAGAGCCACGAGAAGTAGGCCCGCGATACGGAGAACTTCTTCAGACGCGGCTTCGCCCACCCCAGCAGTTCGTACTTGTTGCCCTCGGGGATGGCCGTCAGCTGGTGGGCGTAGAAGCCCAGGTAGCCGTCCAGCGCCGTCTTCGTGCCCGTGAGCACGTTGCCCGAGATGAAGCGCACCGAGTCGCCCTCCTTCTGCGGACGGACGTTCCCGCCGACGATCGAGTCGACCTTCGCCCCGCCGATCACTCGCACGTACTGCGGATGCTCGATCTCGGAGCCTGCCACGGCGATGGTCTTCGTCATGTCGACCTTGCCCTCGTTGAACAGCCGGCCGATGATGGCCAGATCCTGGATGTTGACCGTCCAGACCAGATCGTCCTTGTTGATCGGGTCGATGTGGTGGATCTGCACGCCGACGTTGCCTGCCGGGTGTTTGCCCCGGAAGGTGTGGAGCTCGACGCCCTGCAGTTTGGGCATCTCACCCTCGTGGCCGGCCAGCACCGACAGGTGGACCTTGCCGTCGGTGAGCTTGTGCATCACCTCGAGACCCGTCTGAAGGTTCTGCTGCTCGCCCTTCAGCGCAAAGTTGTAGTCCGGAGCCAGCGGCGCCGTATCGAACGCCGAGATGAAGACCGCCTTCGGCGTATCGGCCGGATTGGCAATGATGCCGTACGGCCGCTGGATCAGCATCGGCCACAGGCCCGAACGAAGCAACAGTTCGACAACCTCCTCGCGCGTGGTCTTCCCAAGCGACGGAATCGTGAACGTCTCGTACTCCTGTACGGAGTCCGGCGTCACCGTCACCGTAAGCACCTTGCGCTTCTCGCCGCGGTTGATGGCCGACACCGTGCCGCTGACCGGCGACGTGAAGAGGATCCGCTCGTTGAACTTGTTGAAGAACAACGCCGTTCCGGCCTTCACCCGATCGCCTGCCTTGACCAGCAGTTTCGGTGTCACACCCTCGAAATCCAACGGTGAGAGGGCATACTCCGAAGCCATCGGCGCCGTGGCCAACGTCTCCTGAGCCTTACCCACCAGATTGATGTCTAAACCCTTGCGTAGTGTAATGATTTTCGACATGGTGTAAGATTTTGAGTTATTTGTGTGTTGGGTTTTCCCATTTCATTCCTCCGCTCCGACGCCCGCACACGCCCCTTCCCATACGGGATTCCGGCGTTGCTGCGGCCGATTTTCAGATTGTGTCGGATTGACTCTTACTGTTAGCGCGCTAACTCTGTTAGCAGGCTAACAGCTTTACCGCGTGCGAAAGTACGAATTTTTTTCCGATATCCGCCCTCTCGTCGACCATTATTTCCTAAATTTACTTAAAATTTCTACTTTTGCTCGGAAAATGGCCCCGTATGTCAACATACACACCCATCGCCCGACGGGTAACGGAATCGAACTCCGGGCCGAAGGCATCCACCCCTGGAGGGCCGATCGCACAACTGCCGAGGAGTTTGCCGCGCGTTTCGACGGTCAAGCCGACGGCCAGTCCGACGGCCGTTTTGACGGCCGCGTGCAGGCCATCGGCGAGATCGGGCTCGATTACGCCTGCGCGGTCGACCGGCAGCTGCAGCTCGACGTGCTGCGAATGCAACTCGCGCTGGCACGGCGCCGGGGACTGCCCGTCGTGCTGCACTGCGTGAGGGCTTTCGAGCCGCTGATGCACGAACTGGCAGTCTGCCCGCCCCGCGCCGCCGTCTTCCACGGATTCATCGGATCCCCGGAGCAGGCCCGCCTGGCTCTCGGACGCGGCTACATGCTCTCATTCGGCGAGCGGACGTTCGCCTCACCGAAGAGTCTGCGCGCCCTGCGGGAGGTGCCGCTCACGCAGCTGTTCCTCGAGACGGACGATGATCCCGTGACGATCGAATCCATCTACGAACGGGTGGCCGCACTGCGCGGAATCAGGCTCGAAGAGCTGAAACAGGCCACGCTGGAGAATTATGAACGCATATTCGCAAAACAGAATGGATAACTGGCTGGAGAGAACCGAACTGCTGCTGGGCCGAGAGAAACTCGACCGGCTGAAACGCGCACACGTCCTGGTCGTGGGACTCGGCGGCGTGGGAGCCTATGCCGCCGAGATGGTGGCCCGGGCCGGCGTGGGGAGGATGACCATCGCCGATGCCGACGCGGTCACCCCCTCGAACATCAACCGCCAGCTCGTCGCCCTGCACTCGACCGTCGGGCGGCAGAAGGCCGACATACTGGCCGAGCGGCTGCGCGACATCAACCCCGAGATCGAACTCGAGGTCGTCAACCGCTACATCCGCGACGAGGAGACCTACCGGCTGCTCGACGCCGCATCCTACGATTATGTGGTCGATGCCATCGACACCCTCTCGCCCAAACTGGCGCTGATTGCCGCCGCCCTCGAACGCCGCTTGCCGCTGGTCAGCTCGATGGGCGCCGGGGCCAAGATGGACCCCACGAAGCTCGAAATCGCCGACATCTCGAAGACCCACCACTGCCCGCTGGCCCACATGCTCCGCAAACGGCTCCACAAACTCGGGATCCGAAGCGGTTTCCGGGCCGTCTTCTCGCCCGAGCCGATGCGCGAAGGGGCGATGATCCTCTGCGAGGAGCAGAACAAGAAGTCGAACGTCGGCACGATCTCCTACATCCCGGCGCTGTTCGGCATCGGATGCGCCTCGGTCGTCATCCGCGGGCTGATCGGCGAGCTCGACGCTCCGGCTCAGGCGGGAGCTGCGAAGCCGGTGGAGCCGGGTGTACGGACGGCTCCGGCAGCAGACTCCGGCGTCCAGGTCCCGGACGGCGCCTCTCCGAAAACGGAACAGCAACAAGACCTTATAAATAAAGAGTCATGAAACCCAACATCGTCTTTCTGGATGAATACTCGCTGGGCGGAGCCGACCTTTCGGCCATCCGCTCGCTGGGCAACTACACGGCCTACGAAACGACCCGTCCCGACGAGATCGTCGGGCGCTGCATGGAGGCCGACATCGTCATCACCAACAAGGTGCCCTTCAATGCCGCCACGCTGCGCGCCCTGCCCCGGCTGCGGCTGATCTGCATCGCCGCCACGGGCATGAACCACATCGACCTCGCGGCGGCCGCCGAACAGGGCATCGCCGTGAAGAATGCCGTCGGATACTCGACCCACTCGGTGACCGAAACCACCATCGGCGCCGCCATCGCCCTCCTGCGGCAGGCGGTCTACTACGACCGCTACACGAAGAAGCACTACGCCGGGGCCGACCGCCAGTTCCACTTCGGCCGCACGACCCATCAGCTCTACGGCTCGCACTGGGGCATCGTCGGGCTCGGAAACATCGGACACAGCGTCGCACGCGTGGCCGAAGCCCTCGGCTGCGAGGTGGCCTACACCTCGACGTCGGGCGTCGCACGCCAGGAGGCCTACCCGATGATGCCGCTCGACGCGCTGCTGGCCTGGGCCGACGTTGTCTCGATCCACTGCCCGCTCAACGACCGCACGCGCGGGCTGATCGGTGCCCGCGAGCTCGCCCGCATGAAGCCGTCGGCCCTCTTGATCAACGTCGCACGCGGCGGAATTGTCGACGAGGCGGCACTGGCCGCTGCGCTCGATGCCGGTCAGCTGGCCGGAGCCGCACTGGACGTCTTCGTCCACGAACCGCTGGAAAAGGGAAATCCCCTGCTCGCGGTCCGCGAACCCGACCGGCTGCTGCTCTCGCCCCACAACGCCTGGTCGCCCGTCGAGGCCGTCGAGGTGCTGGTCGAGTGCATCGCCCGCAACATCCGCGAAAACTGGAAAAACGACTGACGATGGAGACGCAGCAAATCATCCTGCCGCCGGTCGACGAACGCCGGCAGCGGGTCTTCGACTGGCTCGATGCCCACGGGATCCGCTACACGTGGTACGAACACCCCGAGGCCCCGACCATCGAGATAGCCCGCCAATACTGGCACAACGACGGCTCGAAGCATTGCAAAAACCTCTTCTTCCGCAACCACAAGGGCGACCGGCACTACCTCGTCGTATTCGACTGCGAGCAGTCGCTGGCCATCCACGATCTGGAGCACCGCCTGCATCAGGGCAAACTGTCGTTCGCCTCGGAGCAGCGCATGGCCCGCTGGCTGGGGCTGCAGCCCGGTTCGGTCTCGCCCTTCGGCCTCATCAACGATCCGGCGAACCACGTCCACCTCTTCCTCGACGCCAATCTGCGCCGCTGGCCCGCCCTCTCGTTCCACCCGAACGACAACCGCGCCACGGTGGTCATCCCGCAGGAGGAGTTTGCCAAATTTCTCGCCGCTGTCGGAAATGCCTACGAATATATCGAACTTTACTGACGGCTCTTCCGCACCCACAGCCTGCAAGAAAGGGGGCTGTCTAACCATCTTAGACAGCCCCCTTTTCATTGATCCGACTCGATTTTTCCATTCTGTACCGGGACCTGCAGATCCCGCAACGGGATATAAAATTTGGCATGGCTAAATACCCCCCCCATACAATAAAATCAAGCCGGTTAAATAAAATTATTCAATTTGTCCGATACTTAAAGCAGGCGTTTTTCATTTCATCTCGACGAGAACCTTGCCGGTCATCTCCTCGGGCTGCGGAAGATCCATCAGTTTCAGCACCGTCGGAGCCACGTCGGCCAGAATACCGTTATGAACGGCCTTCACGCGATCCGACACAACCACGATGGGCACCGGATTGAGCGAGTGCGCCGTATTCGGCGTGCCGTCCGGGTTGATCGCGTTGTCGGCATTGCCGTGGTCAGCGATCATCACCACCTCGTAGCCGTTGGCCCTGGCTGCCTCAACGACCTTTGCCACGCACTGGTCAACAGCCTTCACGGCCTTCACGATGGCATCGTAGACACCCGTGTGGCCCACCATGTCGCCGTTGGCAAAGTTCAGGCAGATGAAGTCGAACTTCCGCTCGCCCAGCGCGGCTACCAGTTTGTCGGCAACCTCCGGAGCCGACATCTCGGGCTGAAGGTCGTACGTAGCCACCTTCGGCGAGGCAACCAGAATACGCTCCTCTCCCGGGAATTTGTCCTCGCGGCCGCCGTTCAGGAAGAAGGTCACGTGGGCATACTTCTCCGTCTCGGCAATACGCAGCTGTTTCAGACCCTGCTTCGAAACCCACTCGCCGATCGTATCGGGCACGTCGGCCTTGTCGAAGAGGATGTGCAGACCCGTGAACTTGGCGTCGTACGGCGTCATGCAGCAGTAGTAGAGCGGCATGGTGTGCATCCCGGCCTCCGGCATGTCCTGCTGCGTGAGAACGATCGTCAGCTCCTTGGCGCGGTCGTTGCGGTAGTTGAAGAAGATCACCAGATCGTTCGGGCGGATCAGTCCGATCGGCTGGCCCGCGGCGTCCACATGGACGATCGGCTTGATGAATTCGTCCGTCACCTCGTTGGCGTACGACTTCTCGACGGCTGCCACCATATCCGTGTCGTGCTCGCCCACACCCTCAACAAGGGCGTCGTAGGCAACCTTCACACGCTCCCAGCGTTTGTCGCGGTCCATGGCGTAGTAGCGGCCGATCACCGTGGCGATCTTGCCGCCCGTCTTCGAGAGGTGCTCCTCCAGTTGGGCGATGAAGCCCTTGCCGCTGTGCGGGTCGGTATCACGGCCGTCCATGAAGCAGTGTACGTAGGTGCGGTCCGATACGCCGTACTCCTGCGCAATGTCGCACAGTTTGAAGAGGTGCTCGAACGACGAGTGCACGCCGCCGGTCGACGTCAGACCCATGAAGTGAACGCCGACACCCTTCTCCTTCGCATACCCGAAAGCCTTCACGATCTCGGGATTCTTCAGAATCGAGTTGTCGCGGCACGCCCGGTTGATCTTCACCAGATCCTGGTAAACGACACGTCCGGCACCGATATTGAGGTGACCCACCTCCGAGTTGCCCATCTGCCCCTCGGGAAGACCGACGTTCTCGCCGTCGGTGCGCAGTTCAGCGTGGGGATACTTCCCGGTCAGGGCCGAAATGTAGGCCGGATGGGCCGTCCAGATCGCATCAGCCTTGTCGTGATGGCCGTCTCCCCAGCCATCGAGGATCATCAATAATACCTTGTTGCTCATATCTCTCTCGTTTTTGATGTTATTTTACTTGTGCAGAAATCAGTTCCACGGCCTTGTCAATGGCTGCCTGCAGCCCGTCGGCCTTCTTGCCGCCGGCCGTGGCGAAGAACGCCTGGCCGCCACCGCCGCCCTGCATCAGTTTCGCCGCCTCGCGGACTACGGCACCGGCATTGACGCCCTGCGCCGTGATCTCGTCGCCCAGCATCACCGTCAGCGTCGGTTTGCCATCGCACAACGACCCTACGACCAGCACCAGGCGCGGAAGACGCTGCCGCAAATTGTAGGCCAGATCCTTCACCAGATCCGGACGACGGTCCGTCTGCTGGGCGAAGAGCTGCATGCCCTCCCGCTCGGGAACCGATGCGGCGATCTTGTCGGCCCACTGCGCCACCTGTTCGCGGTGCATCGCCTCGACCTCCTTCGAAAGCGCCTCGTTGCTCTCGAGCATCTTCTTCACGGCCTGTACCACCTGCGGGTTATTGAGGCTCTCGGCCAGACTGCGCATCGTATCCTCGGCTGCGTAGATCATCTTCTCGGCCTGCTCGCCCGTGACGGCCTCGATACGCCGTACGCCGGCCGAAATGGCACTCTCCGAAAGGATCTTGAAGAAGCCGATCGTTCCGGTCGAACGCGTGTGCGTTCCGCCGCACAGCTCGACCGACGTGCCAAAGCGCACCATGCGGACCCGGTCGCCGTACTTCTCGCCGAAGAGCATCATCGCTCCGGCAGCCTCGGCCTCCTCCTTCGTCGCCGAGCGGTTCTCGATAAGCGGATAGTCGGCACGAACGGCCCGGTTGACCAGATGCTCCACCTCGCGCAGCTGTCCGGGCGTCACCTTCTGGAAGTGCGAAAAGTCGAATCGCAGCATCTCCGGCGTGACGAGCGAACCCTTCTGCTCGACGTGCGGGCCCAGCACCTTGCGCAGCGCCTCGTGCAGCAGGTGGGTGGCCGTATGGTTGTTGGCAGCGCTCTGCCGCTTCTCGGGATCAACCTTGGCCGTAAATTCGGCCGAGGGGTTCTCCGGAAGCTGGTTGACGATGTGGATGATCAGACCGTTCTCCTTCTCGGTAGCCACGACCGGAATGCGCTCGTTAATGCTCTCGATGAAGCCGATATCGCCGATCTGACCGCCCGAATTGCCGTAGAACGGCGTGCGGTCGAAGACCAGCTGATACGACGTCTTGCCCTTCGACGTCACGCGGCGGTAGCGGGCAATATGGATCTGCTCGGTGAGCGTGTCGTAGCCCGTGAAGATGCTCTCCTTGATCGGGATCAGCTCCACCCAGTCGTCCGTATCGACGGCCGCGGCGTTGCGCGAACGCTCCTTCTGGGCCTGCAACTCCTGTTCGAAGGCATCCAGGTCGACCTCAACGCCCTGTTCGCGGGCGATCAGCTCGGTCAGGTCGATCGGGAAGCCGAACGTATCGTACAGCACGAAGGCATCCTTGCCCGAAATGCGGTTCGCGCCCTCCTTCTTCGTGCGGGCAATCACGCCGTCCAGCAGGTTGATACCCGTAGCCAGCGTCCGCAGGAAGGCGGCCTCCTCCTCCTCGATCACCTTCATGATGAGCGTCTGCTGCGCCTTCAGCTCGGGGAACTGGCCCCCCATCTGCTCGACCAGACCCGGTACCAGCCGGCAGATCGTCGGCTCGGTGAAGCCCAGGTAGGTATAGCCGTAACGAACGGCCCGGCGCAGGATGCGGCGGATCACGTAGCCCGCCTTGACGTTCGACGGAAGCTGTCCGTCGGCAATCGAGAAGGCGATGGCACGCAGGTGGTCGGCGATCACGCGCATGGCAACGTCCGACTTTTCATCCTCGCCGTAGCGCTTGCCCGCCATGGCGGCGATGCGCGCGATGGTCGGCTGGAAGACATCCGTATCGTAGTTCGACTTCTTGCCCTGCAGAATCATGCACAAGCGCTCGAAGCCCATGCCCGTATCGACGTTGCGCGCCGGAAGCTCCTCGAGCGAACCGTTGGCCTTGCGGTTGAACTGCATGAAGACCAGGTTCCAGATCTCGATCACCTGCGGGTGGCCGGCATTGACCATCTCACGGCCCGGTTTGGCGGCAATCTCCGCCTCGTCACGCAGGTCGTAGTGGATCTCCGAGCAGGGACCGCACGGGCCCGTATCGCCCATCTCCCAGAAATTGTCGTGCTTGTTGCCGCGGATGATGTGGTCCTCGGGCAGGAAGCGCCGCCAGTAGTCGTAGGCCTCCTGGTCGAACGGCACGCCGTCCTCCTCCGAACCCTCGAATACCGTGGCATACAACCGCTCGGCAGGCAGTTTGTAGACGTCGTGGAGCAACTCCCAGGCCCACTCGATCGCCTCCTTCTTGAAGTAGTCGCCGTAGGACCAGTTGCCCAGCATCTCGAACATCGTATGGTGGTAGGTGTCGTGTCCGACCTCCTCCAGGTCGTTGTGTTTGCCCGACACGCGAAGGCACTTCTGCGTATCGGCCGCACGCGGATACTTGCGCGGCGCATTGCCCAGGAAGATGTCCTTGAACTGGTTCATCCCCGCGTTGGTGAACATCAGCGTGGGGTCACCCTTCACCACCATCGGGGCCGAAGGAACGATTACGTGGCCCTTCGACGCAAAGAAGTCGAGAAAAGCCTGTCTGATTTTATTGGACTCCATCATATATTATCCTGTTTTCGCGTTCTTGTTTCGGGTTGCAAAATTACACATTTTAAACTAAATTTGCACCTTGCAGCAAGAGATTTTTCGGCAATGGGGCAAAAAGGTCACAGATTCGACAAAGAGGCACTCCGACACGGTGCCGACGAGCTGACGCATGAGGCACAGATCCTTACGCGCGACGTGGTGACGGCCCCCTTCCGACTGAAAACCTACCGCCTGATCCGCAAGATCCTCATCGGTTTCATCCTCGTCTCGATTGCCAACGTCCTCTTCTCCTACTTCTTCTACACGCCCAAGATGTACCGCATCCTGCGCGACAACCGCGAAACGGTCATCCGTTACCGCATCCTCCAGGACCGCATCCGCACGGCACAGCGCCGCGTCGACGAGATCCGCCACCGCGACAGCTACGTCTACCGCTCGCTCTTCTCGACCGACACGCTCTCGATCCCCGGCGTCTGGAAGCCCTACCCCGATTCGAAATACGCCCCGCTGGCCGACGACGACTACGCGCCGCTGATGGTCGGCACCTGGCGCCAGATCGACGCCCTGGCCCGCACGCTCTATCTCGAATCGGTCTCGATGGACGAGCTCCAGCAGCTCTCCCGGAACAAGGAGCAGCTGGCCATGGCCGTACCCGCCATCTGGCCCATCGACCGCAAGGCACTGCACAACAACCACATCGGCGCCTTCACCCCGCGGCGCTTCCACCCCGTGCTCCACCGCGTGATCGCCCACACGGGTGTCGACTTCGGCTGCGACCGCGGTACGCCCGTCTTCGCCACGGGCGACGCCGTCGTCGAGATCGCCTCCGAAAACGGATACAACGGCGGGTACGGACACCAGGTCCTCCTGAACCACGAATTCGGCTACAAAACCCGATACGCCCACCTGAGCGACGTGCTCGTCAAGCCCGGCGATACGGTCGTCCGCGGGCAGATCATCGCCCGAACCGGCAACACTGGCCGTTCGACCGGGCCCCACCTCCACTACGAGGTGATCCACAAGGGAGTCCCCGTCAACCCGATCAACTACTTCAACCGCGACATGACGGCCGAAGAGTATGAGCGTCTGATGGAGAACCTGCGCGAAACCAACTTCGAAAAGTATTGACGCCATGACCGGTAAGAAGGATCTCGAACGTCTCCGCCGACGCAAACGCCGCAAACAACGGATCTTGAGTGCAACCGTACACCTGTTCGTCTGGTTCGGCGTCGCCGTACTCTACTACATCGGCTTCTCGATCTTCTTCGACACGCCGTTCGAATATCAGCTCAAACACTCGACCGACCGCCTCCGCTCGGAATACCACGCCCTCGAACAGCGCTACGACTCGCTGTCGATGGTCCTCGACAACCTCGCGGACCGCGATCGAAACGTCTTCCGCATCCTCTTCGAATCGGAGCCCTACGACTTCGAGGACGAGGTCGAACAGCGGCAGGCCGCCACCTACGAGAAGATCGTCGGACGCTCGACCCGCCAGCTCAAGCGCGAACTGAGGGAAGGAGTTCTCGCCATGGAGCAGCAGATGGTCCGGCTGAACGACTCCTACCTCGAACTCCAGGCCCGGATCGACACCGTCGGCAAGGGCTGCAACAACATCCCCTCGATCCAGCCCGTGATCAACAAACAGCTTACCCTGCTGACTGCCTCCTACGGCATGCGCATCCACCCCTTCTTCAAGACCCTGCAGTCGCATCAGGGCGTCGACTACACCATTCCCGAGGGTTCGCGCGTCTTCGCTACGGCCGACGGCGTGGTCCGCGACGCCTCGTCGCGAAATTCAACCCAGGGCCAGACCGTCGTCATCGACCACGGAAACGGATACGAAACCTCCTACAGCCACCTCTCGAAAATCAACGTCCGCAAGGGCCAGAGCGTCCGCCGCGGCGACATCATCGCCCTCTCGGGCGACACGGGCCTCTCGCTGGCACCCCACCTCCACTACGAGGTGCGCAAGGACGGCATGCGCGTCGACCCGATCCACTACTTCTTCATGGAGCTCACCCCGAGCGAATACCAGCGGCTGATGCGCATCGCACAGTCGGGCATGCAATCCTTCGACTGATGGCACCCGCAGGCAACGATACCCGAATCCGGCTGCTGCTGCTCGATTTCGACGGCACGCTGGCCGACACCCGTCGGGCCAATACGCTGGCCTATGTCGCCGCGCTGGGTGAGGCCGGCTATCCCCTGACCGGGGAGGAGTATGCGGCCCGCTACTTCGGCATGCGCTGCGAGGAGTTTCTCACGCAGTACGGCATCACCGACCCCGCCGAGCGCGAACGGATCCGTCGGCGCAAGATTGCCCTCTACCCGTCGTTCTTCGACTCGGTGCGGTTGAACCGCCCGCTGTGGGAGTTCTGCCGCCAGTTCCGCAGCCAGGGCGGCCGCGTATGGGTGGTCTCGACCGGAAGCCGCGCCAACATCGAAAACGTGATGCATCATCTTGGAATCGGAGGCCCCGACACCCCGGAGGACGAAGCTCCGCTCGGATGCGTCGACGGCATTCTCTCGGGGCAGGACATCGCCCGGGCCAAACCCCACCCCGACTGCTTTCTGGAGGTGATGCACCGCGAAGGGTGTTCGCCGCGCGAGACGCTCATCTTCGAAGATTCGCCGATCGGCATCGAGGCCGCCCGTCGAAGCGGTGCCGGCTACTTCGTCGTCAAGCTCTGACGGCAGAACAAACGCGGCAGAAGAGGGGACAAGGACCGGCGACGGCTGACAGAACAAGCCCCGCGAAAGGCCGGCAACGGCCAATCGGGAAGAGATGCAGCCGCCCGCAATACGTGCGGAAGCCCGCAATTCACACGAACCCGAGACCCGCACAAAACACTCCCAATTCACACAAAAAGCCCCAGGGAGTTTTCTCCCCGGGGCTTTTTATGCCTGTCGCCATTCGATCAGAAGCGCGGATCGTCGTACCGTCGGGGCGGCGTGGGCGGCTTCTGCTTCTTGGGTTTCTTCGGTTTTTGGGGTTTGCCGGGCTTTCCGGGCTTCTGCGGTCCGGGACGCTGCGGCCCGGGATGGTGCGGCCCGGGATGGTGGGGACCATAGCCCGGCGGAGGCGGCACCTCGTGGGGTGGACGGCGCGGCGGCCGAGGCCCGACGGGCCGGACGGGCCGGACGGCACATGAGGTGAACAGCAGTGAGAAGAGCAGGGTCGCAATCAGACCCACACTCCAGAATCGTCGCAGTTTCATGGTCGGAGGTGTTTAGGATTCTCTTACAAAGTTACACTTTTTTCCGGGACTGCAAAACTCTTTCCAGAACGGATCGTCCTCCCCGGTTGAGCCGAAAGACAAAACGAACCGGAAATACCGACCCCATACCCTACCGTTTGCAGATGATGTTGAAGTCGCAGTAGCGGCACGTATCCGCATCGGCACACTGCCGGAACGGTGTTGCCGGATCGTACATCTCGGCCAGCGTCGCGCGCACCAGCTCCTCGAAGCGTTCGGCATAGAGCGTATAGCGGCCGCCGCGGACGCCCGTCTCATGATCAACCAGCGTCGGGAGATACGTCTCCCGGTTCATCGCCCGCACGTAGTACAAGGTCGGCTCGGCATCGAGGCCCTGCGTGCGGTAGAGCATCATGGCGTAGAGCAGCGTCTGCAGGATGTTCGACAGGCGCTGCTTCCCCTCGCCGTGGAAGAGGCTGTCGAGCCCCGCGAACTCCAGATGCGGTGCCCCGGTCTTGTAGTCGACCACGCGCAGCGATCCGTCATCCAGCCGGTCGATGCGGTCGGCAATGCCCGCGAACTTCATCCGCAGCGTGCGCTCCCCGGCCCGGAAATCGAATCCGTACGAAACCGGCTGCTCGAGCCCCTGCACCGTGAAGCCGTCGTGCGCCGCGTCGTAGGGCATCACCCCGCCCCGCAGGTAGCGCGTCACGATATCCTTGACCAACAGCAGGTTGCCCGTATAATCGGCAGTCGTGGCCTTCGGGTCGTTCAGGTAGTTCTCGTTGATCGACTCCTCGACGGCCCGGGCCACCTTCTTCGTGCGGAGCAGTGCGCGGAGCGTTGCGCCGGGGTGCGACTCGCCGACGATCCGCGTGTAGAGTTTCTGCAGCGCCGCGTGAAGGATCGTACCGAACATCGGCGCGTCGACCTCCTCCGAAATCTCGTCGTCGGTCTCCAGCCGCGCCACCGAGTGGAAGTAGAAGCGCAGCGGACACGCCACGTAGCGGTAAAAGGCCGTCGGCGAAAGGGTTGCCTTCGACGCCGGATCGGTGAAGCGCTCCAGACGCTGCATCACCGCGGCATCCTTCGCCACCTCGATCGGTTCGCTCTGCGCCAGGTTGACGTCGACGCCCACCTCGATACGCCGCAGCGGAATGCCGCTCTCGTAGTCGAGCTGGTAGATGTAGCGGCTCGGTTCGCCCGTCGACTTGTCGTCGGCATGCGAGCAGTAGACCATCCACACACGCCGCGCCCGCTGCAGCAGACGGTAGAAATAGTAGGCGTAGACCCCTTCGTGGTGTTCGGGGGTCGGCAGCCCGTAGGCCGAGCGCAGATTGTAGGGGATGAACGACGCCTGGGCCATGTGGTTGCCCGGGAAGTTGTCGTCGTTCATCGAGAGCAGAATGACGTTCTCGAAGTCGAGGTTGCGCGTCTCGAGGATACCCATCACCTGAAGCCCCTCGAGCGGCTCCCCCTCGTAAGGGATGCGCATCGTCTGCAGGTGACGCCGCAGCAGCGAGGCATAGATCTCCGTCGAAAGTTCGATGTCGCACGCCTCGAGCGAGTTGCGAAGCTTGGTGAGCTCCCCGGCAATGACGGCCAGAAACTCCACCCGCTGGCGGGCGTCGTTCCCCTCGTAGGGGATGCGGGCCACGGCCTCGACCACCCGCAGCAGCCACTCCGAAAGCGACTGCCACCCCTCGGCCGCCGCAAAGATCGTCGTCAGCAGTTCGTTGCGCGCCAGCCACGAGCCGTCGATCGAGATGCGCCGCTCGCGGACGATCTCCTCCTGCATCTGCCGCGTCAGGTCGGGATCGCTCTCCGAGACGTAGGGATGGGCCAGAATTCCCTCCGCATCGGCGTGGTAGAACGACCACCCGTCGCCCTTGCGGCGGCGGTGGTTCTGCAGTTCGATGAGGCGCTCGACGAAGGTGTAGGCCAGCGTCGTGCGCAGCGGGTAGCCCATCGTGACGTTCACACGGCCGATCTCGGGCGGCAGGGCATAGAGCAGCGGCAGCAGCAGGTTCTCGTCCGTCAGTACCACGGCCGTGCGTTTGTCGAGCGCCCGCCCGCCGGAGAGTCCGCTCAGGATGCCCGCCGCAGCCTTGCACTGCACGGCGTTCGACACCGCAGCCACCGAGGTGAGCTCCTTCGGCGAGGTCATGTTGTCGTGCGAAACCGCCCCGCGCGGCGGAAACTGCACGACGTTCTCGCGGACGAACATCCCCGCCTCCTGCTCGGGCGAATCCTTGTAGTAGGAGTCATAGTCCCAGTAGAAGTCCGTCTCGGCAGCCGTCGACAGGAAGCGGAAGAGCGTCTTCTCGCATTCGGACAGGGCGTTGAAGCCCGCCACGACGTAGCGCCGCGGCTCCGGGAAGGAGAACGCCCCGGCCCGGATCCGCTCGGCCGCCGCACGCTGGATCATTCCTCCGTAGGCGATGCCCAGCTCCGCAAGGCGGTCGCGCAGCCGGTGATAAACCGTCCCCAGCGTCTTCCAGATGGCCAGAAAGCGCCGCTTCTCGGCCGAAAGATCGGCCTCGGGCCCCAGCGTCGACCAGAACTGCAGGATCTGCAGCTGCCGCGGCGTAAGGTACGAAATGTCGGCCTCGAGCTCCTTGATATCGGTGATGTTGCGGAAGAGCTGGTCGGCATCCACGGCGTATTTGTCGATCGTGTCGAAGTCGTTGAGCAGCATCTCGCCCCAGAAGTAGAACTTGTCGAAGGGCTCGGCGTGGTACTCCGAGTAGATCTTGTAGAGCTCGGTGATCAGACGCACGCGGTCACCCGTATGGAGTCCCGAAATCTCGGTCATCAGGTCGTCGATGGTCACCCACTCGGGCTGCCACATCGGCCGCTCGACAATCTGCGACAGGGCGTCGATGAAGAAGAGCCGCGCACGCCGCGACGGAAAGAGGATCGCCCGCTCCGAGAGCAACTCCCCGTAGCGGGCGTAGAGATCCGCCGCAACCTCCTGCAGAAACGTTTTCATGGATGGGTCGATTCGCAATGGGATTATTGCGCAGCGAGGGCTACTCGCCGATGCGGGTGATGTCGCCGCCCATGAACTTCTCACCCCCGCGGATGACGGTCGGATTGCCCCGGTAGGCGATCTTGCCGCCCGTCGAGGTACTCCCCTCGAAGCGGTCGGTCACCCACAGCGAGGCCGACCCCGAACCGATGACGTTCGCTTCGGCCGACATCACCTCGAGCTGCCCGGCTTCGAGCGTCCCCGACGACAGATAGAGCGATACGTAACGCGCCTCGCCGCTCAGCGAAGTGTGGCTTTTGCCCGTGAGTTCGAGCTTGAGATCCTTGACGTCGAGACTGGCCTCCACGCGGGCCAGCCCTCCGACCGTCAGGTCGAGCGTCGTGGCCACAAGCGTGCTGTCGAACGTCGCCCGTGCATCCGCAATGGCGATCCGCTCCAGCGAGTTGTAATACACCGAAACCTCCGTACGCTCCGCACGCCGCGCATCGGGACGCTCGGCGATGGTCAGCACCCGGTCGCGGACCTCAAACCGGAAACGCGTCGTATAGGCCCCCTTCGTGTCGTAGATGATCTTCGGAGCCTGGTCGTCCGGAACCCGGATGAAGCGCACGTCGATCGGTGCCGCAACCTCCACGGCCGTAAACGACGTGAGCCACTCGCGTTGCGGCCCGTCGGTGGTAGTCGTCTGCGCCTGCATCACACCCAAGAGACACAAGGTCAGCAGCGTCAAAAACATTTTTTTCATGACTCGGTCTGTTTTGTTCCGCTAATTTACGAATTTCTTGCGAATTTCGGGTTTTGTTTCGTATTTTTACCTATCCAAAACGAAATTCCGAACAGTGAGAGCGAAGATCCTGAACGCCAGCGCCGGGTCCGGAAAGACCTATCAGCTGGCCTACAAATATGTCCACGACGTCATCGAAGAGCCCGAACTCTATCGTCACATCCTCGCCGTGACCTTCACCAACAAGGCCACCGAGGAGATGAAATCCCGCATCCTGAAAGAGATTCACCATCTGGCCGCAGGAGAGGAAAGCAACTACCTGCGGAATCTCTGCGACGAACTCTCGCTCGACGAACGCACCGTGCGCAAACGCGCCGCCTCGGCCCAGGCGAAGATCCTCCACGACTACTCGCGATTCACCGTGCTGACCATCGACACCTTCTTTCAGCGCATCCTGCGCGCCTTCATCAAGGAGCTGGGCATCGACCTGAACTACAACGTCGAGATCGAAACCTCGTCCATCCTCTCGAAAAGCGCCGACGCCCTGATCGAGCAAATCACCGTCGATGGCGATCTGCAGCGCTGGCTCACCTCCTTCGTGCAGGAGCGCATCGACGAGGGGCTCAAATGGGACGTCCGCGACGGCATCCTGGCCCTGGCCGGCGAGATCTTCAAGGAGAAAAACAAGTCGGCACTCAACCGCGCCCCCTCGCGCGAGGAGCTCGAACGCATCGTCGGCCGCATCACGGCCCGGTCCGAAGCCTCGAAAAAGGAGATCCGCGAAACGGCCGCCCGCGCCGTCGGAATCATCTCACGGGCCGGACTCTCCGTCGACGACTTCCCCTACAAGAAGGCCGGATTCGCCCGCTGGTTCTTCACCGCGGCCGACGGCGCCGTCGACGGCTGCGGTTCGCGTGCCCGCGAGGCCGCCGACGACCTGTCAAAATGGGGGAAAAGCGACTCCCCGTCACGCAACCTCGCCCCGCAGCTGCAACCGCTGCTCGCCCGCATGCGCGACCTGTACGACGCCAACCGCCGGATCTGGAACACCTGCAGCCTGCTGCGTGAGAACTTCCGCAGCTTCGCCCTGCTGGCCGACCTCTATGCCCGCGTCCAGAAGATCTGCGAGGAGCAGAACCTCATGCTCCTCTCCGAAACCAAATACCTCCTCTCGGAATTCATCGACCACAACGACGCCCCGTTCATCTACGAAAAGGTCGGGAATCGCTATGACCGCTTCATGATCGACGAATTTCAGGATACGTCGGTCAAGGAGTGGGAAAACTTCCTCCCGCTGCTGCAAAACGCCATGGCGCAGTCCGAAAAGTGCTCGGTGCTGATCGTCGGCGACATCAAGCAGTCGATCTACCGCTGGCGCGGCGGCGACTGGCGCATCCTCCACGACCGAGCCCGGCAGGCCCTCGGTCCGAACAACACCGAGGTCGTGGTGCTGAAGGAGAACTGGCGCAGTCTGCCCGACATCGTGAAATTCAACAACGGCGTCATCGACGAGATCGTCCGCAACGACAACCTCGCGCTTAACACCGGCCTGCAGACCGCCGCCGAGGCCGGCGCCATCTCCCGCGACGAGGCCGACGCACTGCGCGACACCCTCGCCAACGCCTACCGCCAACAGGCCCAGACGCCACGCCGCAAGTGCTGCCATCCGGGATATGTCAGCGTGGAGACCTACGACGGGAAACCGCCCGTCGTCGAACGCATCTGCCAGCTGCTCGACCGCGGATTCCGCCCCTGCGACATCATGATTCTCGTCCGAGGTGCCACCGACGGAGGTCGCGTCGCCGCCGAACTGCTCGAATTCAAACAGCAGAATCAGGATCCCCGCTACCGCTTCGACGTGATGACCCAGGAGGCGCTCGTGATCGGAAACGCCCCGATCAGTTCGTTCATCGCCGCAACGCTGCGGCTGGCGCTGAATCCCGACGAGTCGCTCTCGCGGGCCCTCTTCAACCACTACCTCGGGCGGCCGTTCGACGCTCCGCTGAGCGACCCGGAGCGCGAATTCTTCCGCTCGATCCGGCTGCTCTCGCCCGAAGAGGCCTTCGAACGCATCGTCATGAAGTTCAACCTCCGGCACGAACACCGCCAGACGGCCTATCTGCAGGCCATTCACGAACAGATCATCGCCTTCTGCTCGTCGAAGATCGCCGATATCGCCCTTTTTCTGCGCTGGTGGGACGAGACGGGCTCCGGACGCTCGCTGAGTGTCGACGAGAGCCTCTCGACCATCGAGATCACCACCATCCACAAGGCCAAGGGGCTCGAAAAACCCGCTGTCGTGATCCCCTACTGCTCGTGGGCGCTCGACCCCAAATCGAGCGGCACGATTCAGAACATCGTCTGGGCCGAGGCCCGTCAGGGCGAAGCCGAAAAGATCGGACAGTTCCCCGTCCGCTACCGCAAGAGTATGGCCGACTCGGCGTTCTCGTCCGAATTCTACCGCGAACAGGTCTACTCGCACGTCGACAACATCAATCTGCTCTACGTGGCCCTCACCCGGGCCGCCGAATCGCTCCACGTCTTCATCCCACGGCAGAGTGTCAATACGGTCGGCAATCTGCTGCTCAAGAGCCTGCACGTCGAGGAGGGAAAGGCCCGGGTCGGCGATCTGGAGGGGCTCTACACAACGGACGAGACCGGCGAACACTACCTCTTCGGGGAGTTTGCAGCCCCCGAACCCCGCAAAAAGGACGATGCCGAAGTCGAACACCTCGTCCTTGAGGAGTATCCCACGGCACAGGCCGATCTGCGGCTCCGTCTCCCCTCGCAGCGCTATTTCGAGGAGGAGTCTGCGGCCGACATCTCGCCGCGCGACTTCGGTATTCTAATGCACAAGGCCTTCGAGATGGCCGACGACGAGGAGGGGATCTACCGCGCCGTCGAGCAGATGCAGAGCGATGCCGCGCTCTCGCCCGGGGAGGCCGACCGCCTGCGGCAGCGCATTGCACGGGCGCTGAAGCTCCCCGAGGTGCACGAATGGTTCGGCGGTCAGTGGACGCGCGTGCGCAACGAGCAGGAGATCATCGTCCCGGGCAGCGCCTCGACCCGTCGGCCCGACCGCGTCATGATCGCCCGCGACGGCCGCATCGTCGTCGTCGACTACAAGTTCGGCGAACTCGACGCCGAACGCTACCGGCGTCAGATCCGCGAATATCTGCGGCTGCTCAACAACATGGGATATGTCAGCGCGGAGGGATTCCTGTGGTACGTCCGTCTCGGCAAGATCGAAAAGGTGGAGGCATAACCCCGGGGCCGGGGGGGGGCCGGAAGAGTGCACAAAAAAAGCAGACCGGAGGTGACTCCGGTCTGCCTCTTATCAATGATCCGCGGAATTATTCGCCCAGCGCAAAACGCTTGTAAGCGATAACCGTGGCATCCTTGTCGGCCTTCTTGATGTAGTCGGCGATCGTCTCCTTCTCGCCAACAACCAGCTGGTTGAGCAGCGTGTTCTCCTCGAAGAACTTGCGCATCTTACCCTCGGCGATCTTCTCCAGAATGGCCTCCGGCTTGTTGGCGTTCTTCGGATCCTGCTTCATGGCCTCCACGGCGATCTTACGCTCGTGCTCGACAACCTCGGCCGGGCAGTCGGCCTCCGAAATCGATACCGGAGCCATGGCCGTAGCCTGCATGGCTACGACGTGTGCAACCTCGGCCGGAACCTCCTTGTTGAAGCCCAGCAACGTACCCAGCTTCTTGTTGAAGTGTACGTAGGCGGCGCAGTAGGGAGCCTCGATGCGAGCGTAGTAAGCCAGTTCGATCTTCTCGCCCGTCTGACCCGACTTCTCGGTCACCATCTCCTCGACGGTGTGACCCTCGGCGTTCTTGGCAGCCAGCAGGGCGTCGCGATCTGCAGCATCCGCAGCAACGGCTACCTCGAGCATGGCCTCGGCCGATGCCGTATACTCGGCATTCTGGGCTACGAAGTCCGTCTCGCATGCCAGGCAGAGCATGTATGCCTTCTGGCCCACGATCTTCGTTACGACAACACCTTCCGATGCCGTGCGGTCGGCACGCTTCGCAACGACGAGCTTGCCCTTCTCGCGGATAATGTCCTGAGCCCGCGCATAGTCACCTTCGGCCTCGATCAGGGCTTTCTTGCAGTCCATCATGCCGGCGCCGGTCATCTTGCGCAGCTTCATTACATCAGCAGCTTTGATTTCCATAGTCTTTATTGCTTTTTTTCTGTTTCTACTTGCAATGATTACTCTGCCTTCTCGGCGGCAGCCTCCTCAGCGGCGGGTGCAGCCTCCGTCCTGGGCTCCTCGTAGGGAGTCTCAACGGTTGCCACCACGTCGGCTACGGCAGCCTCCTCGGCGTCAATCGAAGCCTTCACGGCCTTCTTGATGCGGGGTTTGCCCTCTTTCTTGGCGCCCTCGGCCTCAGCCTCCTGGGCCTCCTTCTCCTTCTCGAGCTTGCGCTCCTCGGTGCCCTCGGCAATGGCGGCGCACATGGCGTCTACGATCACCGCGATGGACTTCGTTGCATCGTCGTTTGCAGGGATAACGTAATCAATGTCGGTCGGATCACAACAAGTATCTACGATTGCAAACACGGGGATGCTCAGTCGCTTGGCCTCCTTCACGGCGTTGGCCTCCTTCTGTACGTCAACGACGAACAGAGCGGCCGGCAGACGCGTCAGGTCGGCAATCGAACCGAGGTTCTTCTCCAGCTTCGCACGCTGACGGGCGATCTGGAGCTTCTCGCGCTTCGAGAAGTTATCGAACGTGCCGTCGTTGGTCATCTTGTCGATGGTGGCCATTTTCTTGACGGCTTTGCGTATGGTGGGGAAGTTCGTAAGCATACCGCCGGCCCAACGCTCCGTGACGTAGGGCATTCCAACGGCTGCCACCTTTTCGGCAACAATCTCCTTGGCCTGTTTTTTCGTGGCAACGAACAGCACGCGGCGACCGCTCTTGGCGATCTGCTTCAGCGCTGCGGCTGCCTCATCGACTTTCAGCACCGTCTTGTGCAGGTCGATGATGTGGATGCCGTTCTTCTCCATGAAGATGTAAGGAGCCATTTTGGGGTTCCATTTGCGCTTCAGGTGACCGAAGTGCGCGCCGGCTTCCAGTAATGTATTAAAATCTGTACGTGACATTTTAATTCGTTTCGTTTGTTGATTCTAATTCTCTTTTCTTCAACTCCGGGTAGCGGGATTCCCGATCCCGGGAGTTTTCCGCGGTGCGGCAACCGAAAGGTAATACATATATAATACAGGCAGTCCCTCCGATTTGAAAACCGACACCGTGCGTTGCCGAAATTCCGGTCGTGCGATTAACGCTTGCTGAACTGGAACTTGCGACGTGCTCCGGGCTGTCCGGGCTTCTTACGCTCAACCTCACGCGGGTCACGCGTCAGGAAGCCGGCCTTCTTCAGCACCGGACGCATCTCGGCATCGATCTCGCACAGTGCACGTGCGATACCCAGACGAGCGGCCTCGGCCTGTCCCTTGATGCCACCACCATCGAGGTTGATCGTGATGTCATAGCTCTCGGCAGTGTTGGTAGCCAGCAGCGGCTGCTTTACCTGGAACTGGAGAATCTCGAGCGGGAAATAGACGGCGAGTTCCTTGTGGTTGATTGTAATCTGACCCTTACCCGGCTTCACGAATACGCGAGCCACAGCGGCCTTACGACGACCTACGGTGTTTACAACTTCCATAACTCTTACTTAATCTCGTTTAATTTTACACTCTTCGGGTTCTGGGCGGCGTGCGGGTGCTCCGGGCCGACATAAACCTTCAGGTTCGTGAGCAGTTTCTCACCCAGGCGGTTCTTGGGAAGCATTCCCTTGACGGCCTTCTCGATGAGGAACGTCGGTTTTTTGGCCAGATAGTCGGCAGGCGTAGCGTAGCGCTGGCCGCCGGGATATCCGGTGTGGCGTGTGTAGACCTTGTCGGTCATCTTCTTGCCCGTCAGCTTCACCTTCTCCGCGTTGATGATGATGACGTAGTCACCACAATCCACGTGGGGCGTGTAGCAGGGCTTGTTCTTGCCTCGGAGGATCTTCGCGACCTGCGATGCAAGACGTCCCAGTACCTCGTTCGTAGCGTCGATCACCACCCACTCCTTGGTGACGGTCGAGGCGTTGGCCGAGATAGTCTTGTAACTTAAAGAATCCATTACGTTTAATTTAACTTATTGTAATCCGTTTCCCGCACTCTGCGGGTGCGCAAAGGTACAAAAAAGTTTTGGATCTGCAAAACAGGTTGAAAATCATTTCGCAAATATTTTTCATTCCGGGGATTTTCCGACCCGGGGAGCACCGCCCCCATCCGGGAAAAGAGGGCGGAAAAGCGGCAAAAGCATCGGAATGTCCCGGAAACGGAACCAGCGAGAGAGTACCGCCAAACAGGTCGGCGACACACGGCAATACGGACCGGACAGCAGCACGGCCAGAATTGGCGATGGCCTTGGAGACGGTCGTACCGGCCATAAAGAGAGCCTGAAAAGACTGACGCAGGCAAGAAATCACGAAACGCCTCCGGAAGAAACCCAGACGCATGAGAAGGCCCGGGCAGATGAAGATGGGATTGTCCGACCAGGCGGAAGTTCCCAAAAGCCCGACGTCAGAACGAACGGAAAAACTCCTCCATGGATATCCCGAAATAACGACAGATCGCATCGAGCGTGCTGACAGAGATATTCACCTTTGCCGTCTCGATCCGGGCTACATGAATCTGCGTATCCATGTACATAATCTCCTGGGAGACACCCTTCTCTTCCCGCAATTGCTTTATTTTCAAAGCAATCTTCAAAAGAAGCTCCTGATTACGCACCTGTTTCATTCTGCAAAGAGACAAAAAAACACTATTTTTATCGCTGACATATTTGTCATTTTCGTTTTTTCGTTCTACATTTGCATCGGGAAACGACAAAGCCCCTTTTGACAGATTTTCATCAACCTTAAAAAACAAACATCATGAGTCAAAATCAAACGAATGTCGTCATCACGCGCAGCCCCAAAAGCCAGGGAATCGGGATCATCCTCACGCTCCTCTTCGGATCGCTCGGGCTCTTCTATGCCTCGATCATCGGCGCCATCATCATGATCGTCGTCGAGATCGCCGTCGCCATCTTCACCCTCGGACTCGGGCTGATCGTCACGCACCTGATCTGCGCCGTATGGAGCCTGATCGCCGTGAGCAGCTACAACAAAAAACTGCTCGCCGGAAAAAACTGATCCCCCGAAGTCCGATGGAACAGCATCCCCGAATCCGACGTTGCGGTCATTCACTGACCATCGACGAAATGTATTTCCGCATCGACGAAATACGTTTCGTCGATGTCGTGAAACAGTCGCGCCCGCTGTTGCGGCAACTGCTGATCCTTTGTGCCGTATGCTGTACGGTAACGGCCCTTCTGTTCCACGACGCATATCCCGACGCAACGCTCTTTTTCGCCGTATGCGCCGCCGTGGAGTTTGCCGTCGCAGGGGCGATCCGCCGGCGCTATGCCCTGCGCATCGGACAACCGTTCGGGACCTCCAAGGTTCTCATCACGACCGACCGGAAACAACTGGAAGAGCTCCGCGACCGGATCCTCGCCATGCTGCGGGAACAGGACGGGCCCCCGCAGCGCAACAAGGAGCGCTGACCCAACCGACACGACACCACATGGTCCCGGACCCTGCCGGCACAACCTCCAAACGGAACAGTCCCTCGCCCGAAAAGATCCGGCACCGCAAAAAAGGCGGTTGAAGCGCGTCCGGAGTCCCGAACAATCCATACATTCCCCGCCATCCCGCAACACTTGCTCCGAACGATCCGCACCCCGCCACCCCACACCTGCCGAAACTGCCGCCGAAACCGTCCCATGCTGCACCACCAAACCATATACGCTCCCGCATCCGACCAATGGATCGTTTTTATCCACGGTGCCGGCGGCAGTTCGAACGTCTGGTTCCGGCAGATCCGCGCCTTCGCTCCCCGCTACAACCTGCTGCTGATCGACCTGCGCGGACACGGACTGTCGGTCGGGCAGCCGTTGCGAGACCCGCAACGACGCGAAGAGTACACCTTCACGGAACTGGCTGCCGACGTCATCGAGGTTCTGGACGCCCTGTCGTTGAAACGATGCCACTTCATCGGATTGTCGATCGGCACGATCATCATCCGCGAAATCGCCGAGCACAACCCGGACTACGTGCGTTCGATGATCCTCGCCGGAGCGATTCTCAAACTCAACACCCGCATCCGCCTGCTGTCACAAGCCGCCAACCTCTGCAAACGCATCATCCCCTACATGATGCTTTACAAGTTCTATGCCCACCTGATCATGCCCAGCCCCGCACAGCGAACCTCCCGGCAGCTCTTCATCACCAATGCGCTGCGCATCACCCACGATGAATTTCTGAACTGGATGACGCTCAACCGCAACCTGGGACAACGGCTCTGCATCTATTCCGCGGAAACAGGGATTCCGACTCTCTACATCATGGGCGAGAACGACTACATCTTCCTCTCGCAGGTGCGGATCCGGCTCCGCAAACACCACCGCAACTCCTACCTCTGCATCCTGCCCGAAGCCGGGCACGTCTGCAACATCGACCGAAGCGAGGCGTTCAATGCCGTCACGCAATCCTTTCTGGAAGACCTTGCAGCGGATAAAAAAATCCGGGGCCGACGTCCTTGACATCGGCCCCGGATTCATTTTCAAGGCGGATCCCTATGCCAGGAACGCCAGCAGAATACCGGCCACGACGGCCGAACCAACCACACCGGCCACATTCGGACCCATGGCGTGCATCAGCAGGAAGTTCGAAGGATCGGCCTTCTGACCCTCGGTCTGCGATACGCGGGCGGCCATCGGAACGGCCGATACGCCGGCCGACCCGATCAGCGGGTTGATCTTGTTGCCCTCCTTTGCGAAGAGGTTCATCACCTTGGCCAGCAGAACGCCTCCGGCCGTACCCATGGCGAAGGCGAGCACGCCCAGCACCAGGATGCCCAGCGTACGGAGGTTGATGAAGGTCTCGGCCGTGGCCGTGGCACCCACCGTGACTGCCAGGAAGATCACCACCGTGTTCATCAGCTCGTTCTGGACGGTCTTCGACAGACGATCCACCACACCGCACTCCTTCATCAGATTGCCCAGCATCAGGCAGCCAACCAGCGGAGCGGCCGACGGCAGCAGCAACGCGATGATCACCGTGATGATCAGCGGGAAGATGATCTTCTCGGTCTTGGACACGGGGCGCAGCTGGCGCATCTTGATCTTACGCTCCTTCTCGGTGGTGAGCAGGCGCATGATCGGCGGCTGGATCACCGGCACGAGGGCCATGTACGAGTAGGCAGCCACGGCGATCGGGCCCAGCAGTTCGGGGGCCAGAATGGCCGTCAGATAGATCGACGTCGGGCCGTCGGCACCTCCGATGATACCGATCGAGGCGGCCTGCTCGGGCGTGAAGCCCAGGGCATAGGCCCCGATGAAGGTCGTGAAGATACCCAGCTGGGCGGCAGCTCCCAGGAGGAAGCTCTTCGGGTTGGCGATCAGCGGACCGAAATCCGTCATGGCGCCCACCCCGAGGAAGATCAGACAGGGATAGATACCCAGTTTCACACCCAGATAGAGGTAGTCAAGCAGTCCGGCATTTGCCACGAAGATGTCCCAGTGAACATGGCCGCCGGCAAAGAGCTCGGAGTGGTACATGTTCGCGCCCGGAAGGTTCGTGAGCAGCATACCGAAGGCGATCGTCAGGAGCAGCAGCGGCTCGAACTTGTGCTTGATGGCCAGGTAGAGCAGCACGAAGGCGATCAGAATCATCACCACGTTGCCCCACCCCATGTTCGTGAAGAGCGCTGCCACGCCCGTCGATTCGGCAAAGGTCTCCAGACTCTCCAATACGAAATTGGAGCCGGATGTCAGTGCAGTCCACATAAGGCTATTCGATTACAAGTAACGTATCACCTTCCATGACCGTGGCTCCCTGCTGAACAAGGATCTGTTTGACCACTCCGCCACGATCGGCGTCGATGTTGTTCTCCATCTTCATGGCCTCGAGGACCACCAGCGTCTGACCCCTGGTGATCGTGTCACCCACGGCGACCTGCACACCCAGCACCGTACCCGGCAGCGGGCTCTTGACGCTGTAGCCCGACGAGGGCGGTACGGCAGCCAGACGCGGCGACGGCGTGGCCGTCGACGGCATGATCATGCCGCTGTTGGCCGACTTCGGTGCCGGGGCCACCTGCGGTTTGGAGACCTTGACCGACTTGG
This sequence comes from Alistipes sp. An116, assembly GCF_002161005.1. Taxonomy (NCBI): domain Bacteria; kingdom Pseudomonadati; phylum Bacteroidota; class Bacteroidia; order Bacteroidales; family Rikenellaceae; genus Alistipes; species Alistipes sp. An116. Next base: position 97,873 of record NZ_NFLR01000007.1, read on the forward strand.
CGCCTTCGATCTCCACTTCGTAGTCCACACCGTTGACCATTACATGGGCTACCGTCGAGTCCTCGTTGGCGTCGTCGATCTGGACGTTATAACTATGTCCGTTGATTTTCAGTGAATAATCTTTCATTGTTGTTTCTGAATTGTCCTGCTCCAACGAAAAGTGCTATTTCCGGTCGGGAAGCTGGGTTAAACCGTGAATTTTCGAATTCCAGGGCGAATAGGCCCGCTTGATGCTGAGGATGGTCAGAACCTCCGATTCGCGATCGTGCAGGGCGCTGCGGTAGATCTTCATCGCCGTGGCGATGGCCGCGATCTCCTCCTGGCTGATCATCGGCTGAGGGGCGATGGCCGGTTTGCCCGGGAGCGTCGTCGTCCGCGAGCGGAAGCAGGCTCCGAAGCCCTTCATGATGAAGATCAGCGCCACCAGCAGCACGAACACCAGCGCAAAGCCGATGAGCGAGACCCACAGGATTTCGGACCAACCCCAGTTTACAGCTTGAAATATCATGATTTCTGCGTTTTACAGGGTTACAGTGGAATGTTCGAGTGCTTCTTGGGCGGGTTCTGCAGGCGTTTGGTAGCCAGCGACTGCAGGGCGCGGATGATGCGGAAACGCGTGTTGCGCGGCTCGATCACATCGTCGATATAGCCGTAGCGGGCGGCGTTGTACGGATTCGAGAACTTGTCGTTGTACTCCTTCTCCTTCTCGGCGATGAAGGCGGCCTTCTCCTCGGGTTTGTCGGCCAGCTCCTTGAGCTCCTTGCCGTAGAGCACCTCGACGGCACCGCTCGCACCCATCACCGCGATCTCGGCCGTAGGCCATGCGTAGTTGATATCGCCGCGGATGTGCTTCGACGACATCACGATGTAGGCGCCACCGTAGGCCTTGCGCAGCGTGACGGTAATCTTCGGCACCGTAGCCTCGCAGTAGGCGAACAGCAGCTTGGCGCCGTGCGTGATCACGCCGCCGTACTCCTGGGTCGTACCCGGCAGGAAGCCCGGCACGTCAACGAGCGTCACCAGCGGAATGTTGAACGCGTCGCAGAAGCGCACGAAACGTGCGGCCTTGCGGCTGGCGTTGATATCGAGCACGCCGGCCATGAACTTCGGCTGGTTGGCGATGATGCCGACCGACTGGCCGTTGAAGCGGGCGAAGCACGTGATGATGTTCTTGGCATAACCGGCAGCCGACTCCAGATACTCGCCGTTGTCGACGATGGCGCGGATCACTTCGGCCATGTCATAGGGCTTGTTGGCGCTGTCGGGGATGATCTCGTTGAGCGAGTCCTCCAGACGGGTGATCTTGTCCGTGCAGACGGCCAGCGGGGCATCCTCCATGTTGTTCTGCGGCATGTAGGAGATCAGCTTCTTGATCAGCTCGATACCCTCCTCCTCGGTGTCGACGGCAAACTGGGCCACGCCCGATTTGGTGGTGTGCATCGTGGCACCGCCCAGCTCCTCCTGCGTGACGTTCTCGCCCGTGACGGTCTTGACGACCTTCGGGCCCGTGAGGAACATGTTCGAGGTCTCCTTCTTCATGATGATGAAGTCGGTCAGCGCGGGCGAGTAGACCGCACCGCCGGCGCACGGGCCGAAGATGGCCGAGATCTGCGGGATGACACCCGAAGCCATCACGTTGCGCTGGAAGATGTTGGCATAGCCGGCCAGGGCGTTGACACCCTCCTGGATACGGGCGCCGCCCGAGTCGTTCATGCCGATGCACGGGGCACCGTTGCGCATGGCCATGTCCATGACCTTGCAGATCTTGTCGGACATCGACAGCGAGAGCGAACCTGCCGTCACCGTGAAGTCCTGAGCGAAGACATAGACCAGGCGTCCGTCGATCGTACCGTAACCGGTCACCACGCCGTCGCCGAAGAAGTGCTTCTTCTCCATGCCGAAGTCGTAGCAGCGGTGCGTCACGAACATGTCGAACTCCTCGAACGAACCCTCGTCGAGAAGCATCTGGATACGCTCGCGGGCCGTATACTTGCCCTTGTCGTGCTGTTTGTCGATTGCCTTCTGGCCGCCGCCCATGCGGGCCGTCTCGCGGTTCTCGATCAGTTGGTTGATCTTTTCCTGAATTTGGCTCATAATGTTGATATTGTCCGTCCGGGAGGGTTCCGCCTTACACACGGAACGATCCCGCCCGGAGCGGAATCGTTTGTATTGGTTACTTGTTCTTGTTCTCGCAGAGTTCGGTCAGGATGCCCTGGGTCGATTTCGGGTGCAGGAAGGCGATCGTCATACCCTCGGCGCCCTTGCGCGGCGTCTTGTCGATCAGGCGGATGCCCTTGGCCTCGGCATCGGCCAGCTGCTCTTCGATGTTCTCGCAGGCCAGGGCCATGTGATGGATACCCACGCCGCGGTTTTCGATATACTTGGCGATGGTCGAGTCCTCCGAAGTGGGCTCCAGCAACTCGATCTTCGTCTGCCCCAGTTTGAAGAAGGCCGTACGCACCTTCTGGTCGGCCACCTCCTCGATGGCATAGCATTTCAGACCCAGAACGTTCTCCCAGTAGGGAATGGCTTCATCAAGGCTCTTCACCGCGACGCCAAGATGCTCGATATGAGAAACTTTCATAATTTAGTGGAATTATTGGTTGATTGTTTGTCTTGTTGCTGTGTCAGGCAGTGTTATTTTGCGAACACAAAGATAGGTGAATCTTTGAGATTCGCCAAAATTCGACGGACTTTTTTTGGCCGAAATCGGAACAAGATACGCACGAAAAGCGCCCGCAGGGAAAATTCCGTCCTCGGAAGGGTATTCTTAAATTTTAATAGGAAGTTATGAGAAATGTCCCTTGTTTGAATGAAATAAGGCAAAAATTGCCTACCTTTATGGCATTAAAAGTTCATAACCATACTGATTTACAGAGATGAATACGGTTTTGCCATATATGACCATGCCCGGGAATCTTTCGGTTTCCGATAAGGAGTGCCATGTATGTAAAACTGGCTTGTGGCACCTGTCGGCGCAATACACAGGCAACGGAATCTCCCTTGCCTGTGTATGTCGCCGATTTTCATTTATCAGGACAGGCAACGAAATAAACTTCAGCAATATATGACGAACATAAGACGAATATTAATTACAACGGTACTCGCTCTGGTTGTTGGATCCCTTGCGGCGCAGGAGAAGCCCGATACGGTCTATACGTTCCGCTTCGTCACCGATAAATTTTATGTGCCTTTCAACGGTAACGACACGGAACTGGCTCGGTTGGAGCAATGCGTGGAGCGATACAGGCAGGAGATCCTTGCCGGGAACATCCGCCTCCATGTGGACGGCTGGTGCACCGCCGGAGAGAGCGAGGCCGACAACCTTGCGATGGCGAAAGTCCGCTCCAACCGCGTGAAGTCGGAACTGATCGTGCGCCGGCAACTCACCGAAGCGTGCTTCATCACCCGTAACCACTCCGGGAGCGGCGACTACGTGACGGTACGCATCAGCGTGCCGAAAGAGGAGGCTGTGGCACAGAAGGACGAAGGGCGGCAGACCGGGCAGGAAAGTGCCGATACACAGCAGCCGGTGGAAGAGCCGCGCGAAACGGAAGAATCACGCTTTGTGGCCGAACAGATAAGGGCGGACAGCATGGTCGTGGTACATCCCGAAGCCGAGGTTCCTGCGGAAACCACCGGGACGGATGCGGAAGGAACCTCCGGCACAGACAGATGCACGCTCTCCCTGCGTGCCAACCTGCTGCGCTGGGCTACGCTCACGCCCGACCTGGGCCTGGAGTGGCGCATCACTCCGTCATGGGGAATCCTCGTGAACGGCTCGTGGACCTCGTGGTCGTGGAACGACAAGGACCGCCGCTACGCCCTCTGGGAGGTCATGCCGGAAGTGCGCCGGTATATGGGCAGGGAGAAGCGCGGCTACCTCGGTGCGATGTACAAGGCCGGTGGGTTCAACTACAAGTTCTCCGCAACCGGCAAGCAGGGCGACCTGATGGGCGGCGGCATCTGCGGCGGCTACCAGCTCCGTCTGAATAAAGCCTTGTCGCTGGACTTCAATGTGGCCGTGGGCTGCCTGCACGCGGATTATGAGACATACACGGTCCTCGACGGCGTGCGGGTGCGCCGTGGAACGGAATCGAAAAACTGGTGGGGCCCGGTCAATGCGGGTGTCACCCTGATATGGAAAATATATTAAAAGAAAATCATGCATATGTTCGGAAAGAAAACCGGCGATTATTTGAACAAGTGTGGCATCCTACGGCACGGGTATAAACTTTTTGCAGTCCTCCTCCTTGCCTTCGGCATGGCGGCGTGCGACGACGACAACACGGCTCCCGAACCGGATCCGGAGCCGACCTCTACCTTCCAGATACACATCGGCGAGGGAAACATCGCGCAGGTGGATCTGGGAGCCCCTGACAACTATCCTCCCGCATACATGGCGGTGCTGGTCATGGAGGACCTGCCGGCCGATGAGAAAATCATCTACATGGGCAGCGTTTATTCGACCGAGGATCGGGAGCCGGACGTGAACGACTGCACCTACCTCATCGACTACTCGGATGACGACCAGATCCAAGGCTGGCAGTGGGAAGTGGAGCCGCTATACTATGGATGCCTGTACCTCTTCCATCCGCTGCCGGGAGCGACGTATTACGTGCGGGGCTATGTGAAGACCAACAAGGCGGAGTACTACTCCAACACGATAGAAATCCGCTCCAGCCTCACCGACCCGGTAGCGGAGAACCCCGAAGCCTACGAGATTCCCGTGGTCTTCCACCTCTTCCCGGATGCCGAAGGCAACTATCCGGTCAAGGACTGGATGGTGAGGGAACAGCTGGACTATGCCAACCACGTGTACAGCCACTATTTCAACCTCCCCGGGCAGACAGAGACCGGCGTGCGCTTTGTGGCCGCCACCACAGCGCCCGACGGGCAGCCGCTTGAAACTCCCGGCATCGTCCACGAGAAGGAGGCCGTGGAGATAGACTACACGAACGTCGAGCTTGACGACCAATATATCTGGGACAATGAGCACGCGCTCAACGTGTGGGTCGCCCCAATCAATAATGTGTACGTGGATGAGTACAGCATATTTGCCGGGTTCTCGTTTTTCCCCTTCTTCGATGAAGTCGATATGCTGCCGGGGTGCGACACGCCGTATGAGCCAGGTGTCGTCACAGGCATATTCCTGAATACCAGGGCGATGGTGTTGGCCAACGATGTGATGGCGTTTGCCCATGAGGCAGGACATTTCCTGGGATTGGAGCATGTCTATATCGAGGGAGACGACTACTGCGATGATACGCCCTGGTACGATCGCAAAGCCTATGTAGAGACCATGCGGGGCAACATCTCCTTTAAGCGCACGAATGCCGCTACGGGAGAACCCTTCTGGTCCGACAACATCATGGATTACGAGTATGGCTTCATGGCCGGCATCACGCCCGACCAGGTGAAGCGCATCCAACACACCTTGCAGTACGCCTACCTCATTCCGGGCGAAGCGGGCAAGGAAGCGCCTGCGGTACGCTCCGCCGGGCAGCCGCGCCGCTTCGGGGACAAGCCGGTACGGTAAACTGAAAAAACATCCTGCGGATATGAAAACAAGAAAAAGAAGATATGCGACAACGATTCTGGCGACGGCCCTGCTGTTCGCTCCGGGCGGCTGCGTGAAGGACGAACTGCACGACACGCCGCATCCGGACAAGGGCGTAGTGGCAGTGTCAATCGACCTGCCGCAGGGCGCAAGCCGGGAAGACTATACGGTAGAGATTGACGGCACGACCGCCGACGGCAAGGAAGGCCGCTACACCGTTTCCGACCCGCTGCCTCCCGGCGAGTACACCGTGCTGGCCTACAACACGCCGCAGGGGTTCACCGTGACGGACGGCATCGCCCGCGTGGAGCGGACAGACGGCACGGTACGCGCCCTCACCGACTTCATCAATCCCCTGCCGGACTATCTCTATTCGGGTACGAAGCGGATAACCGTCGTGGCGGATGACATCCTGCGCGTGGACCTAAGCGTAGCACAACGGGTGCGCGACCTGCACATCGAACTGACCGTGACCGAGGGCGACCCGGAGCGCATCGCGGCCATAACGGGTACGCTCGGCGGCGTGGCGGAAGCCTACGACCTGTATCGCGGGACACTGACCGGCGAAGCGGTCAGCACACGACCAACCTTCGCCCGTGAGGGTGACAAGGTGTCGGCAGACCTGCGTCTGCTGGGAGTACGGGGCGATGCGCAGACACTGACGCTTGTCCTGACCTTCACCGACGGACAGACACAGACGGTAGAGAGCGACCTGACGGAAATCCTCGCGGACTTTAACGGAGACATGGAAGAAGCCCTGGGCATCGAGGGTGAGCTGCACACGCCGGTCAGGGCCGGTATGGAAGCCACCATAAAGGATTGGAATACCATTCCGGGCGACCCGGTGGAAGCCATGTAAACAGGATAACAAGCAATCTATTATGAAAGCAACCAGATTGAAATGGACTCCCGCCGTCATCATGGCCTTGACGATGACTCTGGCGGCTTGTAATAACGAAGAAACGGCGAATGACCCGCTTGCCGACGGACCGGTAGCCGCACAGGTGACGGCAGGTATCAGTGGCACACGGATCCGTGTCAGTGTTCATGGACAATCGGCAGCGTTTACCGCAGGCGATGTAATTCATGTGGTGGCAGACGGAACAGCCGCCTATGACTATACGTTGCAGGACGGCGGTTCCTGGTCTGCGGGCAGTAACCCGTATTATTTCCAAGACCGTAACGGGGTGTCTTTCCGGGCATGGTATGCCGACCCGGCATTAATTCCTGCGGCCAATGTAATCGACATCGACACCAAGTCGCAGGCTGTGAATGCAGAAAACGGCTGGAACCAGTGGGACATTCTCGTCACGCCTGTGGTAAGTACCAGCGTATCTTCCCCGGAAATCAACTTTACGGGTGACTACGCTTTCAGCCATATCATGTCGCAGGTTTCGTTCGTATTCAAGGCAGGCAACGGTATCAGCAACCTTGCCGCATTGAGCCGCTACACCGTCAAGGGCATCATCACAGATGCCACATTCAACACGCAGTCTTGCGATCTGACGACCGGCAGCACCTCCGGCGACATTGCCATGACGGTAACCGGCGAAGCGGACAAACAGGTGGATTGCTCCCCGATAATCATGGTGCCGCAAACCGTCAGCGGCACATTGAACCTCGAAGTGACCTGTAACGGACAGACCTACAAGACGGCGCTCAATCCTCCGACAGGCGGCCTGCAAGCCGGTTACAGCTATACTTACACCGTGACCATCAGCAATACCGGACTGGAAGCGGGCAACGCGACAATCAACGATTGGTTTACAAACAGTGATCGCGACGGCTCCGGAGATGTCACGTTGCAATAAAACATAATCAACGAAAAACACGAAACCATGAAACCCTATATTCTTCTCGCAGCTACGGCACTTATGCTCGCCGCCTGCACCAACGACGAAGTGACCACCGTGCCCGACGGCGAGGTGGCCCTCAAAGTGAACGCCACCATCAGCGGCACGAATACCCGCGCCAGCGGTACGGACTGGGCGCATGGCGACCGGATCGGCATCACGGGCGGCAATTATACCAACAGGCCGTATGCCTACGAAAGCGGTAAATTCGCCGCAACCGGACAGGAGATCTACTTCGAGGACCCGAACCCTGTAACATTCCGTGCCTACTATCCATACGCCGAGGGTGGCGGAACCGTCACCGCCACTACCGGTGCCGACATGCAGACCGCTGACCAGCAGCCCAAGATAGACTTCCTCTATACCGGCGGTGCCACAGCCAGCAAGGGCAACCCCGTGGTGAACTTCACGGGCGAACACGCCTTCTGCCACCGCATGAGCCAGATTACCCTTGAGTTTACCGAGGGGGCAGACATGGACTTCGACAACGGGATGCTGACCGGCTACACGCTCGGCGGTTTGAAGTTGCAAGGCTCGTTCAATACGCAGGACGGAACAGCCACGGCGGACGACAATGCATCGGCAGCCGAACTCACCATCGCACTCAGCGGCGTCACCACCACGAATGACAGGTACACGGCCTCTCCCGTCATCGTCTTTCCGCAGTCAGCCATCGGCATTGACCTCGCCGTCACGGTGAACGGGCAGACTTACAAGGCCAAGCTCACCGTACCTGAGTACAACTCGGCCTTCGGTCTGCAGCCGGGCGTGAACTACCTGTTCCCCGTCATCGTCAGCAAGACCGGACTGACGGCAGGCTCGGCTGACATCAAGGATTGGGTGACCGTAACCGATGATGACAACACGGCCCTGATGTAAACGGCAACAGCCATCCCGTGCGGCAGTGTAAGCACGGAGATATACTATATATGGTGTATCGGGCGGCATCGCGGCCGCCGGTGGCACGAAACCCAATAAAGAAAAACATGACGAGCAAGATGAAACATACTTTAATCCTCGCGGCCACGGCACTCGTGCTTGCCGCCTGCACGCAGGACGAACCGGCCGAGCAAGGCAACGCCTTGCCCGAAGGCGAATACCCCCTGGAACTGACAGCTACCTGTATGATGCAGGCTGTGGCGGCACCCTCTTCGCGCAGCACGATAGACGGCGATTGGGAGGGCGTGCAAAACGTAGCTGTGCAGGTAGGCAACGAAACGAAGGTGTACACCCTTACCTCCTCCGGCGACTACAAGACTGCCACGCTGACCTCCACCAACCCTTTCTATTGGACAAGCACCAACGAGACAAAGACGGTGGAAGCCTGGTATCCCTGCCTTACCACGTTGCCTGAAACATGGGAGGTGCCTGTCGACCAGTCCGCAGGGATGCCCGCCGATAAAGACTTCCTTCATGCCAAACAAACGATCTCATTCTCCGACAGGAACGAAGCGGGGCTGACATTCGGGCATTGCCTGGCGAAGGTAGTGATAAACATCCAGCAGTCCGACTATCTCGATAGTTCCGGCGGCGATTTGTCCGTGCTGCTGACTGATTTTCTAACCCGCGGAGAGGTAGATCATAATAACGGTTCAATATATATAGAGGAGGATCGATACTCGAAGGGTGCCTCCATCACGCCGCACCGGCTTGATACACCGGCTGACGGAGCTTTCGCCTCCTACGAAGCGCTTGTCATACCTCAAAGTTGTTATGTGGATCCTTCGCGCTTATCCGCGATAGAAGTCCGTGTAGGAGGCGCTGCCTATAAAGCGAGAATATCTGAATTGACAGGCTTGGGTATCAGTTATTCGTTTCAGGCTAACTTTGTACACACCTTCGACATCACCGTAAAGGAAGAAGGCCTGGAGGTATCGGTCGATACCGGCAGCATGACATGGGAAGACGGCGCGGATGGCAGTGGCTCGGTAGTGCTATGACCTTACAATACGAAAGAAAATGATACGCAAAAGATGGACATATTGCATCGGAGTATTCCTCTTCCTCTTGCTCGCCTCGTGCGGCCGCAATAACAGGGGTACCGGCACGGATGCCGCCACCTTCATCCCCGATGCGCCCGACTATGCCGACGCCACGATGTGGTACACCCGCCGGAACAGCACGGCGGAGAGGAGTGCGGACGTGTTCTACCTCGTCTCCACCTGGGAGACCGACTGGACTGCGGAAGACGGGCGCGTCTGCCACTATGCCGACGTGCATAACGCCACACACCGCGCCAACATGGACAAGGAGATTTCCCGCATCGCCGGTTATATGGGCGAGGCAGGTGACTTCTATTCGCCCTACTACCGTCACATCACCATCGAGGGCTGGGCGACGCTGAACGAGGATACCATCAGCAACCGCTTCCGCACCGCCTTCAGCGACGTGCAGGCGGCCTTCGACACCTTCCTCCGTCAACGCCCCGACCCCGACCGTCCCTTTGTGCTGGCGGGCTTCAGTCAGGGCGGCAAGGCGGTGGTGGAGCTGCTGAAGACGATGCCCGCAGACGTGGCAAACCGTCTGGTGGCGGCCTACGTGCTGGGCTATAAGGTGACACCCGCCGACACCCTCGCCTCGGAGAACATCCGTCCGGCGCATGGAGCCACGGACACGGGCGTGACCATCTGCTACAACTCCGTGTCCGACGTGCGCTGCATCCAGCCCGTGGTGGCAGCTCCCTGCGCGATGTGCATCAACCCCGTGAACTGGCGCACCGATGCCACGCCCGCCACGCTGCACGACACCATCACCGTCACGGTTTCGCCCCGGCACCATGTGTTGGTTGTGAAGGGCTACAGCGGCTCGGAATACCGGCCCATCCTGGGATTCCTCAATGTGGGTGACTTCCACAGCGCCGAGCCGTGGTTCTACGAGGAATGCCTGCGCGAGAACATCCGGGCACGGGTGGAGGCGTATTATAAGAATGAAGAAGAAGGAACGAAGAATCAGGAAGGAGAGAAGATATGAAGAGAAACAGATTATTTACAGCAATATGCCTTGCGGCGGCAACCCTGCTCACCGCCTGCACGCAGGACGAACTGGCCGAGCCGGGGAACACCCTGCCCGACGGCGCATATCCCTTGCAGATAGGCCGTGTAAGCATCACCGCAGAAAGCAGCGCAAAACCCTGGACGCGCGTGGCGGAAAACGAAACGGACGGCATGGGCAGCCACTGGACGGGCGGTGAACGCATTGGCGTGCGCATTGGCGACAATGAGGAAACGGGCCTATATATCATAAATGTAGATGATGCGGGAAATGTCACAGTCACCCCCGAAACGCCCGTCTATTGGAAGAACTCCCGGACTGCCGAAGTCACTGCCTGGTATCCCGCTACGGATGGCACAGTAAACCTCCGCGACCAAGAGAGGAACGGGCTGACCTACGTGCTGCACGGCATTGGCACGGGCGACCACCAAACACCCGTCACCCTCAGCTTCACCCACCAGCTTGCCAAGGTGCGCGTGGTGACCAAGGGCACAGCCCGGGTGGGAGGAATTGACATCCATAATAATCCGGTAAGTTGTAACATCCGGCAAGGGAAAATAATACAGGATATGTTTATGAAAGACAGGGTTCCCATGCGCCAGACCACCTGCCAAGACGGCACCGAGTGCTGGGAAGCCAATGTAGTACCCGGGGAAGAAATACAGTACATCATAGTTACGAATAAGAATTTGAATATTTCACACTCTTGTGAGATTTCACCGAACATAACTCCGGAAGCAGGCAAAGTCCACACCATCACGATTACGGCAAACAGCGAAGGCACGCAGACGATTGACCTCTCTACGCTGACCGACACGCGTGAGATTGCCGATAATGGTACTTACTATGTTACCGGTACGGGTCAATACGGCATACGGGTGACGGGGGGGGGTAAGCCGGACATCCATCTGGAGGATGCACGGATAAGCGTGTCGAGCGGCAATGCCATCAGCATCACCGGCGGCACCCCCACTATCCATGTAAAAGGAAATGATAACGAAGTGTCTTCCAGCGACGGCGCAGGCATCTATGTGGCAGAGAACTCTACCGTCACCATCACAGGCAGCAGCCGCAGCGATGTTCTGACAGTGACAGGCAATAACGGCAGCAGCGGTATTGGTGGTTATGTGATTGATGACAATAACCACCAAAGTGCGAATAGCGGCAACATCAATATCGAAAATGTAACCTTATATGCTTATAGTAGCAGTCCAAGTACTAAGGAAACAGTTTCACCAGGACTCGGAAGTACAGGAAACGCAACATGCCAATCCATCACCATAGATAATGCTGCTGTTCATGCGTATGGATGTGGGGGAACAAACTGGTCTACCCCGGCCATAGGCAATGGCATGGATTGGATGGGAAACACGGCATCTTCCACTCCAACTGTGACAATCTCCAATAATTCAGAAGTCCACGCCCACAGAGGTGAAAGGAATGGTCGCAGTTTTGCCGATTATATCGGACGTGCAGGCACATCGTCTTTCCCATATAGCGATGTAATAGCCACTGTTGATGCGAGCAGCGTGGTCTATAAATATACAGGGGATGGAAACACGCCAGATGAATGATGAAAATACCCCATACATGGATGCCAACAAACACCCATTGTAACACCATCCCGCCGTCCGGGACCGCCCTGCCCCGCACTCGCCCGACGCCCCTTTTTCCCCGAAAAATTTGCGGCTTCCGACAAAACGTACTATCTTTATAGCGGACAAAACAGGACGCTCCATGAAGAAAGCTCTGCTTATTCTCTTGGCGGTGTGCGGGTTGGGCCTCTCACTCGCCCGAGCCCAGAACATCATCCTCGGTGAAAAGGTCCCCGAGCTCAAACCCGCCGGCTGGATCGACAACCGACACCCCCAGCCCGCACCGATCACCTACGTCGAGTTCTTCCACTCGTCGAATCCCGCCTGCATCACCTCGCTCGAACGTCTCCGCGACCTCTCGGCCCGTTCGAAACCCGCCATGCGCGTGATCGTCGTCACGCGCGAGGACACGGCCCGCATCGCTCCGATGCTCAGACCCTTCCTCTCGCAGCGGATCACGGCCACGATCCATGCCGAACGCGGGTTCGCCGCCTACGGCGTCACGTACGTCCCGTTCGGCGTGCTGATCGACGCCCGCAACCGTGCCCTCTGGATGGGCAACAGCCTGCAACTCAACGAAAAAATCATCGAACAATCAACCCGTTGACACCCATGTCATTTACCAGGATCGACCACTACGAAAAGGAGTATGCCGACACGCATCACGATACGGCGCTCAACGTCGCCGAGGGCGTCGAAGACCAACCCGTCGTAAGCCCCTACTTCAAACGCCACAAGAAACGCCAGCTATCGACCGACGAATATGTCGAGGGAATCCTCGCCGGTAAGATCACCATCCTTTCGCAGGCCATCACGCTCGTCGAATCCTCCAACCCGGCCCACTACGCCCAGGCGCAGGAGATCATCGAACGCTGTCTGCCCCACGCCGGAAAATCCATCCGCATCGGCATCACCGGAGTCCCCGGAGCCGGCAAGTCGACCTTCATCGAGGCCATCGGGAACATGGTCACCTCGCTGCGCCACCGCCTGGCCGTGCTGGCCATCGACCCCTCGTCGGAGCGCAGCGGCGGCTCGATCCTCGGCGACAAGACCCGCATGGAGAGCATCTGCAACAACCCTGACGTCTTCATCCGGCCCTCGCCCTCGGCCGGATCGCTCGGAGGCGTGGCCCGCAAGACCCGTGAGACGATCGTGCTGTGCGAAGCCGCCGGTTTCGACGTCATCTTCATCGAGACGGTCGGCGTCGGGCAGTCCGAAACGGCCGTCCACTCGATGGTCGACCTCTTCATGCTGCTGCAGATCTCGGGCGCCGGCGACGAGTTGCAGGGCATCAAGCGCGGTATCATGGAGATGGCCGATCTGATGGTCATCACCAAGGCCGACGGCGAAAACATCCACAAGGCCGAGTTGGCCCGCACGCAGTTCCAGGGGGCCCTGCGGCTCTTCCCCGTCCCGGAATCGGGCTGGCGCCCCAAGGTCTACACCTCGTCGGCCGTGACGAAAGCCGGTCTGGAGGAGGTCTGGAAGGGCGTCGAGGAGTATCTCGACCACATCCAGCGCAACGGATACTTCCAGCACAACCGCAACCGCCAGAACAAATACTGGATGTACGAGACGATCAACGAGGCGCTGCGCAGCAGTTTCTACCGCGACCCGGCCGTCGAAAGCCGCATCGGCGAGTACGAACAGCGCGTGTTAAACGACAAGATCTCGTCGTTCGTCGCCGCCAAGGAGTTGCTCGACCTCTATTTCAAGGATGTCAAATAGCGGCCGGGAAACGCCGCTCTCCTGCACAAAAACGGACCGCATGACATGCGGTCCGTTTTATTTATATGTGTGGAATCGCGCTCCCGCGCCCCTACTTGAGGATCGGCAGACGGAGGCCGAAGCGGACCGCCACGATCCGCAGGGCAATGACCGCGGCCGCCGTGATGATCTGCAGCGCGGCCCCTTCGATGCCCGCCCAGCGGCACAGCCAGAAGACAAAGCCGCCGAAGACGCACGCCAGCGCGTAGATCTCCTTGCGGAAGATCAGCGGCTCCTCGTTGATCAGGATGTCGCGCAGCACGCCGCCCGCCGCGCCGGTCATCGTGCCCATGATCACGGCCACCCACAGCGGAAAACCCGTCGCAAGGGTCTTCTCGATGCCGACAACGGTGAAGAGTCCCAGACCGATGGCGTCGAAGATGAAGAAGGTGTTGTTCAGCCGGATCAGATAGCGCCCCAGCAGGATGACGATCCCCAGGGCGATGGCCGTGACGATGAGGTAGACGCTGTCCAGCATCCAGAACGGCGTCTGCGAAAGCATCAGGTCGCGGAGCGTTCCGCCCCCGATGGCAGTCGTGAAACCCACGACGTAGGCCCCGAACCAGTCAAAGCGCTTGGCCGAGGCGAGCCGGATACCGCTGATGGCAAAGGCCAGCGTTCCGAGCATCTCCAGAATGAAATAGGCGGTCATGATGCTTCATCGGCGTTATTTGTCCGCAAAGGTCCGGCGCAGCAGGCCGGCCAGTTCGGGAACCCCCTCCGAGGCCCGTTTGCGAATGACCGTCAGCGGATTGCGGATGCCGCGCGTATCGGGATTGCCCGGATCGACCAGGTAGATCGGCACGCCGGGCTGTACGTAGCGCACGAGCGAGGCCGCCGGATAGACGGCCAGCGACGTTCCGACGACGACCATGATCTCGGCCCGTGCGGCGATCTCGGCCGCCCGCTCGAACATCGGCACCGATTCGCCGAAGAAGACAATATGCGGCCGCAGCAGCGAACCGTCCGAAGCCCGGGCATCGAGCGGCTGCTCCCACCCCTCGATCGGAACGATGAGGTCGGGGTTGGCCGTCGAACGCAGCTTGCGCAGTTCGCCGTGAAGGTGCGTCACGCGCGTCGAGCCGGCCCGCTCGTGCAGGTCGTCGACATTCTGCGTCAGCACGTCGACGTCGAAATCCCGCTCCAGCGCGGCAATGGCCCGATGGCCGGCATTGGGTTCGCAGCGGAGCATCTCGCGGCGGCGTTCGTTATAGAAGCGGATGACCAGCGCCCGGTTGCGCGCCAGCGCCTCGGGCGTGCAGACATCCTCGATGCGGTAATTGGCCCACAGGCCGTCGGCATCGCGGAACGTAGCCAGTCCGCTGTCGGCGCTCATCCCCGCGCCGGTAAATACGACGAGTCGTTTCATGGCAGTATGTTTTTCCGGGACAAAGATACGCACTTTTTCCGCAAAACGTGCGCCACGGACGCCCGCTCCACGGTAAAAAAGAGCCGGCCGGCAGGGGCTCCGGCGTCGGGTTCTGGCACAGTTCGTGCAACCGTTCGACGACGTAAACCATAAATGCTACACACCATGAAACAACAGAACATGTCGGCCGCCGATGCCGCCGCCGAGATCTTCGGATCGAAGCAGATGCGCTCGCCGGCTCCCACCCAGTTCATCCCCCGCGGCAAGACCTCGCCCGAAATCGCCTACCAGATGGTCAAGGACGAAACCTACCCGCAGACCCAGCCCCGGCTGAATCTGGCCACCTTCGTCACGACCTACATGGACGACTACGCCACGCGGCTGATGAACGAGGCGATCAACGTCAACTACATCGACGAAACGGAGTATCCGCGCGTGGCCGTCATGTGCGGCCGCTGCATCAACATCCTGGCCAACCTCTGGAACTCGCCCGAAAAGGCCGAATGGAAGGCCGGAGCCGTCGGCATCGGGTCGTCCGAGGCCTGCATGCTGGGCGGTGTGGCCGCCTGGCTGCGCTGGCGCGACCGCCGCAAGGCCGCCGGGAAACCCTACGACAAGCCCAATCTGGTGATGAGCTCGGCCTTCCAGGTCGTCTGGGAGAAGTTCTGCCAGTTGTGGCAGATCGAGATGCGCACGGTGCCCCTCACCCCCGAAAAGAAGACCCTCGACACGGAGGCCGCCCTGAAGCTCTGCGACGAGAACACGATCTGCATCGTCCCGATCGCCGGCGTGACCTGGACCGGTCTGAACGACGATATCGAGGCCCTCGACCGGGCGCTCGACGCCTTCAACCAGAAGACCGGCTACGAGATTCCGATCCATGTCGATGCGGCTTCGGGCGGCTTTATCCTGCCGTTCCTCAACCCCGACGTGAAGTGGGATTTCCGCCTGAAATGGGTACTCTCGATCTCGACCTCGGGCCACAAGTTCGGTCTGGTCTACCCGGGTCTGGGATGGACCGTCTGGAAGGAGAAGAAGTATCTTCCCGACGCGATGTCCTTCTCGGTCAACTACCTCGGCGCCAGCATCACCCAGGTGGGGCTCAACTTCTCGCGTCCGGCGGCGCAGATCCTCGGCCAGTATTACAACTTCATCCGACTGGGATTCGAAGGCTACCGCGAGATTCAGCAGAACTCGATGGATATCGCCTGCTACTGCCACCGCGAGATCGGCAAGATGCCCTGCTTCCGCAACTACGCCGAGGAGATGGTCAACCCGCTCTTCATCTGGTCGCTGGATCCCGAATACGAAAAAACGGCCAAATGGACCCTCTTCGACCTGCAGGCCGCCCTGCAGCAGAGCGGATGGATGGTCCCGGCCTACACCATGCCCCGCAACATCGAGCAGATGATCGTCATGCGCATCGTCGTGCGGCAGGGCTTCTCGCGCGACATGGCCGACATGCTGCTGGGCGACATCCGCAACGCCGTGGCCGAATTCGAGAAGCTCCGCTACCCGACCACCTCGCGCCTGAAGTTCGAGGCCCACGAACACCAGAAGGGAAAGGTCTACACGCACTGACGGTATATGCATCGCTTACCGTAAATTGAGCGACCGGCCGGCGGAGGGATTCCGCCGGCCGGTTTTGTGTCGTGCGGAACCGGACCGGCAAGGGTTCGGGAACGACCGGAATGCTCAAAACCGCCGCTCCCCCGCAGCCGCACCGAACGGCAACATCCACACCCGACTGATCCCGAGGAAAATTCGAACAACTACCGACGGGTCCGGACCTTGACCGACACCGAAAATTTTCCTAACTTTACGCCACTTTACGAATCCCCGCCCGACATGCGCGAAACATTCGACATCTTCCTCATCGTCATGGCCTCGCTGGCCCTGGTGGTCTTCATCGCCCTGCACTTCTTCGAGGCCGGTTACGGCTACCTCTTCAACCGCCGCTACGGACCGCCCGTTCCGAACAAAATCGGATGGATGCTGATGGAATCCCCCGTCTTCATCCTCATGGCCGTGCTGTGGGCCACCTCCGACCGTATGGGGCAGGCCGCACCGCTTGTCCTCTTCCTCCTCTTCGAGGCCCACTACTTCCAACGTTCGTTCATCTTCCCGCTGCTCATGCGCGGAAACTCGAAGATGCCTCTCGGAATCGTCCTCATGGGCATGCTCTTCAATACGCTCAACGCCCTGATGCAGGGCGGATGGATCTTCTGGGTATCGCCCGCCGACTACTACGACGGCTGGTTCACAAAACCCTACATCTACATCGGAGGCGCGCTCTTCATCGCCGGAATGGCGATCAACCTCCACTCCGACCGCATTATCCGCCACCTGCGCAAACCCGGCGACACGCGGCACTACATCCCCCGCGGCGGCATGTTCCGCTACGTCTCGTCGGCCAACTACTTCGGCGAACTGCTCGAATGGATCGGATTCGCCGTGGCTTCGTGGTCGTGGGCCGGGGCGGTCTTCGCCTGGTGGACCTTCGCCAACCTCGCACCCCGCGCCGCCTCGCTGCGCCGCCGCTACGAGCAGGAGTTCGGCGAGGAGTTTTCCAAGCTCAGGCGCAAGCGCATCATCCCCTTTATTTACTAACCAGGCCCCGGCCTCAAGGAGCCGCCAAGGAAACCCGACATACCGTCCAAAGTCGCCAAGAAGCCGTCCTGCAGCCGCAGCGGACCGGGCTTTCGAAGCCCCGGGAGGCGACTCCGGACGCAAACAAGCGGACGGCCAATCCGCGGAGGAACCTCGCAAGGCGCCCGGCCCACTGAAAAAACCGAAAAACACACCATAAAGATGGAATCCAAACTTTTCACCCCCTTCAAGCTCGGGCCCGTCACGTTGCGCAACCGCACGATCCGCTCGGCGGCATTCGAGTCCATGGGCAAGGACTTCGGCCCCACACGGCAGCTCAAGGATTACCACGTGGCCGTGGCCCGCGGCGGAATCGGCATGACGACGCTGGCCTACGCCGCAGTCTGCCGCAGCGGCCTCTCGTTCAACAAACAGCTGTGGCTCCGCCCGGAAATCGTCCCCGGGCTGCGCGACATCACCGACGCCATCCACCGCGAAGGGGCTGCCGCCGCCATCCAGATCGGCCACTGCGGCAACATGACCCACTGGTCGACCGCCGGGCAGATGCCCATCGGGGCCTCGTGGGGCGTGAACCTCTACGCCTACACCCCGGTGCGCGGCATGAGGCGCAGCGAGATCGAACAGGTGGCCAAGGATTTCGGACGCGCCGTCCACACGGCCCACGACGCCGGATTCGACTCGGTGGAGCTCCACGCCGGGCACGGATACCTCATCTCGCAGTTTCTCTCGCCCTATACGAACCACCGCCATGACGAGTATGGCGGTTCGTTAGAAAACCGTATGCGCTTCATGCGGATGTGCCTCTCGGAGGCCGTCGAGGCCGCCCGCGCCTGCAACATGGCCATCACCGTCAAGCACAACATGTACGACGGCTTCAAGGGCGGCATCCAGATCCCCGAAAGCATCGAGATCGCCAAGGTCATCGAGTCGTTCGGCGTCGACGGCATCGTCCTCTCCGGCGGGTTCGTCTCGAAGGCCCCGATGGCCGTCATGCGCGGGCTGATCCCCCTCTACACGATGAGCTACTACTCGCCCCTCTGGCTGCGTTACTTCATCCGCTGGTGCGGTCCCTTCATGATCAAGCAGTTTCCCTTCAGCGAGTGCTACTTCCTGGAGGATGCCCGGAAGTTCCGCGAGGCGCTGAAGGGCACGCTGATCTACGTCGGCGGGCTCATCAGCCGCGAAGGGATCGAACGGGCCCTCGGGTCGGGGTTCGAACTGGTACAGATGGCCCGGGCGCTGGTCAACGATCCGGCCTTCGTCAACAAACTCCGCGCAGGAGACGAGTCGACCCGCAGCGAATGCGACCACCGCAACTACTGCATCGCCCGGATGTACTCCGTCGACATGAAGTGCTGCAAACACTGTCCGGATCTTCCGCGCAAGATCGTCGAAGAGCTCAAACGCCTCCCCTGATGAAGCGCACAAACAAAATACCGGCCGGTGCGGAGACCGGAACAGTCGCAAAAGCGGGGTACAGTGAGGCGGCATACGGCAATAAGGCGGCGTGCGGCAGTGAGGCGGCATACGGCAGTGAGACGGCATACGGCAGTGAGGCGGCATACGGCAGTGAGGCGGCATACGGCAGTGAGGCGGCGTGCGGCAGTGAGGCGGCATACGGCAGTGAGGCGGCATACGGCAGTGAGGCGGCATACGGCAGTGAGGCGGCATACGGCAGTGAGGCGGCATACGGCAGTGAGGCGCAGCCCCGGCGTCGGATGCGGCGCGGAGAGGTACGGCCCGGCACACGCTGGGCGCTGGTGAGCGGCGCCGGTTCGGGCATCGGGCGCTGTTATGCGCGTCGGCTCGCGGCGCTGGGTTACAACCTCGTCCTGGTAGGCAACCGCCGCGAACCGCTCGAGGAGGTCCGCAACGAACTGGCGGCCCGCTGCGAGGGGCGCGAGCTGCGGATCATCGAGTGCGACCTGGCCCGCGAGGAGGCGGCCCGCGAGCTGTTCGACCGCACACAGGCCGAGGGACTCCCGATCGACGTGCTGATCAACAACGCCGGCATGTTCTCGTTCCTCGACATTCTCCGAACGCCCGAGGAGCGCATCCGGCATATCATCCTGTTGCACGACCTGACCAACACACTGCTCTGCCGGCTCTACGCCTCGGAGATGGCCCGTCGCGGGCACGGCGGATACATTCTCAACATGTCCTCCTATTCGCAATGGATGCCCTGGCCGGGACTGGCCCTCTACAGCGCCTCGAAGGCCTATCTGCGGTCGTTCTCGGTCGCCTTTGCCCGGGAGGTCCGCGAGCAGGGGATCCGCGTTACGGCGGTCTCGCCGGCCGGCGTGGCCACGGATCTCTACGGGCTGACACCCCGCTGGCAGCGGATCGGGCTGCGGATTGGCGTGCTGATCTCGGCCGACCGCTGTGCCCGGGCCGGGCTCCGGGCCCTGTGGCGCGGCCGGCGCTCGATCGTCCCCGACTGGTGGAACCGGCTGTGGATCCCGCTGTGCAAGATGCTGCCGATGTGGGTGCTGCGCCCCGTAAGGCGTTTTACCATGAAATTCCAGAAATAAACGGTCCCCGACCGTACAAACGGGCACTTTGAATCCTATGGAAACTATCGAAAATGTCGTCTTCGACCTCGGAGGCGTGCTGGTCGATCTGGATATCGACCGCTGCCGGGCCTCGTTCCGGCGCCTTGGCATGGATGCCGTGGCCGAACTGATCAACCCCTACTACCCGGCCGAGATGATCGGGCAATTGGAACACGGACTGATCTCGTTCCACGAGATGTGCGACCTCATGCGGCAGTTGGCCGCGACGCCCGCGGTGACGGACGAAGCGATCGGCCGTGCCTACGGCGACTTCCTGACGGGGGTTCCGGTCGCGAAGATGCGGCAGATCGAGCAGCTGCGTCGGCGCGGCATCCGCACCTACGTCCTCTCGAACAACAACCCCTCGTCGATGCGCTTCATCCGCGAGATGTTCACGGCCGACGGCAAGTGCATGGAGGATTACTTCGACCGGATCTACCTTTCGTACGAGATGCGCGAGCTGAAGCCCTCGGAGGCGATCTTCCGCAAGATGATTGCCGACAGCGGCATGGTGCCCGAGCGGACGCTCTTCATCGACGACGGGCAGAAGAACGTCGATGCGGCGCAGGCGTTAGGTTTCGCCGTCTATAAGCCCGTCCCGGGCGAGGATTTCGGCCACCTGCTCGACAGCATCGGGAGGCCGTAACCGCCGCCGCCAACAATTGGCCACGCAGGTTCGGGACGCTTTTCCACCGAAAAGTTTGCCGGAACGGAAAAAAGCCGCTATCTTTGCACAACCTGTTCCGGGCGGACGGGATTCCGCCGCGGAACGGGACTCGGGGTGTAGCGCAGTCCGGTTAGCGCACCTGCTTTGGGAGCAGGGGGTCACAGGTTCGAATCCTGTTACCCCGACCAAATAAAAACAGCCGTCTGCATCGTTGCAGACGGCTGTTTTTATCTCCGTATCGGCCGGTCATCCGGCCAATCTGTCATTTTTTTGCGTGCGGATCGGAGCACCTCCGGGTCGGAAAGCCGATTTGCTCCACAGGACCGGAGTACGCCGAGCCGGGTCCCGACGCCCTCTCCCCCGTCCGCCCCGCTCTCCCCGGCCCCCTCAGCGTCGCGCAAAAAGGGTGATCGCCAGCGAGGCAAAGGTCAGCAGTGCCCCGGCGCCTACAACGCCCGGCCATCCATACAGCGTCCAGGCCGCACCCGAAAACAGCGTTCCCAGCGATCCGCCGATGAAGTAACTGCACATGAAGATCGTATTGATGCGGTTCGATGCCGACGGGCAGAGTTCGAACAGTGTCGTCTGGTTGCTCAACTGGATGCACTGCATTCCGATATCGAGCAGCAGAATACCCGCGATGATCGGCAGGTAATGGTCCGCACCCGCCAGGAAGAGCCCCCACGCCGCCAGCTGCAGCACCGCACCGATCACATTGAAGCGGAAGATCCCCACCCGGGCGATGTACCTGCCGCAGAAGGTTGCCGTCACGGCGCCCGCTACGCCGCACAGTCCGAGCAGTCCGACCACGTCGCTCCCGGCTTGGAACGGCTCCCCGGCCATCTTGAAGGCCAGCGATGCCCAGAAACACAGAAACGATCCGAAGGCCAGCGCCGCACGTGCCGAGTGGAGGCGCAGCAGCGGATAGCGCCGCACGAGGGTAAACAGCGACCGCATCAGCGCTCCGTAGCTGCCCGTGAAGTTGGGCTGCGCATCGGGGAGGATGCGGAAGATGACAACCGCCGAGAGGAGCATCAGCACGGCGGCTATGTAATACATCTCGCGCCAGCCGAGCCACTCGCCCACCGCCCCGCTCACGACACGCGACGCAAGGATGCCGGTCAACAGTCCCGAGAGGACGATGCCGACGTTGCGGTTCTTCCGCTCCGGACGCGAATACTGCGCCGCCAGCGGGATGAAGAACTGCGGCACCACGGAGCAGACACCGATGACGAACGAACTGACGTGCAGCGTCGTCATGTCGGGAGCCAGGGCAGTGGCCAGCAGCGCCGCGATCAACAGCGCGAAATCGGTCAGCAGAATCCGCCGCCGGCTGTAGAGGTCGGCCAGCGGGATGAGGAACAACAGCCCCAGAGCATAACCGCACTGTGCAAAGAGGGCAATGTGGTTGGCCGCGAGCGTTGTAGAGCCGAGATCCTGACGGATCATCTCCAGCAGCGGCTGGTTATAATAGAGGTTGGCCACGGAGACGCCCGCAATGACGGCCAACAAATAGAGCAGGCGATCGGGGAATCCGGCGCCCTCTTTCAACTGCAAATTCATGATGATTCGGTTTGCGGGGCAAAAGTACACAGAAATCCCCCGAAAAGCAAGTTATCGGAGCCGTAGAGCCATCAGGCATCAGGCAGCGTCCGAGTGGTAAAGGCTGTAAAGGCTGCAAAGCGGAGAGACCGGCGACCGAGGAACGGCGGGACCGGGAATGCAGCGGCCCCGGAAGAAAACGGGACTCGGATGGCAGCGAGTCTCGGGAGGGGGTGTCGGAAGAGAACAAAGTTCCGGGCGATCGCAACAATCGGGTAATCAATCGAATAGATCGACACGGGAGGTGCCGCCGTACAATATCGGACGAAAAAGCCGGACTCTGAGCACATCGTCGGGACGTTTTTTTCTGAAAATTATTTTGCGATTTCGGATTTTAGAGTTATCTTTGTGCGCTCTTAGAAAGATAAGGGCATCCGTTCGGGGTGTAGCGCAGTCCGGTTAGCGCGCCAGCTTCGGGAGTTGGAGGTCGCTGGTTCGAATCCAGTCTCCCCGACGAATTCAAACGAAAACCTTTGCTTCGGCAAAGGTTTTTTTGTTTCCGCTCCGGCAGATATCCGCCGGCCCTCTTCAAGGCATGAGGGCGTCGGCGGACTTTTCTTTTCTACACCTCATCGCGGCGGAAACCAGAGACGGAGCAAGAGGACCCATACGGGACAAGAACAAGAGGCCGAAAAATAGAAGAGGAAGTAAAGGACGGGGGGGGGCAAAGCGAAGCGGAACGAGGCGAGGAAAAGAGCGTGGAGGGGGGGGGAAAAAAAAAAAAAGCTAAAATGGAGAGCCGGGAAGCCCAACGGGTCGGACAAACCGGGGAATGGTCACGTTGGAAAACCGGAGGGGACGTTGGAGCCCCACTCTCAGAGCCTCTTGTAGTGACAATAGAGCAACGAGCCGTCGTCGTCGTGCAGGTGCATGCCCCCGCCCTGGCAGTAGCGGAACACCGCACAGTCGGCACACTCGCCGCGCCGCGCCCACTCGCGATTGCGGAACGGTTCGAAACGATGCTCCCAAACCTCCCAGAAGCGGTCGCGATAGATGTTCCCCTGATGGAAGTTGGCCCGGATCGACGTACAGCCCGAAATGGCGCCGTCGACACGGATCGATGCCACCGTAACACCGGCCGCACATTCGTAGAAGTGGTCGCGAACCTCGGCCTCATAGCCTCCCAGAAAGCCCTCGCAGGCGTAACTGGCATCGATACGCCCTTCGCGACGCGTCTGCCGGATGAACTCCAGCAGGGCGCGGAACTGTGCATCGGTCATCCGCAGCGTGGGGTCCTCCTTGGCCCGACCCATCGGAAAAATCGAGAAGAGCCGCCAATGCTCGACCCCCTCGGCGATAAGCATCTCGCGAAAGGGCTCCAGCTGCGGAATCAAGGCCCCCGTCACACAGGTCACCACATCGTACGACAACGAAGGTTCGCGCACGATCAGTCGGATGGCGTTCAACGCCCGTTCGTAACTCAGGGGATTTTGACGGATGTAATTGTGCTCGCGCTCAAAACCGTCGAGACTCACCGAAACGGACCTCAGTCCGGCATCCAACAGCGAGCGGAAGCGTCGCGGGGTCAGGGCCATGCCGTTGGTGACCATTCCCCAGGGGTATCCGCGGCGGGTCACCTCCTGTCCGGCCCGTTCGAGATCCTCGCGCACGAGGACCTCGCCGCCCGAAAAGATGATGAGCACCTCCGAAGGGTCGACATGGGGCGTGATCTCCTCGTCGAGAACCCGCAAGAAGTCCTCGAGCGGCATATCGGCCACGCCGGGATCCACGCGGCAATCGCTGCCGCAATGACGGCACGCCAGATTGCACCGCAGCGTACACTCCCAAAAAAGCGTATCGAGACGGTGTTCGGCAACCTTCGCATCGTGAAGATCCGCAAAGATATTCAGGGCCAAGCGTTTGCGCAGCCCCACGCGACGATTTCTCATAACAGCTTTCCTCCCTTTTCCGGGCCGGGGAGACAGATCTTCACGTCTACGTTCACCTCGGACAGATTCGGACACGCTCCATGACCGGCCACAGATTCCGCCCACGGTCACCCCGGACTCCTCCGCAACCGGCCCGCGCTTCATCCACAACCGATTCTCCGCCCCCCCCCGGATTCCGCCCACGGTCACCCCAGGCTCCTCCACAACCGGCCGCACTTCATCCACAGCCGATTCTCCGGCCCCCGGATTCCACCCACGGCCGGCGGCTACTTGCCGGCTGGAGCCTCCTCCTCCGTGACGGGCTGCTCGGCAACCGGCGGCAGTGAATCGGGACGCTCACGCTCCAACCGTTCCATGCGCTTGATCCGCGCACTGTCCGACAGGGGCGGACGCACACCGTACATCAACACGATACGCGGCGGCACCTCCGCGTGTTTCAATGCGGCCGTGTCGGCCGGCTGCGAGGCCGGTTGCTGCGGCTCCGCAGGCTTCTGCTGCGGCGCCTGACGAACCGTCGAACAGGCCGTCGAGAAGCCCAACAACGCCGCCAATGCCAGTTTCCACTTTCTGTTCTTCATACTCCGAACCATTGGATTCTTTTCACAAAGATAGAAAAATTTTCCCCGGAACAAAAAAACCGGGCAAAAAGTTTTGAATCTCAAGCTTTTTTGTTTTACTTTGTCTTAATTTTATTACTATTAATACTATTTTCTATGACAGGCAAAGTAAAATGGTTCGATAGCAAGAAAGGCTACGGATTCATTACGACGGAGAACGGCAAGGAGATCTTCGTGCATTTCTCGGGCATCGTAAAGGAGGGTTTCAAATCCCTGAACGAAGGTCAGAAAGTTGAGTTCGAAATCGGCAACGGCGCCAAGGGCGAACAGGCCATCAACGTAACCGTGGTCGAGTAAAGCATACCCCCACCGGCCGTGTCGGCAACTCTCTCCGCCGAAACGGCCGACACTCGCGGGACGTCCTCCAATCGGACGTCCTTTTTTTTTGCCCGAATGAAAAAATAATCGTATTTTTGGGCGGCTGAAAGAATTATTAAGGATTTTTCAAAATCATAAAACCAATTAACCATGAAAGAAGCTATCGCAATTCTCACCGGTGGAGGTCCCGCTCCCGGCATGAACACCGTCGTCGGCAGCGTCGCCAAGACCTTCCTGCGCAAGGGTTACCGTGTCATCGGTCTCCACGAAGGTTACACCGGCCTGTTCAACCCCTCGCCCCGCACGGTCGACATCGACTACCCGATGGCCGACGGCATCTTCAACCAGGGCGGTTCGTTCCTGCAGATGAGCCGTTTCAAACCCACCGATGCCGATTTCGAAAACAACTTCAACCTCAAGTTCTTCACCGACAACAACATCAAACTGCTTGTAACGGTCGGTGGCGATGACACCGCTTCGACGGCCAACCGCATCGCCAAGTTCCTCGAGGCCAAGAAGTACCCCATCGCCAACATCCACGTTCCGAAGACCATCGACAACGACCTCCCGCTGCCGAAGGGTACCCCGACGTTCGGTTACGAGTCGGCCAAGGACAAGGGCGCCGTCATCGCCCGTGCCGTCTACGTCGACGCCCGCACCAGCGGCAACTGGTTCGTACTGGCTGCCATGGGCCGCTCGGCCGGCCACCTGGCATTCGGTATCGGCGAGGCCTGCCACTACCCGATGATCGTCATCCCCGAGATGTTCGACAAGACCGAAATCACCGTCGAGAAGATCGTCAACCTCGTCATCTCGTCGATCATCAAGCGTAAGATCATGGGCATGGACTACGGTGCCGCCGTCATCTCCGAGGGTGTCTTCCACGCCCTGTCGGACGAGGAGATCCGCAAGAGCGGCGTTCACTTCACCTACGACGAGCACGGACACCCCGAGCTGGGCAAGGTTTCGAAGGCCCACATCTTCAACGAGATGATCGAGAAGAAGCTCAAGGAGCTCGGCATCAAGGTCAAGAGCCGTCCCGTGGAGCTCGGCTACGAGATCCGCTGCCAGACCCCGATTGCCTACGACCTGACCTACTGCTCGGAGCTGGGCATCGGCGTGCACAAGCTCTTCTCCGAGGGCAAGACCGGCTGCATGGTCTATGTCGACTCGGAGGGCAACGTTTCGCCGCTCTACCTGAAGGATCTGCAGGATCCCGCCACGGGCAAGATTCCACCCCGTCTGGTCGACATCAAGTCGGACCGCTTCACGTCGGTGGTCGAGAATATCCTCAACGCCATCACGCCGGCCGACTACGAAGCCGCTAAGAAATATGTGGCCAATCCCGAGGAGTACGACTTCCACAAGATCCTGAACTGGAAATAGGAGTCTCACAACCCGCCATACGGATCCCGGAGCCTTTCGCAGGCCCCGGGATTTTTTTTGAGGAGGGGGGGGGAGGAGGAGGACAGGCAGCGGGAAGAAAGGCCGGAACGGCAGGGAGTTGGGCTGAGGACCGGCCGCAGGGGCAGGATGCGAGGAGGCGACGCCGGGCCGGTCGGCGACGCCAGGTCGGTCAGAAGAGTTCCGACGCCGGGCCGGTCAGTGACGCCGGGCCGGTCAGAAGAGTTCCGGCGCAGGGTTCAGCGGGTGAAAGGGGGCTGCAGGATGAAGATTGATCACCTCGCGGAGACGTGTCCGGGCCCTTTCAACGGTGTAGTATGTCCCGCCTTCGGGCAAACCGTCGTACCAGGCCACGACGACCTGTGCATGGTCGACCAGGAAGTCGTTGCGCCGGGCATAACAGCCGCGGTGGTACTCCCCGGAAAGGAGCTCGATGCTGTCGGCCGCGGCCAGAATCCGCTCGTAGCGAAGGCGCTGGGCCGCCGGGAAGCGGGCCGCCTGATGGCGGAACGGAACGACGGCAACGAGCCGGACCTCCGCATGACGCTGCCGCAGGAGCAGAACCGCCTCGGCCGCCGCGAGGTCGAACCCGACGGCCATACCGCTCAGAAAAGTCCGGAAGCCACGTTCGTAAAGCGCCCCGAGAGTCGGGAGCAGCAGCTCGTGAGCTTCGTCACGATAGGTGCGATGGCCGGTGAAGGCGACACAGGTGCGCGGATTGAGGATCATACGATCAAAGATAGCGCTTTGGCCCGGAGTTTGCAAGAAAAACCGCTGAATTCAAAAACTTCAGCAACCATGAAAAACACAGGAATTGCCATCGTTTCGCTCGTGGGCGGGATGATCATCGGTTCGGCTCTGACAATGTTGTTCACGCCCCAGTCGGGGGCCGACCTACGCCGCAAGATCAAGAATTCGATCGACGACGAGATCGACCGCGTCAAGAACAAGCTCAGCGAGGTCGAGGAGCAGATCGAAGAGGCACGCTGCCGCTGCGAGGAGAATTAGCCCTCAAAAACCCGCACGATGGAGAGACACGCAACAGCCGAGGCACAAAACCGCGGCGACCGGGAGCGGCGGGAGCCCCGGCGGGAGCCCCGACGGGAGCCCCGACGGGAGTTCCGACGGGAGTTCCACACCCCGCCGCACCGGCCCCTCGGGCCATCCGAGAAGAAGACCGATTCGGACGACCCGAAGGAGCGTTCCACCCTTCGCAGAGAGCGGTCAGCCGGGCGTTTCGTAGTGGTCTTTCTGCTCTTCGGAACGCTGATCGGCATTGCCCTGCTGCTGTTGCTGACGGCGCTGGTGGTCTGGCTCTCGCAGGTCACCGGATCGTTCATCGTCGCCACGTTGATCCTCGGCGGCGCCTTTGCCCTGCTGGCTGCGGGACTCTACCTGCTCACGATCCGCGAGGCCGTGGAGCAGATCCGCGCCCGGGCCGAAACGGTCTACGAGGTGGCACGCCTGGCCCGCACGGGCTACGAATGGCTCTCCGAAAAGATCTCGATGCTGATCGGCATCTACAATCTGCTGCGAAAAGGCTGAGAAAACCCGGCAATCCGCCCCGCCCGGGAGCCGGCCGAAAACGACCGAAAACGAAAAGCCGGTGCCTTTGACAGGCACCGGCTTTTTTCATCAGGCAACCCGCAGGCTGCCGTTCGACTATTTGCCGAAGTAACGCTTGTAGAGTCCTTCGAAGCCCTTGCCGTGACGAGCCTCGTCCTTGGCCATCTCGTGAACCGTATCGTGCACGGCATCGAGGTTCTCCTGCTTGGCCAGACGAGCCAGACGCATCTTGTCCTCGCAGGCGCCGCACTCGGCCTCCATACGCTTCTCGAGGTTGGTCTTCGTATCCCAAACCACCTCACCGATCAGCTCGGCGAACTTCGAAGCGTGCTCGGCCTCTTCCCAGGCGTAGCGCTTGTAAGCCTCGGCGATCTCGGGATAGCCCTCGCGATCGGCCTGACGGCTCATGGCCAGATACATGCCCACCTCGGTGCACTCGCCCATGAAGTGGTTCTGCAGACCCTCCCAGAGCTCCTTGCTGGCGCCCTTGCCGTCACCGATCTTGTGCTCGGTTACGAACTCCATCTTCGAGTCCGACTCAACAACCTCTACGAACTTGTCCTTGCCTGCCTTGCACATCGGGCACTGCTCGGGTGCCTCGGGACCTTCGTGAATGTACCCGCATACGGTACAACGCCATTTCTTTGCCATAATCTTTTGTACTATTAAAAGGTGTGTTAATTGCTTTTTGTCTGTTTGCTATGCAAAGATAAGAAGAGATTTCGATTTTTGTATAAAAATTCGATTGTCTTTTCTGATCGCATGATAAGCGCAGCTTATACGGGGAGAGGTCAGCCCCGGCGGTCGATCACCTCCTCGATCTGCGCCACATCCACGGAATCCTTGACCAGCACCCGTTTGTTGCGGTCCAGAAGGTAGAGCGCCGGAATGGCGTGCAGGTCGTAGAGCAGTTCATTGCGGATCACGCATCCCTTGTCGTAGGCATTGATCCACGACGCGGGCATCTCATCGCGATAGGCGCGCCACTCCGAGAGATCCTCGTCGGGATAGATGGCCAGCACCTGAAGCCGGCCGTGTTCGATCATCTCCGTGAGCATCGGCGACGAAGAGATCGCTTCGCGGATTTCGCGGCACATGGCACACCCCGGATTGTTGATGAACAGCAGCACATACTCGGCATCCAGTCCGTAGAGCGTGCCGCTGCGTCCCGAAGCCAGCGTATAGCGGAAGTCGTTGGCCGGCTGACCGAGGCGGTTCTGCCGGGCGATCTGCAGATCATACTGCGGGGCGATGCGCTCGTACTCGTCGTACCACGGAGCGCGCAGCTGCGCCTCGAGCACCGGGATATAGAATTCGTCGTTGCGCAGCGGCGAGTTGGGGTCGTGCAGCACCACCTCGGCCATCTTCGAAAAGTAGTCGAGCATCCGCCGCGAGGTCGAGGCACGCCGCATGAGCGAATCCATCGGAGCGCCGTCCGTCGGGCGGCCGCCGAGCAGAACGACATAACGGGCATAGGCCTCAAAGAGCTGCGACGAGTCGACCCGGGTCAGGAAGAGCGTATCGGAGAAGTTGAAGCGGTCCCAGTAGTGCCAGCGGAGCCACTCCTGCTGTTCGGCCGCCGAAAGGCGCGAAGGCGGAATGGCCGGCAGGAAGACGGCCGGTTGCGGGGCCGCGGCATCGGAAGCGGGCGCCTTGCGGCGGCGTCCGCACGAGGTCATCACCACCAGCACGCACAACAGAAGGATCGAGAGTCGTTTCATTGTTTGTTTCAAGCGTTTTGGTCCTGAAGAACAAATATACGCATTTCCGGCGACAATTCCACAACCGAGGGCTCCAAAAGCCGCACCATGCGTTTTTTGCACGGTAGTTGCAACCCTTCGAGGCGACAAAACTCAAATCAAACCATTATGGATGTAAAGAAAACTACCACTTCCACGGGCTTCAAGCTGAGCGTCATGACCCTGGCGATCATGAACGTGACGGCCGTGGTGAGCCTTCGCGGGCTGCCGGCCGAGGCGGTCTACGGACCCTCGTCGGCCTTCTACTACCTCTTTGCCGCGATCGTCTTCCTGATCCCCACGGCAATGGTTGCCGCCGAGCTGGCCGCCATGTTCTCCGACAAGCAGGGAGGCGTCTTCCGCTGGGTGGGCGAGGCGTTCGGGGCCCGCACGGGCTTCCTGGCCATCTGGCTGCAGTGGATCGAATCGACGATCTGGTACCCCACGGTGCTCACCTTCGGCGCCGTGACCATCGCCTTCATCGGCACGAACGAGCCCCACGACATGTCGCTCGCCTCGAACAAGGTCTTCACCCTCTGCATGGTGATGGCCATCTACTGGATCGCCACCTTCATCGCCCTGAAAGGCCTCGACTGGGTGGGCAAGATCAGCAAATGGGGCGGCATGATCGGAACGATCATTCCGGCCGGACTGCTCATCGTCCTGGGCGTGGTCTACATCGCCTCCGGAGGCCACAACAACATGGACATGTCGCAGGGTTTCTTCCCCGACCTGTCGAAATTCGACAACCTGGTGCTGGCCAGCAGCATCTTCCTCTTCTACGCCGGCATGGAGATGATGGGCATCCACGTCATGGATGTCAAGAATCCGTCGAAGAACTATCCGCGGGCGATCATCATCGGCTCGCTCGCCACGGTGGCCATCTTCGTGCTGGGGACCTTCTCGCTGGGCTTCATCATCCCGGCCAAGGAGATCAGCCTCACGCAGTCGCTGCTCATCGGCTTCGACAACTACTTCAAGTATCTGCACCTGTCGTGGGCCGGTCCGATCATCGCCATTGCCCTGATGTTCGGCGTACTGGCCGGCGTGCTGACCTGGGTGGCCGGCCCCTCGAAGGGTATCTTCGCCGTCGGCAAGGCGGGCTACCTGCCCCCCTTCTTCC
Organism: Alistipes sp. An116; assembly: GCF_002161005.1. Lineage (NCBI taxonomy): Bacteria > Pseudomonadati > Bacteroidota > Bacteroidia > Bacteroidales > Rikenellaceae > Alistipes > Alistipes sp. An116. The sequence continues at coordinate 129,095 of NZ_NFLR01000007.1, forward strand.
AGAAGACCAACCGCGCCGGCGTACAGCGCAACATCCTGCTCATCCAGGGCGCCATCGTCACGCTGCTGGCCCTTCTGTTCGTGGTGATGCCCTCCGTGCAGTCGTTCTACCAGATCCTCTCGCAGCTCACCGTGCTGCTCTACCTGATCATGTACATGCTGATGTTCTCGGCGGCCATCGTTCTGCGCTACAAGATGAAGCAGGCCCAGCGCCCCTTCCGCCTGGGCCGCAGCGGGAACGGCCTGATGTGGCTCATCGGACTGGTCGGCTTCTTCGGTTCGCTGCTGGCCTTCGTGCTGAGCTTCGTACCGCCCAGCCAGATCTCCACGGGCAGCAATACGGTGTGGTATTCGGTGCTGGTCATCGGCTGTCTGGTCGTCGTGGCCATTCCGTTCGTCATCTACGCAATGCGCAAACCTTCGTGGCGTGATCCGCAGGCCGCCGCCGAGTTCGCCCCCTTCCACTGGGAGCAGCCTGCCCCGAAGGCTTCCCCCGCTTCGGACAAGACTCCAACCGATAAAAACAACCGACAATAAACCATACGCACCATGATTCGTAAAATCGACAAAAAGACGGTCGGCGAGGTCCTCCGGGCGGCCTACGACCACTGCAAGAGCGAAACCAGCGGCAAGAATGCCGACTATATTCCCTTTCTGAAGAACGTGCCGTCGACGCTCTTCGGCATCGCAGCCACGCTGCCCGACGGCACGCTTCTGACGGTCGGCGACACCGACTACCGCTTCGGCATCGAATCCGTGTCGAAGGTCCCGACGGCACTGCTCGTCATGGAGCAGTACAGCGACCGCGAGGTGCTGCACAAGATCGGCGCCGACGCCACGGGACTCCCCTTCAACTCGATCATGGCCATCCTGCTCGAGAACGACCACCCCTCCACGCCGCTGGTCAACGCCGGAGCCATCGCAGCCTGTTCGATGGTCAAACCCGCAGGCGACAGCACGGGCAAGTGGCGCGCGATCGTCGACTTTCTCACGGCGCTGGCCGGATCGCCCGTCGAGGTGATCGACGAGCTCTACCGCTCCGAAAGCGACACCAACTTCAACAACCGCTCGATCGCCTGGCTGCTGAAGAACTACAACCGCATCTACGACCAACCCGAAATGGCGCTGGATCTCTACACGCGGCAGTGTTCGATCGGCGTGACGGCCGCACAACTGGCCACCGTGGCGGCGACGATTGCCAACGGCGGAGTCAATCCGCAGACGGGCAAACGGGTCTTCCGCGCCGAGCTGACGCCGCGCATCGTCTCGCTGATGGCCACCGTGGGCTTCTACGAACACACGGGCGACTGGCTCTTCCAGACGGGGCTTCCGGCCAAATCGGGGGTCGGCGGCGGCATCATGGGCGTCGTACCGGGCGTCATGGGTCTCGCCTCCTTCGCACCCCCGCTCGACTCGGCCGGCAACTCCGTCCGGGCGCAGAAGGCCCTGGCCTACATCGCCCGTGAACTGGACCTCAACCTCTTCGGCACCACCCGCTGCATGGTGACCACTCCGGCCTCGGCCGAGGTCTGACGCCGCTGCCGCAATCCGAAACGGGCCGGCAGGGGCTCGACGCCCCGGAATCCCCGGACGCGCCGCCTCTCTACCCCTCCACACAAACGAAAGAGCCGCAACCCTTCGCAGGGCTGCGGCTCTTCTTCGTATCGGCATCCGCCGCGGGAGGAGGGCTAAAGCGTCTCCGCCTCGACACCCTTGAACAGGGCGACATCCTCCGGCGTGGAGTTCATTACGTAAGTGTAGGCCTCGGTGATCTTGCCCTCGGCCAGTTTGGCGAAGATGCGGGCCGAAGCCTCGTACTCCGCCGCCTTGCCGGCCTGACGGGCCAGCAGGTAGCCGATGATGATGTGACCGGCCGTCTCGACCAGTCGGCGGGCATGGAAATCCTTGAAGCCATGGGCCTCCTTCTCGCCGGCCTCGACGTGAGCCACCATCTCCGTAAACTTCACCGTCAGAGCCTTGAGCCTGGCAACCACCGGAGCCATCGTCTCCGCATACTCCTCGGCGGCATAGCGGCCGATCTGCTCGACGAACGTACCCTTCGTCACGGCGTTGATCGCCGCCACGACCTGCAGCTGCGACGTACCCTCGTAGATGTTCATGATACGGGCGTCGCGGTACAGCCGCTCGCAGGGGTAATCCTTCATGAAGCCCGAACCGCCGTGGATCTGGATGGCGTCGTAGGCCAGCTGGTTGGCATACTCCGACGAGAAGAGCTTCACCAGCGGCGTGAAGCCGTCGGCCAGACGGTTGTAGAACTTCATCTCCTGGCGCTCTTCGGGCTCCAGCGAGCGCTCGTGCGAGATGTGCGAGTACTGCTTGTAGACCTCGACGAAGCGAGCCGTCTCATAGAGCAGCGCACGGGCACCCTGCAGCTTGGCCTTCATGTTCGAGAGCATCTCCGAAACGGCGGCGAACTCGATGATCGGTTTGCCGAACTGTGCACGCTCGTGGGCATACTTCAGCGCCTCGCGGTAAGCAGCCTCGCACAGACCCACCGACTGGGCTCCGATACCCAGACGCGCGGCATTCATCAGCGACATGACGTACTTGATCAGACCCATCTTCCGATCGCCGACCAGCTGGGCCGGAGCGTTCGTGAAGACCAGTTCGCACGTCGGCGAGCCCTTGATACCCAGCTTGTTCTCGATGCGGCGCACCTTCACGCCGCCGTCGCGCTTGTCATAGACGAGCATCGACAGACCGCGGGCGTCGGTCGTTCCCTCCTCCGTACGGGCCAGGACGAGCGAAACCTCGCCGTCGCCGTTCGTAATGAAACGCTTCACGCCGTTGAGCAGCCACGTCTGCCGCTCCTCCGACCAGGTGGCCTTCAGCATCACCGAACCCAGATCCGAACCGGCATCGGGCTCCGTGAGGTCCATGGCGCACGTCGCACCGGCTGAAACCCACTTCAGGTATTTCTCCTTCTGCTCCTCCGAGGCGAACTCGTTGAGCGTCTCGGCGCAGTCCTGCAGTCCCCAGATGTTCTCGAAGCTGGCATCGGCGCGGGCCACCATCTCGTTGGCCATGACGAAGCAGATCAGCGGGAAGTTCAGACCGTCGTACTTGCGCGGGAGAGTCATGCCGCTCAGTCCGGCATCAACCACGGCCTTCATGTTCTCGACCGTTCCCGAAGCATACTCCACGTGGTCGTTCACCACGCGCGGACCCTCGTGGTCGACACCCTCGGCATTGGGCGCGATGACGTCGCCGCACACCTGGCCGGCAATCTCCAGCACGCGACGGTAGTTGTCCATCGCATCGTCGAAATCCTGCGGCGCGTAGTCGTAGAGATCCTTCTCGGCGAAACCGCGCTCCTTCAGCTCCACGATCTTCCGCATCAGCGGGTGATCGAGCTGGAACTGCAAATCCTTGTTATCTGAAAAGAAATTAGCCATTACTTCGAGTTTTGCTTGTAGTATTTGATCATCTTGGGGATAATTTCGTTGACGTCGCCCGTGATGGCGTAGTCGGCGATCTTGTTGATCGGGGCATCGGGATCGGTGTTGATCGAGATGACCATCGACGACTGGTCCATACCGGCCGTGTGCTGGATCTGCCCCGAGATGCCGCAGGCGATGTAGAGTTTCGGACGCACCGTGACGCCGGTCTGGCCGACCTGACGCTCATGCTCCGTGAAACCGGCGTCGACCGCCGCACGGCTGGCACCCACCTCGGCACCCAGCACGTCGGCCAGATCGTAGACCAGTTTGAAATTCTCCTTCGAACCCATGCCGTAACCGCCGGCCACGATGATCGAAGCCCCCTTGATATCGATCTTGCGCTCCTCGATCTGACGGTCGATGATCTTCACCGCAAGGTCCGTATCCTTGATGAACCGGCGCCAGTCGATCGTCTTCACCTCGCCCTTGCCCGGCTGGGCGGCATACTCCTTGCGCATGACGCCCTCGCGGACGGTGGCCATCTGCGGACGGTGATCCGGGTTGACAATCGTGGCGATGATGTTGCCGCCGAAGGCCGGACGGATCTGGTACAACAGGTTGGTGTACTCCTTGCCGGTCTTGGCATCCTTGTGGTCACCGATAACGAGCTGCGTGCAGTCGGCCGTCAGACCGCTGTGCAGCGCCGACGAAACGCGCGGCGCAAAGTCGCGGCCCACGGGCGTGGCGCCGAACAGGGCAATCTGCGGCTTCTCCTGCTCGATCAGCCCGCGCATGACCGACGTATGGGGCAGCGTGCGGAAGGGCTCGAAGATCTCGTCGTCGGCCACCCACACCGTATCGGCTCCATATTTGGCCAGCTCCTTCTCCAGACCGGCCACGTTGTGACCCAGCACGACGGCTTCGAGCTTCACGCCCAGCGTCGAGGCCAGTTCGCGGCCCTTGGTCAGCAGTTCGAGACTCACATCGGCGACCTTGCCGCCCTCCATCTCGATATATACGAATACGTTGTTCATCTCTGTGCGCATTAACCGAGCGTGTGGCTCGCAATAAGTTCAACCATCAGTGAATTGATATCCTCGTCCGACGAGGTGAGGCGTTTGGCCTCCTTGGCGGCGAAGACCACGTTCTCGATCTTCTTGACCTTCGTCGGCGAGCCCTGCAGACCCAGCTGCGCGGGATCGGGGTTGACGTCGGCGGCAGCCCACTCGACGATCTGCAGATAGGGCTTCGCGGCGGCACGTTGTGCGGCGGGCGAATCGGGTGCTGCGGCGATCTCCGAACCGGCCAGCGCACCCTTGTACTTCATCACGCGCTTGGCGTTGCGCGGGCGGCACTCGGCAGCCGAAGCGTTGACCGTCACCACGGCCGGAATCGGGCACTCGACCGTCTCGACACCGTGCTCCAGACGGCGCTTGATCACCAGCGAGTGCTCCTTGACGTCGAGGATCTCCTCGGCGTAGGTCACCTGCGGCAGACCGAGCTTCTCGGCCACCTGGGGACCGACCTGGGCCGTATCGCCGTCGATAGCCTGACGTCCGGCGAAGATCACGTCGGGCTGAATCTTCTTCAGGGCACACGACAGGGCGTAGGAGGTTGCCAGCGTATCGGAGCCGGCGAACTCGCGGCCCGAAAGCAGGTAGCCGCCGTCGGCACCGCGGAACAGGGCATCACGGATGATGTCGGCGGCACGCTGGGGGCCCATCGTCAGAATGTGGACCGTCGATCCTTCGACGCGGTCCTTGAGCCGCAGAGCGGCCTCGAGGGCATTGAGGTCCTCGGGATTGAAAATGGCCGGGAGTGCCGCACGATTAACCGTACCTTCGGGGGTCATCGCGTCCTTGCCCACGTTGCGGGTATCGGGCACCTGTTTGGCCAGAACCAGAATTTTAAGGTTTTGCAACATATTGAATTTAAGTCGAATGTTTTTCTTGGTTGTTTCGTTCGCAACAGCGGAGAGAACATCGGATCGACGCGCGGAACCGGATCGGAAACCCGCCTCCGTTCCACCAGGTCGAGACGCAGGACCGGATCGGAAACCCGTCGTCGGAGCCTTCGTCCGAAGCGCTGAGCCGGATCGGAAACCCTCCACTCTTCGGCCGCCTATAAAACGGGCTTCTAAGCCCGCGGACGGACGATGGTTTCACCGCGGTCAGGGCCCACGGAGATGATCCGCACGGGCACGCCGGTCTGGTGCTCGATGAACTCCACGTAACGCTTGAAGGCCTCGGGGAACTCCTCGTAGGTGCGGCACTTGCGCAGGTCACACTTCCAGCCCTCGAACTCCGTGTAGACGGGCTTCAGGTCATCGGTAATCGTATAGGGGAACTCCGCGGTGCGGCGGCCGCCGATCTCGTAGGCTGTAGCGATCTTGATCGTATCGAAATCGTTCATCACGTCGGACTTCATCATGATGAGCTGCGTCACGCCGTTGATCATGATCGAATACTTCAGGGCCACCATGTCGAGCCATCCGCAGCGGCGGCGACGTCCCGTCACGGCACCGAATTCATGACCGATGTTGCTGAGTTTCTCGCCCGTCTCGTCGAAGAGCTCCGTGGGGAAGGGGCCGCTGCCCACACGGGTGCAGTAGGCCTTGAAGATGCCGTAGACGTCGCCGATGCGGCTGGGCGCAACACCCAGACCCGTGCAGACGCCTGCGCAGACCGTATTCGACGAGGTGACGAAGGGATAGGAGCCGAAATCGACGTCGAGCAGCGTGCCCTGTGCCCCCTCGGCCAGAATGGCCTTGTCCTGAGCCAGGCAGTCGTTGACGAAATACTCGCTGTCGATAATGTGGAAACGGCGGAGGTACTTCACGGCGTCGAACCACTGGGCCTCGAGTTCGGTGATGTCGTACTTGTAGTCCAGACTGCGGAGGATCCGTTCGTGACGGGCCTTGGCCGCAGCGTAGATCTTCTCGAAATCGGGGCTCAGCAGGTCGCCCACACGCATGCCGTTGCGGCTGACCTTGTCCGTATAGGTCGGGCCGATGCCCTTGCCCGTGGTGCCGATCCTGGCACTGCCCTTGGCGGCCTCGTAGGCGGCGTCGAGGATGCGGTGAGTCGGCAGAATGAGGTGGGCCTTTTTCGAGATGCAGAGCTGTTGGGTGATGTCATGGCCGCTCTTGGCGAGCTCTTCGGCCTCGGCCCGGAACAGGATGGCATCGAGCACTACGCCGTTGCCGATGATGTTGGTCTTGCCGCCCTGGAAGATTCCCGAGGGGATCGAACGGAGCACGTATTTTTCCCCGCCGAACTCCAGCGTATGACCGGCATTGGGGCCGCCCTGGAAGCGGGCTACCACCTCGTAATGGGGCGTAAGCACGTCCACGACTTTACCCTTGCCCTCGTCACCCCACTGGAGGCCGAGGATCACGTCTACTTTTTTCATTGTATCCGAATCAATTTATTGGTTACAAAAGTTTTTTGCTTCCAAAGATACAAAATAATCCGCGAAAAGCACAATTGCCCGGACGGGACTTTTCAACAAATTATAAAAAAAGGGCCCCGACGGAGCGTGTTTCCCCGTCGAGGCGTGTAAGAAGGCGTGTAAGAATCAGAAACAGACGGCCGCACCGATCGGGCCCAGGCCGGACTTCTCCCCCGCTGCTGCGGCCGTACGGGCATTCTCGCAACCGCCGACCCTGCTATCCGGGCCCCACGCAACCGCCGACCCTGTTATCCGGGCCCCGCGCAACCGCCGACCCTGCTATCCGGGCCCCGCGCAACCGTCGACCCTGTTATCCGGGCCCCACGCAACCGCCGTCCGGTCCCCGACCTGCGGCGTAAATCCGCCCGTGTCTCCGCGCTACCGTTCGACCAGCGAGGTAATGCCGTCGAAACGGATGCTCTGGGTGGCCATGCGGCAGTAGACCGTGGTCAGATCGGAATTCGCGCGTACGTCGGCCTGAAGCGTCGCGGCGCAGGTCGACAGATCGAGCGTCTGCAAGGCGTTGCCCCGCGCATCGAGCGTCACGAGCGAGGTATTCGACGTGAGGTCCAGCTCCGCCAGCACATTCTCCGAGCAGTCCAGCCACACCAGCGCACGCAGATCCTCCACATCGAGCCACACGAGATCGTTTTCCCGGCAGTCGAGGCGCGAAAGATGCGCACAAGCGGTCAGATCCAGCTCCGTGAGGGCGTTTCCCGAGCAATCGAGCCGCTCAAGATTGACGAATTCCCGCAGATCCGCGAGCGAAGCGATCCCTTCACCCGGGCACGCGATCTCCCGCACGCGCTGCGCTTCGTAGCGCGAGATGCGTGAATCGTTGTCCAGATCGAAGCGTTCGAGACAGAACGCCTCGAAGCGTTTGTCGAAAAAGGTGAGGTATACGTATCGGTTCCGCTCGTCACTGTCGCGATCGGCCAGGCCGCACGAAGAGGCAAGCAACGAGAGCAGGACGGGCAGCAGGCGCAGGCGCCGCACCGTGTCAGATGTCCACATCATCGTCCGACGATTCGGAGAGATCCGATGCATCGTCATCGCCCCCCTGCAGTTCGTCGGCCCCCTTCAGATCGTCGTCGTAGTAATCCTTGTCGTCGTCATCCTGCGCCGAGTCGTCGATCTTCACGTCGATCTTGATCATATAGGCCACATCGTCCGTGTCAAAGGGCACGGCATAAAAAAAACCACCGTTGGGTTTGTCTACGCGAATCATCGAATCGGTGAATCCCAGCGGATATTTCTCCTTGACGGCCTCCTGCATTTCGGGGGTCAGATTGTGGAAACTCGTTACGATATGTTTCTTTGCCATATTCTGTTTAGCCATCGTTGTGGTGCGAAATTTTCTGCAAGTATAAGCAAAATTTGAATATCGCACCACATCTGCAATTTTTTTTTGCATTTTTTTTGTTTTAGCCCCTTGTTCCGAGCAAAATATGTAACTTTACGCACGTTATTCCATAGGTATGATACGCGAACGCATCGAGGAGCTGCGCCGCCAGCTCGAACTGCACAACTACAAATATTACGTCGAAAACAACCCCGAAATTTCGGATTTCGAGTTCGATACGATGATGCGCGAACTCCAGGACCTGGAGCGCGAACACCCCGAATATGCCGATCCCAATTCGCCGACGATGCGCGTCGGGAGCGACCTGACGTCGGAGTTCGCCACCGTGCGCCACCGCTACCCGATGCTCTCGCTCGGGAACACCTACTCGCTCGACGAACTGCACGAATTCATCGACCGCATCGAACGCGAGGCCGGCCCCACGGACTATGTCTGCGAGCTGAAATTCGACGGCACGGCCATCTCGCTCACCTACGACAACGGCGCGCTGACGCAGGCCGCCACGCGCGGCGACGGCGTCACGGGCGACGACGTGACGGCCAACGTCCGCACCGTACGCTCCGTACCGCTGCATCTGCGCGACGGCGACTGGCCGGCCCATTTCGAGATCCGGGGCGAGATCCTCATGCCCTACGCCTCGTTCGACCGTCTGAACGCCGAACGCGAGGCCAACGGCGAGCCGCTCTTCGCCAATCCGCGCAACGCCGCCGCCGGGACGCTCAAGCAGCAGTCGTCGGCCGTCGTGGCACGCCGCGGTCTGGACTGCACGCTCTACCAGCTGGCGGGCGACAACCTGCCCTTCCGCACCCATTGGGAGAGTCTTCAGAAGGCCCGCGAGTGGGGCTTCAAGATCTCGGACCACATGCGCATCTGCCACAACGTGGCCGAGGTCGACGACTTCATCCGCTACTGGGATACGGCCCGCCACGGGCTTCCCTTCCCGACCGACGGCGTGGTGATCAAGGTCAACGACTTCGCCGTACGCCGCCAGCTGGGCTTCACGGCCAAGGCCCCGAAGTGGGCCGTAGCCTACAAGTTCAAGGCCGAACAGGCCCTCACGCGCATCGACAGCGTCTCGTTCCAGGTGGGCCGCACGGGGGCCATCACTCCGGTGGCCAACCTCGAGCCCGTGCTGCTGGCCGGCACCACCGTGCGCCGGGCCACGCTCCACAACGCCGAGCAGATGGCGCGGCTCGACATCCGCCCGGGCGACATGGTCTACGTCGAAAAGGGGGGCGAGATCATCCCCAAGATCACGGGCGTCGACCTCTCGCAGCGTCCGGCCGACAGCCAGCCCTTCCGCTACATCGACCGCTGCCCCGTATGCGGCACGCCGCTGGTGCGCTACGAGGGCGAAGCCAAACACTACTGCCCGAACCAGAGCGGCTGCCGTCCGCAGATCATCGGCCGCATCATCCACTTCATCCGCCGCAAGGCCCTCGACATCGAGGGGCTGGGCGAGGAGACCGTCGAACTGCTCTACGATAACGGGCTGGTGCGCACCGTGGCCGACCTCTACGACCTGCGCGCCGAACAGCTCTCGCCGCTGCCGCGTCTGGGCGAAAAGTCGGCCGAGAACATCATCCGCTCGATCGAGCGCTCGAAGGAGGTCCCCTACGCACGGGTGCTCTTCGGACTGGGCATCCGTTTCGTGGGCGAGACCACGGCCCGCTATCTGGCCGACCATTTCCGCTCGCTGGAGGGGCTGATGCAGGCCTCGCGCGAGGAGCTGGTCGAGGCCGAGGAGATCGGCCAGCGCATCGCCGACTCGATTCTCGAATACTTCGCCGATGCGGCCAATCTGGAGATCATCCGCCGGCTGCGGGCCGCCGGGCTGCAGTTCGAGACCGCGGAGCGCAAGCTGGCCTCGGAGGCGCTGGCCGGGAAGAGTTTCGTCGTCTCGGGGCGCTTCTCGCGCAGCCGCGACGAGATGAAGGCGCTGATCGAATCGCACGGGGGGCGCAATCTGGCCGCCGTCTCGGGCAACGTCGACTACATCGTCGCCGGCGAGAAGATGGGGCCCGCCAAACTCAAGAAGGCCGAGAAGCTCGGCATCCGCATCATCGACGAGGAGGAGTTCTTCCGGATGATCAACGGCGAGGGAGCCCCTGCCACGCAGGCTCGACCTGCCCCGGCGGCGGAGGCGCAACCCTCGGCAGAATCCGGCACATCCGCAGCCCCGGCCACGGATCCGCTCCCGAAGAGCACGCCGCAGCCGGACGCCGACACGCAATCCGGCAAGGGTGCGGAACAGCGTCTTTTTGACTAACGACCGAAAACCGCAAACAATAAAAAAGAGACCGATATGACACAGCACAAACTGGCCGGCGTAGGCGCCGCCATGATCACCCCCTTTACACGGGAGGGAAGGGTCGACTACGAAGCCCTGGCCCGCATGATTGACTACGTGATCGAGGGCGGCGTGGACTACATCGTCGCCCTGGGGACGACGGCCGAAACCCCGACCCTCTACATGCCCGAACGGGCCGTGATCGCCATGTTCATCACCAACCAGATTGCCGGGCGCGTGCCGCTGGTGATGGGTTGCGGCGGCAACTCGACGTCGGAGGTGCTGGACCAGCTGCGCGAATTCGACCTGCGCGGCGCCGATGCCATCCTGAGCGTGACGCCCTACTACAACAAACCCTCGCAGGAGGGGCTCTACCAGCACTTCCGCACTGTTTCGGAGCACTCGCCCCTGCCGGTGATCCTCTACAACATCCCGGGCCGCTCGGGGGTCAACATGACCGCCGAGACGACGCTGCGCATCGCCCGCGACTTTCCCAACATCATCGGCATCAAGGAGGCCTCGGGCAAGATCGACCAGATGCAGCGGATTCTCGACCAACGTCCCGAAGGGTTCCTCGTGCTGTCGGGCGACGACGGCATGGCCATCGAGCTGATGCGTCGCGGCGGCGACGGCGTGATCTCGGTGGCGGCCAACGCCTTTCCCGGGCGCTTCATGAGCTGCATCAACCACGCCAAGAGGGGCGACTTCGAGGCGGCCGACCGCGAGTACGAGGCACTCGACGAGGCCGTCAAGGCGCTCTTCGAGGAGGGCAACCCCGTCGGGGTGAAATGCGCCCTCTCGGTGATGGGGATTATCGGCGACACGATGCGCCTGCCGCTCGTTCCGGGCACGGAGCACCTGCGTGAACGATTCAAAAGCCTGATCACGAGATACGATTTGCGCTGATTTTGCGTTCCTATCGGAAAACAACCGACATGAAACGACTTCTGTTGCTGCTTACGCTGCTCGTGCCGCTGCTCGCCGCGGCGCGCGTCCCCGACGAGGAGATGATCCTCGACCGGACGCTCGATGCCGAATCGCCGTTCTACTATCCGGCCCTCATGCTGCGCTACAATGCCGGCGATGCGACACTCACCGACGAGGATTACTACTATCTCTATTACGGCTTCGCCTACCGCGACGAGTACAAGCCGCTGGCCACGAATCCCGACCTGGACAAGATGCTGCTGCTCATCGCCGGTATCGACCCCGAGAAACCGGACGTGGCGACGCTCGAATCGCTCGTCTCGCTGGGCAACGACGCCCTGGCCCGCGATCCGTTCAGCCCGAAGGTCCTCAACATGATGTCGTTCGCCTACGGGGCACTGGGCGACAAGGTGCGCGAGAAGGCCTATGCCGACCGCATGAACGGCGTACTGCGCACGATCATCGACTCGGGCGACGGATTCACCGAAAAGACCCCGCGCCACGTGCTGATGTTCGACCACGCGCTCGACGTGCTGGCCGCCGAGGAGCTCTCCTACGGCAAGGCACGCATCATCAGCCGCACCGTGGAGTTCGTGCCGCTGCTCACGCCCTACGTCGTCGACGGAAAGAAACGCAAGGGATTCTACTTCGATTTCGGGCGCGTCTACTGGAACAAGCCCGAAGGCTATACCTACAAACGTGACCGGACATGGCAATTCAACAACTTAAAGCCGCGTACCTACAAATGATGAAATACCTGTTCCGTGCCGCAGCGGTGAGACGGTCGCTGGTGGCTCCCCTGCTGCTGACCGTCGTGCTGCTTTCGGACGCCTGCTCGATGGAGGAGCTGCAACCGCTGTTTGAGGTCTCGTCCACGGAGATTTTCCTCTCGAGCGACGCCTCGGGCGAGGAGAGCATCACGGTCCGGGCCAACCGGCCGTGGGAAGTGACCTACACGGGTGAGGACTTCACGGTGACGAAGACATTGACGGACGGAACGGCCAGCGAAGGGTGTGTCACGGTCACCCCCACCCAAGCCAACGACGAACCCAACCGCCGAAGACTGGGGTCGATCCTTCTGCACTTCGACAACGACCGGCAACAGATCGAGGTGGCGGTCTACCAGCGCCCCGCCACGGCCACACGTACCGTGCTGCTCTACATGCCGGGGCAGAGCCTGCTGCGATTTTACAAGGAGAACATCGCGCGTCTGCGCAGCGCCGTCGACACGGACACCCCGGGTGACGGGCGAATGCTGATCTGCTACCAGCCCGAATCGCGCTACACGGCCGTGCTCGAGGAGCTCCGCTACGACTCCTCCACGGGAAGCTGTAAGACCATCACGCTGAAGCACTACGACACGTTCGACACGGGAAAACCCGAAGATGTGGCCCGACTCTTTGCCGATGCCGCCGAGGAGGCCCCGGCCGAGCGCTACGGACTGATCATCGGCTGCCACGGCAAGGCGTGGATTCCGGCCTCGAGCGGTGCCCTGCCGCGCTCGCGACGGGCGGGCGGTGCGGCGGCCGATGTCTGGACTCCCGCCGCAGGGGCCAAACCGACGCGTTCGTTCGGCGATACGGGTCACGAGCTCGACATCACGGAGCTGGCCGCGGTGCTCGAGGCCCAGCCGTTCCGCTTCGACTACCTGATCTTCGACGACTGCTTCATGGCCAGCATCGAGACGCTCTACGACCTGCGCCACGCGATCGACTATGTCGTGGCCTCACCCTGCGAGATCATGGCCGCAGGATTCCCCTACGACCGGATCCTCCCACACCTGTTCGACGACGAGGAGCTGCGGCCGCAACTGGGTGAGATCTGCCGCGAATTCTGGAACTTCTACCAGAACGACTGGAACACGATCTCCGGGAACGAACAGTCGGGCTGCATCTCGCTCACGGTGATGTCGGAACTTGAGGCACTGGCCTCGGAGATGCGACGGGTGGTCGAGGCGCCGAAAACCGACTTCGAGCTCTCCGAACTCCAGTATTACAAGGGAGGCACCACGAAACTCTTCTACGATCTGGGCCACTACGTCCAACTGAGCTGCGGCGACCAGGGGACGATCGACACGTTCGAGGCACAGTTGGAGCGGGCCGTACCCTCGGAGTACCGCTTCCACACGCCCAGCTACTATTCTGCCTACAACAACCTCCTCAACCCGATCACCTGCTACACGGGAATTACGACCAGCGAGCCCGAAACCACCGAGCCCTATGCTTCGGATTTCCGGCACACCTCCTGGTATCTGGCCACCCACTGACGGGGTGCGGCGCGGAGGCAAGCAAGTTACAAACGCGAAAATCCGACTCCCTTCAAGTTACGATTCGAAAGCAAAACACACCATAAAGCGTTCAAAGCGCCTAAAAAAAGGGACCCAACCCCCCAAAAACGACTTGTAAGCGACTCTTTCCGAAGGGTCGCTTATAGTTTTATCGGACGGACGCCCGACCAAACTGACAACTCAACAAACTAAGTAACAGAAAAATAGCAATCAATTCCCCCTCTGACAAGCGGTCCAAAAGCACAAAAAATATCGGAAAGGCGCATTATTTTAATTTTTTATTTATACATTTGTAGGCAAACAGCAACGCGCCATGATCTCCCCGACCTTAGAAGAACTCTTCAATGCACACTTCCGCAGTGCCGCCTACGTGGCCGAGGAGATCGTGCACTCGAAGTCCGCAGCCGAGGATATCGTGCAGGACGTCTTCGTCAAGCTGGCCCGCATGGACCTCTCGAAAATCGACTCCCCGACCAAGTACCTCTACCGTTGCGTGCGCAACGCCGCCCTGGACTACGCCTCCACCCACCGCCTGCGCCGCTGGGAGGAGCTCAACGGAAAGGAAGTGATCGCCGACGAGGTGAATTTCGACCTCAGCCGCGACGACGTCGAACGCGCCAACCGACTCCACCGGCTCTACCAGGCCATCGAACGGCTCTCGGAACAGTCGCGCAAGGTCGTCAAGCTGATCTGCCTGAACAACTACTCCTATGCCGATGCCGCCTCCGAACTGGGCGTTTCGCTGGCAACCATCAAGACACACATGTACCGTTCGATCAAGGCTTTGCGGAAGTTCATGGCCTTGTTCATCTTCTGAATGCGATTTTTTGCTGCATTTTTTTCCGAAAAACTGTAAGGAGTTTTCCCCCGAACCGGGTCTGTTAAGTAAAGGCCCGAACGCATGGAAAACACCCCCATCGACCGACTGCTGCACGACTACATCTCCGGACGGATCTCGCCCGAAGGGATGCAGGAACTCGAAGCATGGAGCCGCGAGTCCGAAGAGAACCGCCAGATCCTCGACCTGATCGACGGCAACTCGGACCTCGGGAGCGAACTCTCGCGGATGTACCGCTACGAGAAGGAGCGCGTCTGGCAGGCCATCTGCGAAGAGGACCGTCACTACATGCGTCGCAAGCGCTTCTTCCGCACCGTGCGTGCGTGTGCCGCCGTTCTGCTGCTCGTCGGTGTGTTCGTCAGCGGCGCCCTGCTCTACGAGGCCCGGGAGCGGCTGGACCCCAACCGCAACCACCTGCCCACCACCGTCGAACCCGGCACGCACCGCGCCGTACTGGAACTCTCCACCGGCGAAGTCGTCGCCCTGACGGACACGCTCCGTACCGAACTCCGCGAACGGAACATGCGCATCGAAATCGACGGCGACCGCATCGCCTACCGCGCCCCCGAAGCCTCCGAAACTCCCGAAACGAGGAAAAACACCGAATCCGTACCGATGGAGGAGGTATTCAATACGGTCCGCGTACCCCAGGGCGGAGAGTACACGCTGACGCTCAGCGACGGAACCCGGGCCTGGATCAACGCCGAATCGAGCATCACCTATCCGCTGCATTTCGGCCGCGAACGCCGCGTCACTGTCTGCGGCGAGGTCTTCTTCGAGGTGGCCCACGACGCCCGGCACCCCTTCATCGTCTCGGCGGCCGGAACGGAGATGACCGTCCTCGGCACCTCGTTCAACGTCATGGCCTACGACGACGAGCCCCGTGTGGAGACCACCCTGGTCACCGGATCGCTGCGCGTGGAGGCCCACGGCTCGCAGGTCGTGCTCACACCCGGGCAACAGGCCGGGGTGGAGAAGGCGTCGGGATTCCTCGACGTAAGGGAGGTCAACGTCGAAGCCTGCACGATGTGGCGCCGCGGGCTGCTGGTCTTCTACGAAGAGTCGCTGCGGTCGATCTGCCGCAAGCTCGAACGCTGGTACGACGTGCGCATCGACACCTCGTCGCCCTCGCTCGACGGCGTGCTCTACACCGGAATGGTCAAACGCCACGAGACCCTCAACACCATCGCCGATCTGATGAACCTGACCAACGACGTGGTTTTCAGCCAACAGGATGACGGCACGATCCGCGTGGTGCGGAAGCCGCGGCCGAAAGCCCGCCCCGCCCTATAGGCGGAAACTTCCCGATACTTCCCGCCGGGGAAGAGAGAGGCAGGGGGGGGGAAAAAAAAATGCGGAAAATCCCGACTCTTGACAGACGCATCAACGGGGAAGGGCCCGATACGAACCCAATGTTCCAGTTAAAATAATTTGCGTATGAAGAAACTTGCCTTACCGACACCTCTTCTCCGAAGAGGCCTGAGGGTCGTCGTTCTGCTGCTGACGGCCGTCTCACTCTTCACGTTCCGGACAGCAAGCGCTCAGGAGGCGGACCATCCGAAAAAACGGATGTCCATCGCCATGACGAACGCATCGCTCGACGACGTTCTCCAGCAAATCAAACAGCAGACAGGGTATCTGCTGCTCTACAACAGCAACGAGATCAAGGCCGTCCGCGGAATCACCATAAACCGACAGCAGGCACCCGTCGAGGAGATCCTCCGCGAGGTGCTCAAAGGCTCGGGATTCGACTTCTCGATCAGCGAGGATACGATCGTCATCCGGGTCGACGACCGTCCCTCGAATTCTACCCCCCCCCAACGGGTTACGCTCACCGGACGCGTCACCAACCGTGCAACCAAGGCCCCGATTCCGGGCGCCATGGTGCTGGTCAAGGGTACGACCGTCGGAACGACGACCGATGCCGACGGACGCTACACGCTGCGCTTCCCGAAACGACAGAATGTCGTCATTGCGGTGAGCTTCCTCGGCATGGAGAGCCGCGAAGTGGCCTACAACAACCAGACGGAACTCGACGTCCAACTGCTCGACAAGGTGGAGAGCATCGACGACGTGGTGGTCACGGGCTACGCCCAGGTGCGCAAGGAGAGCTTCACGGGTAACACCACGCGCATCAGCCGCGAGCAGATCGTCGAGGTATCGCCCAAGCACATGATCGATGCCATTCAGGTCTTCGATCCCTCGTTCCGCATCGCCGAGAACATCTCCATGGGTTCGGACCCCAACTCGCTGCCCGAATTCTACATCCGCGGCCAGAACAGCATCACCACCGAGCTGAACAACTCGGCCGACATCTCGCGCCAGAACCTCACGAACAACTCGAACCTGCCGATCTTCATCCTCGACGGTTTCGAGGTCGACGTCGAGAAGATCTACGACATGGACCCCATGCGCGTGCACTCGATCACGCTGCTCAAGGATGCCGCCGCAACGGTCCTCTACGGTTCGCGCGCCGCGAACGGCGTGGTGGTGATCGAATCGCGCGCCCCGGAGGCCGGGAAGCTCCGCGTCTCGTACAACCTCACGGGAAGCGTCGAGATCCCCGACCTGTCGGCCTACAACCTGATGAACGCCCGCGAGAAGCTCCAGGCCGAACTCGATGCCGGGCTCTACGCCTTCGATGCGACGGACGTCACCGAGAACACCTACACCACCAATCAAACCTATTACCAGAAGCTCAACGAGGTGAACCGCGGCGTGGACACCTACTGGCTCTCGAAGAACCTCCGCACGGCCCTCAACCACCAGCACAGCATCTACATCGACGGCGGTGAAAACGACGTGCGCTGGGGCATCGAGCTCAAGTACGCCGGGAACAAGGGTGTCATGCGCGACTCGAAGCGCGACACCTACGGCGCCGGGCTCTTCCTCGACTACCGCATCGGGAAGTTCCAGATCATGAACCGCGCCTCGTACGATGCAAACAATTCGAGCGATTCGCCCTACAGCTTCTCGCAGTTCTCGCACATGCTGCCCTACAACGTCCCGATCGACGAAACCACGGGCAAGTACCTCCAGAACCTGCGCTTCGGCTACTCGACGCTCAACCCGCTCTACGAGCGCGAATACCTCAACAACTTCAACCGCAGCAACTACCGCACCCTGCAGGACAACTTCGCCATCAACTTCTACGCCACGCCGCACTTCACCGCCAAGGCATGGATCACGCTCAGCCAGCGCAACTACGAGTCGCGCGTCTTCGTCGACCCGCTCTCGTCGTCGAACAGCTCCTTCGCCACGCCCCAGGAACTCGGGTCGCTCACGGTCAACGGGTCAGACACCTTCTCCTACGATGCGAACCTGCTGTTCATGTACAACCGCAACTTCAACAAGCACTTCCTGAACTTCTCGCTCGGCGGAAACGCCGTGGAGAACAGCTACATGGTCAACAACATCAAGTACATCGGATTCTCGACCGGCGCCCTCAACTCACCCAACGATGCCGCCCAGGTCGACGGCAAACCCTCGGAATCGAAGAACAAGACCCGGCTGGTGGGCATGTTCCTCTCGGGCAACTACACCTACGACGACATCTACCTGTTGGACCTTTCGGTGCGCATGGACGGATCGTCGGAGTTCGGATCCGACAACCGCGTGGCGCCTTTCTGGGCCGCAGGTGCCGGTATCAACATCCACAACTACAAGTTCCTGCGCGACCATCCCGTCCTGAGCCGCCTGAAGGTCCGCGGAACGATCGGTACGGTCGGAAAGGTCGGATATGCCGCCTACTCGGCCCGCTCGACCTACACCACCTCCTCGACGTCGGACTGGTACGCAACCGGCGCCGGACACATCCTCTACTACATGGGCAACCCCGACCTCGGCTGGGAGAAGACCCGCATCGCCGACATCGGTCTCGAACTCGGCTTCTTCAAGGACCGCCTCTTGTTCAAGGCCAGCTACTACGACAAGAAGACCATCGACCAGATCACCGACGTAACGATCCCCTCGTCGTCGGGATTCACGAGCTACAAGGACAATCTCGGCGAGGTGAGCAACCGCGGTTTCGAGCTCGACCTGCGCTACAACTTCTACCGCACGAAGAACCTGGAGATGACCCTCTTCGGCAACATGGCCCACAACAAGAACAAGATCATCAAGATCAACGACGCACTGCGGGCCTACAACGAACTGGTGCAGAAGCAGTACGAGGATTACGACGACAACTCCACGCAGAGCAAGTACGCCCAGACCTACACGCAGTATGTCGAGGGAGGCTCGATCTATGCGATCTACGGCATGAAGTCGCTGGGCATCAACCCCGCCAACGGCAAGGAGGTTTACCTGCGTCCCGACGGCACGATCACCTATGAGTGGAATGCCGCCGACCAGGTCGAGATCGGCAACACGGAGCCGTGGGCCCAGGGCTCCTTCGGACTGAACGCCCGCTGGAAGAACATCTCGCTCTTCGCCACGTTCCTCTACGAATTCGGCGGACAGCGCTACAACTCCACGCTGGTCAACCAGGTCGAAAACGCCAACCTCGAACGCTACAACGTCGACCGCCGCGTCTCGACCGACCGCTGGATCAACCCCGGCGACGTCGCCCCGCTGAAGGACATCAAGGACCGCACGCTGGTGACGCGCCCCACGTCGCGATTCATCCAGGACTACAACACCCTGCAGTTCAACTCGCTGTCGATCAGCTACGACTTCCCCTCGAAGCTCGTGAAGCGCTGGGGCCTGGGCATGTTGCGCCTGACGGCCAACATCGAGGATCTGGGTTACTACAGCACCGTACTCCAGGAGCGCGGTCTGGACTACCCCTACTCGCGTACGATCAACTTCACGCTCAATCTCACCTTCTAAATCCGTTTCCGCATGAAAACAATCTTCAACATACTTCTTTCCGGTTCGGCCCTGCTGCTCTCGGCCTCGTGCAGCAAGTGGCTTGACGTCATGCCGCAGGGCTTGACCACCGAGGAGAACCTCTTCAGCGACTATTCCGGATACCGTTCGGCCCTGAACGGCATCTACCAGCAGATGTCCTCCGCATCGCTCTACGGACGCGAGCTCTCCTGGGGTTTCACGAGCGCCCTGGCCCAATACTACGACTTCGGGTCGATGAGCTCCTCGCAGCTCTACACCTATACCGAGAAGCTCGACTACGAGAACAAGGAGGTCCTCGACTACCTGGAGAACATCTGGCAGACGGCCTACAACACCATCGCCAACTGCAATGCGCTGATCGCCCACGTCTCCGAAGCCGATCCCGGGATCTTCCCCTACTCCGAAAGCGGCGAACGGGAGATGATCTACGGCGAGGCGCTGGCAGCCCGTGCGCTGATGCACTTCGAGGTGTTGCGGCTCTTCGCCGCGGCGCCGGTCGTCGACCGCACCTCGAAGGCCATCCCCTACTCGACGAGCTATCCCGACCGGGTTCCGACACGCTACACGACCGAAGAGGTGCTGGCGAAGATCGTCGCCGATCTGGAGGCTGCGCTTCCGCTGCTGGAGATCAACGACCGGAACCTCGACGCCCTGAAAAGCGCCTCGACGCGTTTCATCTCGAACGATTCGCGCGGTCTGTTCTTCGGCTACCGCGGCACCCGGCTCCACTACTGGGCCGTCAAGGCGCTGCTGGCTCGCGTCTACCTGTACGCCTGCGACTATGAGAAGGCGCTGGAGACGGCCACCGAGGTCTATGAAACCTGCTCGGAGTGGTTCCCGATCACGACCAAGACCCAGGCTTCGGCCATCACCGGTGCGGTGAAACTCTACGACGACATCATCTTTGCGGCTTACGACCAGTATCTGAAGAAGAGCTACAACGACGTGATGCTTTCGAGCCTGGGTTCGACGTCGAACTTCATCCTCGCCCTGCGCCAGCCGAAGGACCGCTTCTCGGGAGAGACGAGTTACGACACACGCTACATGTACACGATCAACCAGCCCGACGAGGAGCAGCAGGAAGATCTCTACGCGTCGTGCAAATACGTGAAGTACACCAGCTCCACGGGATCGGACTACGACCAGGAGAATACCCAGGGGGCTCTGATTCCGGTCCTTCGCATGTCGGAGGTCATTCTGATCATGGCCGAATGCAAGGCCCGCGGAGCGAGCGGCCAGGGTGACGGCGACATCAGCGCCGCAGTCTCGGACCTGAATCTCGTACACAAGGTGCGCTGCTCGGGCCGCAAGACGGTCTCGGCTTCAAACTACACGGAATTCATGGAAAAACTCGACCTCGAAATGTGGAAGGAGAACATCGGCGAAGGGCAGTACTTCTTCTTCCTGAAGCGCCTGAACAGCCCGACGCTCGTCAGCACCACGCAGACGATCCAGATGGCAGGCAAATACGTCTTCGACATTCCCGACAGTGAAACGACCTTAAAATAAACCGACTCATGAAAAAAACGATCATACTTGCATTCGCCGCAGCGCTGCTCGGCGCCGGAGCCTGCTCCGAACAGGGGCTTCCGACCTACGGCGACGGCCACTACGTCTACTTCACGGAAAAATCCGACGAGATCGTGCGTTTCTCGTTCAAGACCACCCCGGGAGAGGATACGCGGACGATCCGCCTGGCCGTGGAGACCGTAACGCGCACGACCGACCGGACGATGAGCTACCGGCTGGAGATCGACCCCGCGAAGACCACGGCACCCTCCGAAGCCTACGATCTGGACCCGAATCCGGTGATCCAGGCCGGGATGTTCACCGGCGAGACCTACGTCACGGTCCACCGCACGGCGGTCATGGACGAAAAGGAGGTCGATATCGCCGTGCGCATCGTCGAGGGCGGGGACTTCCTCCCGGGCCCCACGACCAACTGCCTGCGCATCATCCGCGTGTCGAACATCATCTCCCAGCCCGACTGGTGGAATCAGGATTTCGCCGATGCCTTCCTGGGAACCTACTCCAACAAGAAGTACGAGGAGTTCATCAAGGCAACGGGCGTAAGCGACCTCTCGGAGATGGACAACAGCAAAATTACGGCCCTGTGCCGCGAATTCGTCTACTACCTGCGCGAACAGCGCGACCTGGGCAACGAAATCCTCGATGAAAACGACAGTTCGATGCTCGACGGAATCAATATCAACGCTTAATTCGAATGCAGCACATGAAAAGATACGTCAAACTTCTGACAACACTCCTTGCAGGCGCCTTTCTGGCCACGGCCTGCTACGAGGACAAGGGCAATTACGACTACTCCACGACGGGCGACGACATCCTCGTCTACCGCATGGACACGATGAAGAATGTGCGTCTGACGTGGTCCTACGACGAGGAGATCGTCATCGAACCCGGCTACAGGATTCTCCACGATCGGGTTTCGGAGAGCGATCTGGCCTACGAGTGGAGCATCGACGGAGAGGTTGTCTCCGAGGAGCGGATCCTGGAGATCGATCCGCTGCGCGTCGGACGCCACGCGGGCTCGTTCACGGTGATCGACACCGGGCGCGAGATCCGTTACAGCACGATCTTCACGCTGGTCATCACCTCGTCGTTTGCCGAAGGGTGGTTCATCCTCTCGGACGACGGCGGGCAGTCGCTGCTGAGCTACATCAACCTGATCGACGCCACGACCCCCGGGGAGCTCGTGCGCGACGTCTACGGCGACGTGAACGGTGAAGCGCTGGGCTCCGACCCGCGCAAGATCCGGCTCGTATCCTACGACGGACAGACGCCGACCTATGAATGGGAGGTGCTCCAGGGCAGCGGCAGTGTCAGCATCGACCAGGCCACGATCATGAAGGTCTTCGACATCAATACGGAATTCATCGGCGGAGCGGCACCCGAAGGATTCGTACCGGTGGACGGGTTCCAGCGCGACGGCGGTTCGATCCTGCTTTCGGAGGACGGCAAGGTCTACCAGCGCGACTTCAGCTTCTACAACGACTATCCCGTAGCGCATTCGGGCAAGTACGGCACCACGCCGGTCTACTTCGACGGCGGCATGGAGATCGCGCTCATGAACGGATTCGACCACTTCACCAACAAATCCTACGGGCACATCCCCTTCGCCCTGCTCTACGACCGGCAGAACAACCGCCTGCTGAGCGTCTACGGCTTCAACGTCAAAGGCAACATCGCCAGCGAGTTCGGGACGTTCCGCGCCGTACGGATTCCCGAGTCGTCGGCCGTACAGCCCGGCGATACGGACCCCGAATCGGGGCTCGCGTTCCCGGACGTGGCCGCCCTGGGCGACTACACGGTCGAGGCAATGGGAGCCCGCGTAACCTATGCCACGGTCGGAGTAGCGACGAACGCTACCAATATTCTACTGCTCAAAGGTAAAACAGACGGGAAATACTACCTGCTGTCGTTCGACTACAAGATGAACAGCGAGACCTCAGTGGCTATTGCGCTCAACTGGTTCCGGGCGATGCCCGAGGTCGAAGGCTTCGGCGCCGAGAGTCTCTTCGAGGTGTGCGTCGCCGGTATCGAAACGGTCTTCTTCACAGCCGGGACAAACAACAACACACTCTATGCCTATGACCTGGTAGCAGGCACCGTCACGGCGGTCTACACGGCTCCGGGACAGATCACGGCCCTGCGTCCGGGAGTGGTTGACGTTCCGTCGACGTTCGCAGCTTTTGCCAAGACGGTCTACAAGGACCGGATGCTGCTCGGCACCGAGTCGGGGCAGCTCGTTCTGCTGGACATCTCGGAGGAGGCCGTCACGGCGGGCAGCACACCCGCAATCGCCACCTTCTCCGGACTGGGCAAGGTCGTGGACATGGATTTCTACGTAGCGAAAAATCCCTACTGCTATTTCGGATTCTAACCATTTAATCACGCGATATGTTGCGAAAAATCCTCTTATTGGTGTTGTGTTGCGGTCTGACGGCCGGGGTGCTCGGAGAAGCCACCCCGGCGTCGGCCGCTTCGAAGAAGAGAAAGAAAAAGGCCCAAACCGAACAGACGGCCGCAAAACCCAAACCCACGGAGTACGAAAAGCTCTTCAAGGAGAAGCACGATGTGGCCGACGGCATGATCCGGCTGCACAAGGTCAAGGGCAAACTCTATTTCGAGTTTCCGCTCGCGCTGCTCGGGCGGGACATGCTGCTGGGGTCGACCGTCAGTGAGATTTCGGACAACGGCGACGCCGTCATCGGCTCGAAACCCACCGAGCCGCTGTGGGTCCGTTTCACGAAGACGGGCGACAAGGTGCAGATTCGCAAAATGGTACGCGACAACGTGACCGACACGGCGAGTCCGAACATCGCCCGTTCGCTCGAAGCCAACGGCATCGGTGCCATTCTCAAATCGTACGACATCGCGGCCTGGAGCCCCGACAGCTGCGCCGTGGTCTTCAACGCCACGGACCTCTTCCTGAGCGACAACAAGGCCCTCACGCCGTTCGATCCCTACGGCGAGAACCTCCGCTACGGACAGGTGACCCGCACGTCGAACTACCAGTCGGACCGGTCGTTCCTCGGGGAGATCCGGGCCTTTGCCGACAACATCGTGGTCCGCAGCCACCTGAGCTACACCTACACGCTCAAGGCCGGGAGCAGCGTGATTGCCAGTGACGTACCCTTCACGGCCGTGATGACGCGCTCGCTGGTGCTGCTGCCCGAGGATCCCTACGAGCCGCGCTTCGTCGACAGCCGCATGTCGGTCTTCCCGACCGGGAAGATCCTCTTCAGCGAGCGCGAACAGCAGGCACGCCTGCTCTGCTATGCGAACCGCTGGCGGGTGGAGCCCTCGGACGTGGAGGCCTACCGCCGGGGCGAACGGGTCAAACCCAGGAAGCCCATCGTCTTCTACATCGATCCGGATTTCCCGGAGAGCTGGCGGCAGCCGATCTTCGAGGCCGTGCGGCAGTGGAACGAGCCCTTCGAGCGCATCGGATTCGAGGGGGCCGTCGAGGCGCGCGAATATCCGAAGGACGACCCGGAGTTCGACCCCGACAACATCAAGTATTCGTGCATCCGCTACGCTCCGATCGGCATATCGAACGCCATGGGGCCCTCGTGGGTCGATCCGCGGAGCGGTGAGATCGTCAACGCCTCGGTCTACGTCTTCCACAACATCGTCAAGCTGGTGAACAACTGGCGCTTCATCCAGACGGCGCAGGCCGACACCACGGTGCGGAGCGTGAAACTCCCCAAGGAGGTGCTCGACGATGCGCTGCGCTACGTCGTGACACACGAGGTCGGGCACTGCCTGGGCTTCATGCACAACATGAGCGCCTCGGCCGTTATTCCGGTGGACTCGCTGCGCTCGCCGACCTTCACGCAGCAGCACGGCACCACCACCTCGATCATGGACTACGCGCGCTTCAACTACGTGGCGCAGCCGGGCGACCTGGAGCGGGGCGTGAAGATGACTCCGCCGCGCTTCGGGACCTACGACTACTACGCCGTGAAGTGGCTCTACACGCCGGTTTACGACGCATCGTCGCCCGAGGAGGTCTACAAGATCACCTCGCAGTGGATCACCGACGCCGCGGCCGATCCGGTTCTTCGCTACGGCAAGCAACAGGGGGTGGTTCTCGATCCGCGGTCGCAGAGCGAAGACCTGGGTGACGATGCCGTGAAGGCCTCGCAGTACGGAATCGCCAACCTGAAATACATCCTCGCACACCTGAACGAGTGGGTCGAGGGCGAGGACCGCGACTACTCCTACCGCACCGACATCTACAAGGGCATCATCAGCCAGTATATCCGCTACATCGGCCACGTTTTCGCCAACGTCGGCGGCATCTACCTCAACGAGAAGCATGTGGGCGATCCGTTGGAGGCCTACCGGAGCGTTCCGAAGGAGCGGCAGCGCGAGGCGCTTCAGTTCCTGCTCGGGCAGCTCGACGACCTCGACTGGCTGGACAACGAGGGGCTGATGCAGAACATTCAGCTGATGGGCTCGCCCAAGACCTACATGCAGGTGGCCATCATCCGGGCCGTGGTGATGAGCGCCGCGAAGGTCGAGAACTCCGCGCAGTTATCCGACGACCCCTACAGCGTCGAGGCCTGCATGAAGGATATCTACGACTACGTCTGGAAACCCACCCTCCAGGGCCGGGACCTCACCGACGAGCAGATGATGATCCAGCGCGAATACCTGCTGACGATCTGCAAGGCCGCCGGGCTGAAATATGCCGGCACGGGAGCCGTTCCGGCGAAGAGTTTCGCCGGGGAGGTCGGGGATGAGATCGGTTTCGACCCCTACACGATTGCCATTCCGGCGTGCCTGCGCGAGTACCACGCCCTGAGCGACAACCTCTGCTACGGAGCCTCGTGCACGGCGCACCACCACGCGGCGGCCGATCCCGGACCGGTTTCGGGCTATAACCCGCCGCGCATCCTCTACGTGGTGAAGCAGTCGCTCGAAGCCGAGAACTACGCCAATCTGCTGCGCGTGCAGCGGCTGCTGAAGAGCCGTGTGAACCGCGGTTCGCAACAGACCCGGATGCACTACGCGCTGCTGCTGCACAACATTGAAAAGACCCTGAAATGAGTGCCACGGCCATGAAAAGAGGTTTGACAAGCATCCTTCCGGTCCTGTTGTCCCTGATCCTGGCCGGGAGCCTGACCCTCGCTCCGCAACATGCGCGAGCCCGGGGCAAGAAACGCGCGGAAAAGGCGAAGAGCGAAGCGTCGAAACCGCTCACCGACTACGAAAAGCTCTTCAAGGAGAAACGGGTGACCACGGCCCGGGGGTTCCTGACGCTGCACATGTTCGAAGGGAACAAACTCTACATCGAGCTTCCCGACTCGCTGCTCGGGCGTGAAATGCTCCTGGGCACGACCATCGAGGAGAGTTCCGACCCCGGCGAGGGATTTGCCGGACAACAGCCCGGCGTGCCGCTGCACGTGACCTTCACGCGCGAGGATTCGATCATCTGCCTGCGCCGTGTACGGTCGGACCTGCTCGTCGACGGCGATTCGCTCATGGCGCGGGCCGTGCGGCGGAGCAGCATCGCCCCGCTGCTCGCCTCGTTCCCGGTGAAGTGCAAGGCCCCGGACGGTTCGTCGGTCTTCGAGGCCACGTCGTTCTTCGTGAGCGGCGACCCGACCATGCGGCCCCACGACCCCTACGGTATCAACAGTTTCGGGGGCTTCCTCGCCACGTCGGTGAAATACGTCGCGGGGAGTTCGCTGCTGAGCGGCGTGGAGGCCTTTGCCGACAACGTTTCGGTGCTCAGCAGCTTGTCGTTCACGCTGACGACCCGCTTCGGAGGCTACCTCATCCAGCAAGACACCCCCTTCACGGCCCTGGCACGGCGTTCGCTGATGCTGCTGCCCCGCGAGACGATGCGTCCGCGGCTCTGTGACGCCCGCATCGGGACGGTTCCCGCCACCTTCACCCAATACAGCGACCGGGAACAACAGGCCCGGGAGGTCTACTACGCCTGCCGATGGGACCTCCAGCCGGCCGATCCGGAAGCCTTCGCGGCCGGACAATTGTCCGAACCCGTCCGCCCGATCGTCTTCTACGTCGACGACACCTTCCCTGCGGGGTGGTACGACGCCATCCGCCAGGGTGTGCTGAGCTGGAACGCCGCCTTCGAGAAGATCGGGTATCGGGATGTCGTGCAGGTGCGGCCCTACCCGAAGGATGACCCGTCGTTCGATCCCAACGACATCAAGTTCTCGTGCATCAAGTACGCCTGCACGATGGGTGAGAACCTGTCGAGCAGCACGCGCGTCGACCCGCGCAGCGGGGAGATCCTGAGCGCCACGATCTGCATTCCGCACAACGTCGCAACCCGGATCCGGACCGATCTCTTCGTGCAGTTGGGGGCCGCCGATCCCGAGGCACGCCACGTGAAGCTCTCCCCCGCCCTCTTTGCCCGGGCGCTGGCGGCCGACGTGGCCCGCCACACGGGAGCCTGTCTGGGTCTGGCCGTGAACTACGCCGGATCGCAGGCCATACCGACCGATTCGCTGCGTTCGCCGTCGTTCACCCAACGTTACGGCATCTCGGCCTCGATCATGGATGCCCTGCCCTACAACTTCGTCGCACAACCCGGAGACAAGGAGCGCGGAGTGGTGCTGATGCAGGAACGACCGGGCGTTTATGACGAGTATGTCGTCGACTGGCTCTACCGTCCGGTTGCAGGGGCTGCAACCCCCGAGGCGGAGATCCCGGAGCTCGACCGGCGGATTGCCCTCCACCGCGGCGACCCGGTGTACCTCTACACCCCGACCCCGGTCTCCGTAGCCCTCGATCCGCGGGCCATGCCCTACAACCTGGGCGATGACCCGGTGCGCACCTCCGCCTACGAATTTGCCAACTACGCCTACGTCATGCAGCACGCCGACGAGTGGATCGGCACGGAGGACAAGGATTATACGTTCCGTTCGCTCGTGCAGGCCAGCGTAATGAACCAGCTCTACTACTCGTTCGTAAGCGTCTCGGCCAATCTCGGGGGCATCTACCTCAACGAGAAGTACGAGAACGACCCGCTTCCGACCTACACCTCGGTGCCGCGCGAACGCCAGCGCCGGGCCCTGCGCTACATGCTCGAACAGCTGGAGGAGATGTCGTGGCTCGACAACCACCGGCTGAACGAGGATGTGATCGAGGTGGTGTCGCTGGGCGAATACTGCCAGGACATGCTCAGCGAGGTGATCTTCAAGAGCCTCTCGACGCTGGACCTGAGCGCCTCGAAATCGGAGGATCCCTACACGCAGCGCGAAGCGATGCAGGAGTTGCGCGACTATATCCTGCGGGACGTCGCCGCGGGTCGGGAGTCCACCGAGGCGAACCTCGCCCTGCAGCGGCGCCTGCTGATCGACGTCATCCGGAAGGCCGGGGTGCTGGAGCCGACCCGCAAACGGGTAGCGGCTTTCGCCGATCCGGAGCCGGTCTTCGGTCCGACCGCCGCAACACGCGACCCGAGCACCGATCCGGCGTTCGCCCCGCTTCCCGACAAGGCCCGTCTCATCCGCGAATCGCACCTGCAACGTACGTTGTCGGGGCGCAGTCCGGAGGAGATCGAAGGGATGCGGCCGCTGCGGTCGATCGCCTTCCGGGTTCAGCCATCGACGGATTACAACTACTTCGAGATGCTGCACAACATGCAGCAAACCTACCGGCAGGGACTCCAGAGCGGCGCTTCGGAGCGCATGAAGAAGCACTACCGCTACATGCTGCTGGCCATCGAACGGGCCCTCAAGGTCGAGTAGCCTCCGCCGAACACCCGCCTCGGGCACTCCGGTCTGCCGGTTTGCCAGAGCCACGAAAAAAACCCGATACGAAAATCCGTATCGGGTTTTTTCGTTATTCCGAACGACGGGAAGGCGTCATCCGCCGCCAGGGAGCCCCCAGGTTCAGCATCTCAGATTCAGCGCCTCCCTGTTCAGCCCTCCTGGTTCAGTGCCTCTGGTTCAGCGCCTCCCTGTTCAGCGCCCCTGTTCAGTCCTCCTGGTTCAGCCCTCCTGCTGGTTCAGTGCCCCTGTTTCGGTCCGGCGCCCTGCCCTACTCGTAGAGTCCGGACTTGAGGCGCTCGACCTCCTCGCGGGTGAGGAAACGCCACGCCCCGCGCTTGAGGTTCTTCTTCGTCAGACCGGCGTAGTAAACGCGGTCGAGTTTCGTGACGGTGTAGCCCAGGAACTCGAAGATGCGGCGCACGATGCGGTTGCGGCCCGAGTGGATCTCGATGCCGATCTCCTGCTTGTTCTCCTTGACGTAGGAGATCTCGTCGGCGAAGATCTCACCGTCCTCGAGCGTGATGCCCTCGGCGATGCGGTCCATGTCGGCACGCGTCAGCGGCTTGTCGAGCGTCACCTGGTAGATCTTCTTCTTCTGATACGACGGATGGGTCAGCTGCTTGGTCAGATCGCCGTCGTTGGTGAAGAGCAGCAGTCCGAGGCTGTTCTTGTCGAGACGCCCCACCGGATAGATCCGCTCGGTGCAGGCCCCCTTGACCAACTCCATGACGGTTTTGCCGGCGTGCGGATCGTCGAGCGACGTGACGTAGCCCTTGGGCTTGTTCAGCACCAGATAGACCTTCTTCTCGCCGTGTACGGGTTCGTCGTTGAAGCGCACCTCGTCCGTCGGCAGCACCTTCGTGCCCAGTTCGGTCACCACCTTGCCGTTGACCGTCACCACACCGGCCTGGATGAAGTTGTCGGCCTCGCGGCGCGAACAGATGCCCGACTGGGCGATGAAGCGGTTCAGACGCATCTCACCGGTCTGCTTCGCGGGGTCGAACTTCGGATAGGAGACTGCGGGGCGCTCGCCGCCGCGGCTGCTGCGGTCGTTACGGTCGCTGCGGTCGTTGCGGTCGGAGAATTTGCCGCTGCGCTGCTCGCCGTAGGCCGGTTTGGAGCCGCGGCTGTAGGAGCGCTGCGGACGATCCTCGCGATTGAAGCGATCCTCGCGGTTGTCGCGCTCGCCGAACGAACGGCGCGGACGATCCTCGCGATTGAAGCGGTCGTCGCGGTTGAAGCGATCCTCGCGGTTGTCGCGCTCGCCGAACGAACGGCGTGGACGCTCGTCGCGGTTGAAGCGGTTATCGTTTTCGCCATAGGAGCGATGCGGGCGGTCGCCCTCCGTGCGGGAGTTCGCGTCGAAGCGGGGACGCTCGCCGTACGGACGGTGCGGACGCTCACCGTCGTCGTGGTGAGGATGTTCGAAACGGGGCCGGTTTTCGGCCGTGAAGTTGGGGTTGTACGAGGCCCGGTGTTCGGGCCGGTACGACCGGGACGGTTGCTCCGAATCGGCAGCGTCACGCTGCAAACGCGGGCGACGCTCGACGCGCTCCGCCGTAGCAATCACGGTGCGCTTGCGCTTGTCGCGTGCGAAGCGCTCGAGCACCGGGGTCGAGTCGTTTTTCGAATCTTTCATGTTCGTATCTTCTATAAGATGAATTTGCGCGGCAAAGGTAATCCATTTTTCCGGATTCCAACACATTGCATGCCCGAAATCGAGAAAAAGTCGCCGTCGCCCGAAAATTCGCCGTTTTTGCCTTATCTTTGCACCCGTCATGCAACGAATGAACCGCGACATATTGCGTCTGGCGCTGCCGAACATCGTCTCGAACATCACCGTACCCCTGATGGGCATCGTCTCGACGGCCATCGCCGGACACTGGGGCGAGGACTCCGCCGCGACGATCGGCGCGCTGGCCATCGGCGTGTCGATCTTCAACTTCATCTACTGGAACTGCTCGTTCGTGCGCATGGGCACCAGCGGACTGACGGCCCAGGCCTACGGCGCCGGCAACTACGCCGAATGCACCAACATGCTGGCCCGGGCCCTGGCCGTGGCGGCCGTCATGGGGGTTTTGATGCTGGCGCTGCAGTACCCGCTGGGCGAACTGGCCCTGTGGGCCATGAACGGCGGCGAGATGACCCGCGCCTACTTCTACACGCGCATCTGGGCCGTGCCGGCCGGCATCCTGCTCTTCGGCTTCAACGGCTGGTTCACCGGCATGCAGAACGCCCTCTTCCCGATGGTGACGGCCGTCACGGTCAACGTGATCCACCTTGGATGCAGCCTCTTCTTCGCTTTCGGTCTCGATCTGGGCATCGTCGGTATCGCCTGGGCCTCGGTGGTGGCGCAATGGTGCGGCGTGGCCCTTTCGACCCTACTGCTCGTGGCCCGTTACCGGCGGCTGCTGACCGCCGTACGCTGGTCGGAGGTCGTCGACCTGCAGCCGCTGCGCCGCTTCTTCCGCATCAACCGCGACATCATCCTGCGCACGCTCTGCATCGTGGCCGTCTATACCTTCTTCACCGGCGCCTCGGCCCGCATGGAGGACCACACGCTGCTGGCCGTCAACGCGCTGCTGCTGGAGCTCTTCACCCTCTTTTCGTACATGAACGACGGCTTTGCCTACGCCGCCGAGGCCCTCACCGGCCGCTTTATCGGCGCCCGCGACCGGCAGTCGCTCGGCCAGAGCATGCACCGCTGTCTGGTGTGGGGAACGGTGATTGCCGCCCTGTTCGTGGGGATCTACCTCATCTGGTGGCGCGATCTGGTGGGGCTCTTCGTCGACCACTCGGCATCGAACGCGGCGCAGATCGTCGAGCTGGCAGGCCGCTACATCGTCTGGATCATCCTGATCCCCGTGGCCTCGGCCCTGCCCTTCATCATGGACGGCATCATGGTGGGCGCCACCGAGACGCGCATCATGCGCAACTCGATGTTCTGGGCCACGGCGGCCTACTTTGCCATCTTCTACGCCCTGCGGCCGTGGATCGGCAACAATGCCCTCTGGCTGGCCTTCACGCTCTACATGCTCCTGCGCGGGGCGTTCCAGTACATCATGACGCACCGCCTGCGCACGATCCTCGAAAAGGCCTGACCCCGGCTCAGTCTCCCTTCATCCAGGTCTCCTCCAGCAGCGGATTCCAGTCACGGCGGAACTGCTCCGACCCGGTCTTCTTGGCGAAAATCCGCTCCGGAGTGTAGAGCGCCGCCTCCTCGTCCGTGAGTTCGCGCGACCACGCGACACGCCCCCGGCGGTCGGCTCCCGGCCCCGTACAGCGGTACTCGGCGTAGTAGACATCGCCCTTGCGGGCCGAGTCGTGCCAGTCGCGCCATCCTTCGGGACAGATCGCCGCCGGCAGTTCGCAGCGGATCCACACCGTGCGGGCGGTCGATTTCCAGGGACGGCCCAGGTAGAGACGCCCTACCGAGGTGTCGGCCGTCACGCGGCAGTCGCGGAAGACATAGCCGTAGAGGTTGCGCTCGGTGGTCGAGGCGGCAGTCAGAAAGCTGTCGGCCTTGGCGTGGATCCGGCAGCGGTCGAAGAGGACGATCGAGGGGCCGAAGATGAAGTCCGTCGTCCCTTCGATCCACGAGTCGGTGACCCAGATGCGCGACACGTACCCCTTGGTGAAGAAGGTGTCCTGATCGCCCACCAGGCGGCAACGGTTGATGTGAATGCGGTCGCCGCGGGTCTCGAGGGCCACGGCCTGCCCGACGCGCCCGGCATCGTTCTCGACGGTCAGCCCCTCGAGGATCACGTCGTCGGCCTGCAGCGAAAGGGTCCACGTGTCGTAGGTCGACATCTCGTAGCCGTCGACCACGCGCCCCGAAAAGTCGTTCCAGACGATGCGCACCTCCTCCGCACCGCCCACACCGACGATCCGCACGCAATTCTTGTAGACGTCCAACGTCACCTTCTCGCGGTACGTGCCGGGCAGGATGCGGACGGTGCACCAGCCGTCGGGTTTCGAGGGCAAGGCGTCGAGGCACTCCTGCACGGTACGGAAGTCACCCCCACCATTGCAGTCGACCGTATAGACAGTCTCTTCGGCAAAGGCCCGGACCGCGAAAAGGGAACAAAAAGCAAAAAGAGTCAGCAATTTCATAGTTCGCATCCATCTTGTTTCACATCTGCTGTCCAAAACCGCAAGCCCCCTCCGAGGAGGGGGTTGGGGGAGGGTCGGATTTGCATACGACGCCGCAGGCGGCGGGCAACAACCGGAAGAAAGCCAATCCCGGCCAAACCCGGAAAACCACAAATCCCTACAACGTTACGCCCGACTTGAAGATGGCGATCTCCTTGAAGCCCGTGCGCTCGTGCTTGAGGTGTTCGCCGTCGGCCGTGGCGAGGATCTTGTCGATCAGCCGTTCCAGCACGGCGTGGGGCTCCTCGTCCTCGACGAGCGTGCCGGCGTTGAAGTCGATCCAGTTCGACTTGAACTGCGCGAGCGGCGTGTTGGTCGCAATCTTCATCGTCGGGACGAACGACCCGAAGGGCGTGCCGCGCCCCGTGGTGAACAGCACCATCTGACACCCCGAAAGGGCCAGTGCCGAGGCGGCCACCAAGTCGTTGCCCGGTGCCTGCAACAGGTTCAGCCCCTGACGGACGATCGGCTGCGCATAGCCCAGCACGTCGACCACCGGTTGTGCACCCCCCTTCTGCACACACCCCAACGACTTCTCCTCGAGGGTCGTGATGCCGCCCTTCTTGTTTCCGGGCGAGGGATTTTCGTAGATCGGCTGGTCGTAGCGGCGGAAGTAGTCTTTGAAGTCGTTGATCAGATGGACCGTCTCGTCAAAGACCGTACGGTCCGTGGCGCGGTCCATCAGAATGGTCTCGGCGCCGAACATTTCGGGCACCTCCGTCAGCACGGTCGTGCCGCC
Source organism: Alistipes sp. An116 (assembly GCF_002161005.1). Taxonomy (NCBI): domain Bacteria; kingdom Pseudomonadati; phylum Bacteroidota; class Bacteroidia; order Bacteroidales; family Rikenellaceae; genus Alistipes; species Alistipes sp. An116. Next base: position 162,667 of record NZ_NFLR01000007.1, read on the forward strand.
CTGCGCCACCAGCCAGTCGGAGAACAGCCCCACCAGCGGATTGGCCGTGATACCCGAAAAGCCGTCCGAACCGCCGCACTTCAGTCCCACCTTCAGATACGACAGCGGCAACGGCTGGCGTCGGTCTTCGCGGGTTTTCCCGACCAGCTCGCGGCAGATCTCGAAACCCGTCTCGACTTCGTCCTCGACCTCCTGCGCAATGAGAAATTTCACGCGCTCGTCGTCCCACTCGCCGATCTCCTCCCGAAGGGCCGAGACCTGGTTGTTCTCGCACCCGAGACCCAGCACCAGCACCGCACCCGCATTCGGATGCTTCACCAGGCGGGCCAGCGCCCGGCGCGTATTGGCGTGGTCGTCGCCCAGTTGCGAACAGCCGTAATTGTGCGCGTAGACGCGCACGTCGTCCAGATGCGAGCAGTCGCACTCGCGGCGCACCCGCTCGGCAATGGCCTGCGCCTGCCCGTTGACACACCCCACCGATGGCACGATCCACAGCTCGTTGCGGATCCCCATCTGCCCGTTGTGGCGCAGATAGCCCTGCACGCGCAGGTCGTCGCGTTTCGGGATCGCGAGCGGATAGACCCGCGGCGTATAGGTGTACGAGAGGTCGTCGCAGAGGTTGGTCTTCAGGTTGTGCGAGTGGATCCACTCCCCGGCGGCCACCGGCCGCGTGACGTGACCGATCGGATAGCCGTACTTGATGACATTCTCCCCCTCGGCCAGATCCCGCAGGGCGAACTTGTGGCCCCGGGCCACCGCCTCGCGGAGTGTCACCTCGCGGCCGTCGATCTGCAGATGCTCGCCCGCGGCGAGATCCGCCAGCGCCACGGCCACATTGTCCGCGGCATTGATTTTCAGAAAACGTTTCATATCATCCTGCGCTGAAAAAGACGAAACCGGAGCCTCTGCCGGCTTCCCGGTTCAGACGCCCGCCCCGCGCGACACCGCATCTGCGGCATTCGCTGAGGGTCCGTGGCCGCCCGGCACTCCGACACGCCTCCGGCTTCGCCTCTCGGATTAGAAGCTGCTTGTTACTTGTTCAGGAACTTCTCAAGGGCCCCCTTCATGCCCAGCGACTCGATGTCGGCCACATACCCGGCCACGGCCTCGACAAATCCCGGCACCTCCGAGAAATCGACCGTGAAGATGCCGCTCTCGTGCACGATCTTGCGGATCGTCCCCACGAGGTCCTCCGAATTCCAGTTCGTACGGATGTAGTCGACAAACTCCTTCGTGTCGTCGGGTTCGAAACCGCTCTTCGGGCCGTACAGCGCCATCAGCGCCGCAAAGGTGAAGCACTCGCGCCGAGCCAGCTTCCCGGCCTTGAACCAGTTGTCCTTGACGGTCGGATAGTTGCGCGCCTCCCACTTCGACAACGAGTTGAGCGAGATCGACCGCAGCATGTGCTTGATGAAGGGATTGTAGAAACGCTCGAGAATCCCGGCGGCGAACTTCTTCAGCTCCTCCTGATCCTCGTCGATCATCGGGATCACCTCCCGGGCGACCATCTCGTTGATGAAGCGCTCGATCGACGGCGTGTTGAAGGCATCCATCACCGTCTCGCAGCCCATCTGCAGGGCGATGGGCACCATGCCCGTGTGCGAACCGTTCAGAATGCGGACCTTCTTGTCGCGGAACTGCTTGATCGAGGGCATGAAGATGACGTGCAGGCCAGCCTTGTCCAGCGGCAGCACCTTCTGCACCTCCTTGTAACCCTCGCCGCCGATAGCCCACAGGTGGTACAGCTCGGCCTTGACCACGAGGTTGTCGTTGTAGCCGATCTCCTCCTTGATTTCGTTGATCGTGTCGCGCGGGAAGCCAGGCACGATGCGGTCGACCAGCGTGTCGCAGAAGTGGCAGTTGCGCTCCACCCAGTCGATGAAGTCGGCCCCCAGGCCGTTGTACATCGCATGGCGGATCACATACTCGTGCAGCGTCGAGCCGTTGTTCTCGATCAGCTCGCAGCAGATGATGCACAGCCCCTTCGTCGGATCGCCGTTGAAGTGCTTGAAGCGCTTGTACAGCAGTGCGGTCATCTTCGCCGGATAGGACTTCGGCGGACGAGCCTCCAGATCGTCACCCTCCTCGTAGCGGATACCCGCCTCGGTGGTGTTCGAGATGGTGATCTTCAGGTCGGGCGAGAGGAAGTAGTGCTCGTACTTCTCGTAGTCGACATACGGATTGAACGAATCCATGACGCTCTTCACCAGACGGATGTCCTTCTTGGGCTGGCGGTTCTCGATGCCCTCCAGATAGACGTGGTAGAGGTTGTCCTGCTTGTTGAGCAGGTCGATCATCCCCAGTACCTTGTGCTCGGGATCGAGGATCGGCTGGCAGATGGCCACGCCGGAGTTCATGACGCCCTTCTCGTTGGCGATGTCGATCTGCCAGTCGACGAAGGCGCGCAGGAAGTTTCCTTCACCAAACTGAAGGATGTGAACGGGGCGGTCGACCTTCTCGACGGTCGACCTATTCAATTCCTTAATCATTGTTTTTCAGAATTTTGGATTCCGGAAGGGCCGACGGTGAAATTCGGTCTTTCCTCCACCGCCGGCCCGGAATCCGTCCGTTATTCGATTACGATGGGCTTGTATTTCGGAACGAGCGTCTTCATGACGATCCAGCCGACGAGATAGGCCACGGCGCAGATGCAGAAGACCACGAAATAACCGGCCGGCTTGCCCTCGAAGCCCATGAACTGCATGCCGGTCTCATCGGCGTGCACGAAGAGCCATCCGGCAAACCACTGCAGGATCATCGACCCCACACCGCCGGCCATGCCGCCGATACCCGTTACCGTTGCGATGGCCGATTTGGGGAACATGTCGCCCACCGTGGAGAAGATGTTGGCCGACCACGACTGGTGAGCCGCACCGCCGATACCGATCAGAATGATCGGGAACCACGGCGAGATGGTGCCCAGCGGCTGGGCCAGCAGTACCAGCAGCGGGAAGAAGGCGAAGATCAGCATCGCACGCATACGCGCCGCATAGGGGTTCAGCCCCGTCTTGTTGATGATGATCGTCGGGAGTTTGCCGCCGTAGATCGACAGCATCGTGATGGCGTAGAGCGTGAAGATCAGCGCCACGCCCAGCCCCTCGGACATCTTGATGCCGAACTGCGAATTCAGATACGACGGGGTCCAGAAGAGGAAGAACCACCACACGCCGTCGGTCATGAACTTGCCGAAGGCGAAAGCCCAGGTCTGCTTGAAGCTCAGCGTCTTCCAGAACGAGATCTTCTCGGTCTCCTGCTCCTGGTCAATCTTTTCGCCGTCGACCACTTCGTGCTTGTCCTGCTCGATGTACTCCAGCTCGGCGGCATTGACGCGGGGCTGCTCCGAGGGCTTCTTGTAGAGGAAAACCCAGAAGCCCATCCAGATGAAGCCCAGCGCACCGATGACGATGAAGGCCAGCTCCCAGCCCCAGGCCTTGGCCAGCAGCGGAATGGTCAGCGGGGCGAACAGCGCACCGATCGAGGCGCCGGCATTGAAGATCGAGGTGGCGTAGGCACGGTCCTTCTTCGGGAAGTACTCGGCCGTCACCTTGATGGCGGCGGGGAAGTTGCCGGCCTCACCCAGAGCCAGGATGCAGCGTGCGGCGATGAAGAAGTACATGCTCACCATGGCGATCGTGGCGGCTACGGCCGATCCGGTCTCCACGGCAACCAGCGCCGCACGGTTGGGCAGTCCGACCCACGCCTCGGTAGCCACTCCGCACAGAGCGTGGGCACAGGCTCCGGCCGACCATACGCCAATGGCCCACAGGTAGCCCTTCTTGGTGCCCATCCAGTCGATGAAGCGGCCGGCGAAGAGCATGCAGATGGCGTAAACGATCGAGAAGATGGAGGTAATCAGACCATAGTGGTACTCGTTCCAGTGGAATTCGGGTTTGATGAACTCGTCCCACGTCAACGAAAGCACCTGACGGTCGAGGTAGTTGACGGTCGTCGCGAAGAAGAGCATCGCACAGATCACCCAGCGATACTGCGTCATCTTCCCGGCGAAGGTAGATTTGTTGTTGTCAGTCATTTATCCGGTTTTTAAAAAAGTAGTGTCAGGGGTAAGGTTCGGTAAAAACCGGCTGAACGTCTCCGGCGGTGATTGGGAACACCGCCGGAGCGTCATTCAGCGGGGAAAATTCAGCGATGGATTGACCGCCAGCGGCGGCCTGACCATTGCAAGGAAGAGGCATTCATACACTGGAAGAGGAGCCATCCGCCCACGGACCCGACAGGGCTTTCAGAGGTGGATCCGGCCCGAACGCGGCGGCAGGTCAACACCCGCACCGCTCAAGCCATCCGCCCACGGACCCGACAGGGCCTTCAGACGTGGTTCGGCCCGAACGCGGCGGCAGGTCAACACCCGCACCGC